>CAMDEV010000001.1 GCA_945896925.1 Auritidibacter sp. Marseille-P8566
GGCATGCTGGCTGGAGACTTCATACGCTGGTGTAAGCAGACAATTGACCTTCTAGAACAGATAGCCAAAGTGCATCAGGATGAGCTTTCTGAGGCTGCAGAGGCCTCGATTGACAAGATCAAACGGGGAATAGTCGCATATTCCTATTACGCTTAGATAGTTATGAATAATACGACTTTGACTTGGCTAAGGCACTCAAACTCGTTCTGGGGGCGTTCAATTCTGGCAATTAGCGCCGGTTTGCTTATTGCCGTTACTTTCCCAGCTTTTAGCTTTGCTCCAGGTGTTTTCCTAGGAATCTTCTTCCTAGTCCTCTCAATTAGAAACTCTGGCTTCTTCAAAGGCTTTGCTCTTGGCTCACTAGCTGGAATTGCTTTTTACGGTTTAGTTCTTAAGTGGTTGACCACATACCTAGGTTTACTACCGTGGGTTGCCCTCTCGGTCGCAGAAGGTTTGATCTTCGGAGTTGCAGTTGGAGTTATGGCTGTCATCTGGAAGTGGCTTGGCGCTCTGAATCTCGGCCAAGCTAAACCATTCATCATAAGTTTTGCAATTGCTACCGTTTACACAGCTCGTGAATATGTGGCAGGTCAATTTCCATTCGGAGGATTGCCTTGGGCCAGGGGAGGGCTAAGCCAGGTCGATAACCACCTGGCCAAGTGGGTTTGGGCTATCGACATAGCAGGCCTTACATTCTTGATTGCATTTGTGAGCGCACTAATTGCTCTCAAGTTTTTGAATCCACTTCCTCAAGGGTCAGGTATCTATCTAAGGAGCAGAAGCTGGGTTCCAACAATTGCTTCATTCATGGTGTTCTTTGTGGTTCCGTTTGCTCTGGTGTTAGACACCTCTGCACAGGCAGGCACAATGAAGGTTGCAGCTGTGCAAGGAAATGCTAATGCTGGATTATTCGCTGTTAACCCACCTGGATCAATTCTTGATAAGCACATTGCTGTGTCTAGAGATTTGATTTCTGCTGGAAAAGCAAAAGGTATTGACCTAATGGTTTGGCCGGAAAACTCAGCTGACCTAGACCCGGTGACAATGGCTGTCCCTCGACAAAAAATCACTCAATTTGTAAATGAGGAACTGAAAGCTCCGCTCCTTTTTGGTAATAAGACATTCAGAGGACTCGACTACTTCAACGAAGTTGACTTGTGGTTACCTGAGCGTGGTTTGACTGATTGGTACGACAAAAAGCGCCCTGTTCCTTTTGGTGAATATGTCCCTAACCGTCCTTTCTTTATGTCTTTAGCTCCAGACATGATCGGACTAATCGGTTGGGACATGAGTGCAGGAACCCGCGATGGAATATTCGACATCCCAGGTAAAGGCCAAGTTGGTTCACTCATATGTTTCGAAGTCACGATTGATGACCTCAACTATGACTTAGTCAACAGTGGTGCTCAGGCAATCATGATTCAAACCAACAGCAGTGACTTCGGTAAGAGCGAGCAGGGTGTTCAGATGGCTGCAATTTCTAGAATGCGCGCTATCGAAACAGGTAGGACAGTTGTTTCTATTTCAACCGTTGGTGTCTCAGGTATTTACCATCCGGATGGCAGCGTTGAACACGAGCTTCCTACCTTCACTCCAGCAGCGATGGTTTCAGATATTCCTTTGAGAACTGACATCACTCCAGCTGTTGCATTTGGACGCTACGTTGAGCCGGCAACGTTCTGGCTAGCTACACTTTTATTCCCAATCGCTCTGGTTGGAAACTTTGTTGCAAGACGTAAGAGAAAGAAACAGAGTTGAAGACTTTAGTAATCACTCCGACTTACAACGAGTCAGGAAATATCAGGGGAGCGGTTAGTCGGTTGTTCAAAGAGAATCCAAATGTTGATTTGCTAATCGTGGATGATTCAAGCCCTGATGGCACTGGTGAAATTGCCAATGAACTTGCCAAAGCTGACAAGAGAATTAACGTTCTTCACCGCAAAGGTAAAGATGGCTTGGGTGCTGCATACATCGCTGGATTCAACTGGGCGTTCGCTAAGGACTATGACTTCATTGTTGAGATGGATGCGGACGGAAGCCATCGAGCTCAAGACCTGCCTCATCTTCTGGCAGCGGCAATTGAGAATGAATTAGTTATCGGTTCCAGATATGTTCGCGGTGGCAAAACTCAGAACTGGCCTCTACACAGGAAAATCCTGTCTAGAGGAGGGAACCTCTACGCAAGGTTTATGCTCGGCGGCAAACTAAATGACATGACTGCAGGCTTCAGAGTATTTAGAACAAGTTTTTTGAAGTCACTCGATCTAAGTTCGATAAATGCTCGCGGTTATTCGTTCCAGATCGAAATGGCATACAAAACTCTTCAGGCAGGAGTTAGAACTACCGAAGTCCCAATAACTTTTGTTGAGCGCGAAATCGGAGATTCAAAAATGAGCTCAGATATTGTTCGTGAAGCCCTAATCCTTATGACCAAACTAGGCTTCAGAAGACTTACTCGCAGAGGTTAACTGTTTGTAGCGTCTGCCTGACCTCTTGCACGACGAGCTTTAAGTTCTCCTAAGCGCTCAGTCAATAGCTCTTCAAGTTCTTCTCTAGATCTGCGGTCGAGCAGCATTTCAAAATGTGTTCTAGGTGTTTTAGGAACTTCAGTTTCAAAGGCCTGTTTACCATTTACATCTAGAAGCGCACCTTCAAGAGAGCACTGCTTACATCCCCAGGCAACTGGAATTTCTGCATCTGCAGAAAAAATCATTTCGGTAATGTGATCGTTCGCGCAACGATAGGAACAGGTCTGTCTAGGGGAGAGGTTCTTGTTTGTGTCTTGCTCAAAGCTCTCTGAACCGAGTCTTGATCCTCGCATTGGCTGCTGTGACATGTTTCGTTCCTAACGTTAGGTGAGGCAAATTTTGATCTCATTAGATAGAAGCGAAAATGTTGTGAACTAATTCCCAGACTCAGGCTTTTCTCAGGGTTTGAACTGCTAACTCTGGCACATCAGTGACAATTCCGTCGGCACCTAGTGAGGCGAGTTCGATAATTTCTTCAGGATCATTGATTGTCCAGTAGTGAATATGTGTTCCGGTCGCTTTCACCTTTCGAATAAACCTTGGGGTGTCGAGCCTTAGAAACTTGAAGTGTCTTGGAATCTGAAGTGCACCGATACCTTCAAGTGACTTTGCGAGTTTCTTAGTTGAAACACCAAAGAAGCAGAAAAGCCAAGTCTTTAGAACTCCAGAGGCACTCGCAGAAGTTGCAACTGGTCTACTGAAGAGTTTCAAGGCTTTCAGTCTTCGCTTGTTACTAAAACTTGAAACTAGAACTCGGTCATGTGCGTTAAGGCCTTCAACGACTTGAACCAGGTTGTTGATTGCTCTTTCTGCCTTTACATCGATGTTGAATCTTGCTTTAGGGAAACGAGTTAGCGCTGCTTCCAACGAAGCAATCTGTGTCCCACCAGCTAATTCGAATTTTGATAGTTCTGCCCAGTCGAGTTCATCAACACGTATGTTTTTCCCAGTTAGGCGTTCGATTGTGTCGTCATGGAATAGGACAGCGACACCGTCCTTGGTTGCTTGAATGTCAGTTTCAATTACGTCTGTTCCTACTTCAAGCGCTTTAGTTATTGCTTGGATGGTGTTTTCGGTAGGGTTGGTGCCACCTCGGTGCGCTAGGACAATCACCTTGTCTTTGATGAAGTATGGATGTTTCTGCATAAGGGTCCTGGCTTGGTCAAATTAGGCGAGGGGATAGGCTAGTGCTCGTGCCCTCCAGACTGACTATAGCCACAGGAAAAGCTTTATTCCGGCTTATCTTTGGGCTATATCTAGTTGGTCTTGGTTTAGCGATCATGATTCACACCGGGTTGGGAGTTCCGCCTTGGGATGTATTAACTCAAGGAATACAGAACCAAACTGGGTGGAGTTTTGCTCTAGCAGCCTCTTGCATCAGTGTTGTGGTTTTGCTGTTCTGGATACCAATTCGACAGAGACCTGGTGTTGGAACCATAGTCAACGCCTTTGCGATCGGGCCGTTCGCAGATCTCAATAAACCTCTGGTCCCTGAGATGCCAGATTTCGGGTCCCAGCTCGTCTGGCTGATCATTGGTTTACTGATTTGCTCTGTTGGCTTGGGCTTGTATATTTCAGCGAATCTAGGGGGAGGACCCCGAGATGGGCTTGTGGTAGGTCTCACTAGGGTCTCTGGTTGGCCATTCTGGGTGATGAGAACTCTCATCGAGGGTTTAGTTCTAGTTACTGGCTGGCTTCTGGGCGGTACTGTTGGGCTAGGAACACTGCTTTTTGCTGTGGGAATCGGCTATTTACTGCAAATATCTATGAAAATCTTTGGATTTGACCCGAAAAAACCACAAAAGACTGGGGAATAGGCAGTAAATGGAGAGAATTCACGTAAAACATCGATCAACGGCAAGAGTTTTACTGATAAACCCAGCAAACGAGGTCCTAATGTTCAAAACGCACTTCGACCCTGAGGTTGAATTACCGCCGAGATGGCTCACCCCTGGTGGAGGCATCGATGCAGGTGAAACAGAACTACAGGCAGCCGTCAGAGAGCTCTCCGAGGAAACTGGAATGGCTATAGACCCTGAGGCTCTTGGAGAACCTATTCTGGTGGCATCTGGCGTCTGGCTCTGGGGTGATGGAATTCATAGCCATACCTACACAGATACGATTTACAAACTTCAGATTGAAACATTCAATCCAGATACCTCAGGTTTCACTCAAGATGAACTCAGGGATGTTCTGGAAGTCCGTTGGTGGAGGATTTCAGATCTTCTAAACTCCGGAGAGCTCGTAGCACCACATGAGCTACCTAGTTGGCTTGAGGCTAACCTCCAGTAATAGGATGTGCCGATAATGAACATTATGTCAAGTAATGTTTTATTGGCTCTGAGAGCCTATTCCCCTAATTCCTGGCTTACACTCACCCACTGGTTCAGTTTCGCCAAGGCGGCACCGTTTGCAATTGCTGATCTAGTTTTGGTTAGAGCTTTAGCCAACTCTTCATGCAGGTTAAAACCATTTGGGTTCTTGTAAAGTTCATAGGCTGCGATTCCAGCGGCAGCATTTAGTGCCACGATGTCTTGAATAGCCTGTTGCTCCCCCGTCAATTTGGTTTCTGGATCTAGAACAACCCTTGCTACCTGAGCGTTCTCAATGGCGTCTCCACCGATCAACTGGGTCACAGTTGCTAACTGAATCCCCAAATCCTCTGGATTTAGCTCGGTTTCAGTGATTTTTGACCCCGAAACTACCCATATTTTGCTCGTTCCGGTGGTTGTAAGTTCATCCAATCCGTCGGAACCCCTAAAAACTAGTGCAGTTCGGCCTCTGTTGGCCATTTCAGCCGCTAATAGCGGTGCAACTGAAGAATTTGCCACTCCGAGTGCTGTGGCCACTGGCTGGACTGGATTGGCTAATGGGCCTAGGTAGTTGAAAGTTGTTGGAATACCCAATTCTTTTCTGATTGGGCCTACATTTTTGAGCGCTGGATGGAAAAGCGGAGCGAAGAAGAACGAAATCCCCGTCTTCTCGAATACCTGACCTAATTGATCTGGGCTGAGGTTGAGATTGATGCCTAAAGCTTCCAGCATCTCAGAGGATCCAGTCTTACCAGAGGCAGATCTAGATCCGTGCTTAAGTACTGGGTATCCAGCGGCTGCAGTCAGGATTGCGGCCATGCTTGAAATGTTTACCGTTCCAAGCTGATCTCCCCCGGTGCCAACGATGTCTATTGCATCGTTGGACAAAGGAGGTTTTACTGAATGCTCTAGTAAAACATCAACGAAGGCACTCAACTCCGTGACGCTTTCCCCCTTTTCACGAATAGCTAGAAGGAAGCCGCCAACCTGTGCAGGAGTTGCTTCTGCTGAAATAATCTGACGAATTGCCCAGTCTGCTTGCGCATGAGTTAGATCCTCGGCAGCAACGAGCTTGCCTAAAATGGACTTCCAACTCAGTTCGTCATTCATTGCTTCAGTTTAGCCTTCTAGCTCTTTGAAAAATGTGAATTTAAACAGCACAACATCGGGCATTCTCAGCGTTTATAACGATTTGGGAATGTAGAATTAGAGCATGACAACTGCTCCCCTAGCTCACGGTCAAATCCACCGCCCGAGTGCCACTTCAGTGGGCACAATCGTCTGGCTTGGTAGCGAAGTTATGTTCTTCGCAGCTCTTTTTGCCATGTATTTCAGCCTTAGAGCCAATTCACCTGAGATTTGGGAAGCTGACACACAGGTCTTGAACGTCCCTTTTGCTCTTATCAATACCTTGATTCTCGTGGCTTCATCCTTCACAGCCCAGTTCGGCGTCTTTGCGGCTGAAAGAATGCAGCCTCGCGCTACTGGAAAGTCGCCTATGAAATGGGGAATGGTTGAGTGGTTCATTCTCAGCTACATCCTGGGAGCCGTCTTCGTTTCAGGTCAGGTTTGGGAGTATGCGACCCTGATTAGCGAAGGTATTTCGCTGGATAGCAACTCCTACGGTTCTTCTTTCTACATAACTACTGGTTTCCACGCTCTGCACGTGACCGGTGGTCTGATCGCGTTCCTGTTCGTTATTGGAAGAAGTTTTGCTGCGATTAAGTTCGGGCACAAGGAAGCAACAGCAGCAATCGTGGTCTCTTACTACTGGCACTTCGTGGACGTAGTTTGGATCGGTCTTTTCCTAATTATTTATGTATTGAAATAACCAGAAGGCATATTTACCCAGATGATCAAAAAGAAGATAAACGGTATGCGCCGAAGCCCGATGGCTTTGGGAATCGTCTTATTTGCTGGCCTGCTAGCAGTTGGAACCGGATACACAGCTGTTAACGCAGCGGTCTCCCCTAAGGTTCAGGCAGTTCACACCGCTGAGGAAATTGCTTTAGGTAAAAAGCTGTTCCTCTCAAACTGTTCTTCATGTCACGGAAAGAATTCAGAAGGAACTGCAAATGGGCCAAGCCTTATTGGTGTCGGTGAAGCTTCTGTAGATTTCCAAGTTTCAACAGGTCGTATGCCAGGTGCTGCGAGTGGACCTCAGTTAGAAGTCAAGCCTGTGCAGTTCAATGAAGAGCAAATAGCTGCAATGGCTGCATACATTGGCTCTCTTGCAGATGGTCCAGGAATTCCTGATGAGGCCTACCTTCAGGCAAATGGTAACCCAACAGTCGGTGGAGAACTTTTCAGAATTAACTGTGCCATGTGTCATAACGCAGGTGGTGCAGGTGGAGCTCTCACCGAAGGTAAGTATGCTCCGAACCTAATGAAGTCTTCGGCTAAAACTATTTACGAAGCAATGGTTACAGGCCCACAGAACATGCCTGTATTCAACGAAGCAAACATCACCCCTGAAGAAAAGAACGACATCATCACCTACCTGACTTACTTGCAGAACAACAGATCAGTTGGTGGTGAAGAGCTAGGCAACCTAGGTCCCGTAGTTGAAGGACTTCTGGCTTGGTTGGGTCTACTCGGATTAATTGTTGCCATCACAGTATGGCTTGGCGCTAAGTCAAACTAGTCAGAAAGATTAAAGTGAGCGAAGATTCAAAAGACTTGGTAAAACAGGTTGACAGTCGTTACTCAGAGCACGAATACGAAACTGGTCTAAGAGTTATCCACGAGGATGCAGTTAAGGATCCAGGCTTGGAGCCACACCGTGTGCGTATGACTGATCAGAGTGTGAAGCATGAGAAGAACGCTGTTCGTCAAGTAACACTTCTCTTCGTTATCTCAATGCTCGGAAGCGCTTTTGCTCTCTACTCTTACTTCGCCTTCCCTATCGTTGTCGGAGACATGAACAGTGTTCGTTTAAATACTTTGTTCCTTGGCCTAGGAATTACCTTTGGTTTATTCGGTATTGGTGTTGGTGCCGTCCACTGGGCAAAGACACTTATGCCAGACAACGAAGTTTCAGAAGAACGTCACCTAACTCGTGGCTCCGATGAGAAGCGCGCTGCTGCGATTGAAATCATCAACCTTGCAAATCAAGAGTCTGGTTTCAGCAGAAGAAAGTTAATCAGAAGAACTCTCTACGGAGCGCTTGCTCTTTTCCCTCTTCCAGGTCTAATCATCTTCGGTGATTTGGGTCCTAACGTTAATGACAAACTTCGCCACACTGCTTGGAAGCCTGGAACTAGATTGGCTAGAGACCCTAACGGCCGTCCAATCAAGGCTTCTGATGTCACTATCGGATCTGTTTATCACGTAGTTCCAGAAGGTCTTATGCCTGGCGAACACGGTTACCTAGAAGAAAAAGCTAAGGCTGCAGTTCTTCTGGTTCGAGTTGATCCAAGTGAACTTATTGAAACTGAAGAACGCGCTAGCTGGTCCTACCAAGGTATCGTCGCTTACTCAAAGATTTGTACACATGTTGGTTGTCCAGTAGCTCTTTACGAGCAGCACACTCACCACCTACTCTGCCCATGCCACCAGTCAACATTCGATCTTGTAGATGGTTGCAAGGTTGTCTTTGGTCCTGCGACTAGAGCTCTTCCTCAACTTCCAATAACCGTCGATGATGAAGGATACCTAATTGCTCAAAGCGATTTCCACGAACCTGTTGGACCGTCATTCTGGGATAGGAGTGTCAAGTAATGAGTAGCACTGCTGCCCCAAAGAAAAATGGTTTCCTAGCTGGCACAGCCAACTACATGGACGAGCGTGTCGGCGTGGGAGGCATCCTAAAAGAGTTCGGTCGCAAGATCTTCCCAGACCACTGGTCATTCATGCTCGGTGAAGTTGCACTGTATTCATTCCTAGTACTTCTTCTCTCAGGAACATTCCTAACTTTCTTCTTCGACCCTTCAATGGCGGAAACAATCTATGAAGGTTCTTACGCACCCCTAAAGGGTGCGCACATGTCTGTCGCATACTCTTCAAGCCTCGACATCAGCTTTGAAGTTCGCGGTGGACTTTTGATGCGTCAAGTTCACCACTGGTCAGCTTTGCTATTTGTTGCAGCTGCTGGTCTTCACATGCTTAGAGTTTTCTTCACCGGTGCTTTCCGTAAGCCACGTGAATTGAACTGGGTTGTCGGTTTCGTTCTTTTCGTTCTTGGTATGGCAGCTGGTTTCACCGGTTACTCACTCCCAGATGATCTTCTTTCAGGTAACGGTCTGAGAATTATTGACGGAATGATGAAGGGTGTTCCATTCGTTGGAACCTCAATCTCAGCAGGTTTGTTCGGCGGAGAGTTTCCTGGAACCGCAATCGTAGGAAGACTGTACAGCTTGCACATCATGCTTGTGCCAGCTTTGATTCTTGTCTTCTTAGCTCTGCACTTGTTCATGCTCGTGATTCACAAACACACTCACTACTCAGGTCCTGGTAAGAAAGACACCAACGTTGTTGGTTACCCTCTAATGCCTGTTTACGTAGCCAAGGCTGGTGGATTCTTCTTCATCGTTTTCGGCGCAATCATGTTGATCGCAACATTCTTTACAATCAACCCAATTTGGAACTATGGTGGCTATGACCCATCCCCTGTTTCAGCTGGTACCCAGCCTGACTGGTATATCGGCTGGTTGGATGGCGCGCTGCGTCTAGCTCCAACAGGTATTGAGTTCATGATTGGTGACTACACAGTCTCAACAAACATTCTTTTACCGTTGGTTGTCAGCTTGGTATTCCTTGCAATCGTTGCAGTCTACCCATTCATTGAAAACTGGGTCACCGGGGACAAGAGAGAGCACCACGTTCTTGACCGCCCTCGCAACGCTCCAACTAGAACAGCTATCGGTGCTGCTGGAGTAACGTTCTACGCTGTTCTTTGGGCTGGTGCAAGCACAGACTTGATTGCCACTAACTTCAAGATGTCCCTGAACCAAGTTCTAGTCTCCATGCAGATTGCGCTCATTGTCCTTCCATTCGTTGCATTCTTCGTAACCAAGCGCATGTGTCTAGCACTTCAGCGCAAGGATCGCGAGATTGCAATTCACGGTAGAGAATCTGGACGTATCGTTCGTCTACCGCACGGTGAATACATTGAGGTTCACGAGCCACTAGAACCTCACGACCTATACAAGCTGGTTGACTTCAAGGATTACAAGCCAACCCTTGCTAGACCAAACGCTCAGGGAAAGATCACCTTCTCAAGCAGAATCCGTGCATCCCTATCGAAGTTCTACTTCGAAGACCGCATCTCCCCTGCTACTCAGACCGAGATTGATGAAGCAGCTCATCACAATCATGAGATTGAAGCAGAAGTAAAGAAAGCTATTGAGCAGGCTAAATAGTTCTAGAAGTTAATAAAGGAAATCCCGCCTGAGACTTATTTCAGGCGGGATTTTCATTTACTAAATATTTAGTGAGCGTGTAATCCTCTGGAGTGCTCAAACACAAAACCGATTAGAGCAATGATTGCTAACGGGAAACCAATGATAAACATCCACCAACCGACAGCTAGAGAGGTGAAGCAGATAGCTCCGCCGATACCAAGCATTATTGGCCACCAAGACCATGGTGCAAAGAAACCCATTTCAGCTTCACCGTCTTCGATGTTTGCATCCGGCATGTCTTCAGGGCCAGTAAAGTTCTTTGCAGTCTTGCCCAGGTAGAAGGCTAGGAACCCGGTCAGGAAAACTAGCATTCCAATTGCTGCAAAACCGATAACTTCGATCTCACCGTAGACAAGGTTTGACCAGTAACCGTAGACAGCTGCAACGATGATGTAAAAGACGGTCAGGAGATTAAAGATAGCTACGTTGGTCTTCATTATTTAACTTTCACCTTTGGGGCGTCTTGCGGTAACGACGCTGGGTCAGCAAAATCTGGGTGGTGCAAATCAAATGCAGGAGACTCGCTTCTAATTCTTGGAATGCTCGTGAAGTTGTGTCTTGGGAATGGAGTTGCGGTTGCCCACTCTAACGAACGTCCATAACCCCACGGGTCGTTTAGTTCAACTTTCACACCATTTCGATGAGTAATCCAAACATTCCACACGAACGGAAGCATGGAAAGAGCGAGTAATGCAGAACCCGCAGTTGAAACCTGGTTCATCCAAGTGAAGCCATCAGTTTCCAGGTATGTGGCATAACGTCTCGGCATACCAATTACGCCTAACCAGTGCTGAATTAGGAACGTGACGTGAAAACCGAGAAACAGAAGCCAGAAGTGAATCTTTCCTAGACGCTCGTTGAGCATCTTTCCTGTCATCTTTGGCCACCAGAAGTAGAAACCAGCGAACATCGCAAAGACCACAGTTCCAAACACTACATAGTGGAAGTGAGCCACAACGAAGTATGAATCGGACAGGTGGAAGTCAAGTGTAGGAGAGGCAAGAATAACTCCAGTTAGACCACCAAAAATGAATGTGGTCAAGAAGCCCAAGCTCCAAAGCATTGGAGTTTCAAATGTGACAGATCCTCGCCACATTGTTCCAATCCAGTTGAATATCTTTACACCGGTTGGAACAGCAATAAGCATTGTTGTGAAAGCGAAGAAAGGTAGCAACACAGAGCCGGTGACATACATGTGGTGAGCCCAAACGGTCATCGATAGAGCGGCAATAGCGATTGTCGCGTAGACAAGAGTCCTGTAACCGAAGACTGGCTTGCGGCTAAATACTGGGAAGATCTCTGAAACAATACCGAAGAATGGCAATGCAAGGATGTATACCTCTGGGTGACCAAAGAACCAGAACAGGTGCTGCCACAGCATTGGTCCACCGTTTGCTGGGTCAAATATATGAGCACCGAACTTACGGTCCGCGCCAAGAGCAAACAGAGCTGCTGCTAGCGGTGGGAAACACATGATGACAAGGATTGATGTCACCAAAGTGTTCCAAGTAAAGATTGGCATACGGAACATGGTCATACCCGGAGCGCGCATGGTGATGATTGTTGTGATGAAGTTCACACCACCCATGATTGTTCCAAAGCCAGAAAGTGCTAGACCAAATACCCACAGATCTCCACCTAAACCAGGTGAGAAAGTAGTGCTAGATAGCGGAGCGTAAGCAAACCAACCGAATGAAGCAGCGCCCTGAGGTGTGAAGAAACCTGCAACAGCAATGAATGAACCGAAGAAGTAGAACCAGTATGCAATTGCGTTCAGTCTTGGGAAAGCAACATCCGGTGCACCAATCTGAACGGGCATCAATACGTTAGCGAAACCTGCAAACAACGGGGTCGCAAACATCAAAAGCATGATGGTTCCGTGCATTGTGAAGAGCTGGTTATATTGCTCCTTGGTCTCAACGATGCTGAGCCCAGGCATCGCCAACTGAGCTCGAATCACCAAAGCCATAACACCGGCGATAAGGAAGTAGATGAAGGCAGTGATTAGGTATAGGTAACCGATTTTCTTGTGATCAGTTGTGGTCAGCCAATCGACTACGATTCGACCTCTAGATTGCTTTACTGTAGTCATTTGTACTATCCCCGAATCTCTGGGTTGTCACCTGGCAGATTGCTGTTTCTGTTCAGGTTCTCTGGGTCATCTGGAAGTGCTGGAACCTGGCCGGTGAAGCCCTGAGCAGCAAGATTTGCAATGTGAGTGTCGTAATCAGCTTGAGAAACAACCTTCACGTTGAAAAGCATCAATGAGTGGAATTCACCACAAAGTTCGGCACATTTACCCTTGTATTCGCCGATAACCTGCGGGGTGAAATACATCTTGTTGACTCGACCTGGGAAAACGTCCTTCTTGTATAGGAAGTCGATTACCCAGAATGAGTGAATTACGTCTCTAGAAACAAGATCAATCTCAATTGTTCTATCGACAGGTAAGTAAAGAGTTGGCAGTTCTGCCTCAGTACCGTCTTCTTGATATTGGATTCCGCTGTCAAAAACGTTGTTGTTTGTGTAGTTGAAGTCCCAAGACCACTGCTTTCCAACCACTTCGATGCGGTAATCGCTGGCTACAGGCTTCTCGATGGCTTCCATATCCCTTGCTGTTAGCGCAAAGAAGCCAATCACCATAATGAAAGGAACCACGGTGAAAAGGGTCTCAATCGGCATGTTGTAGCGAAGCTGAGGCGGAATCTCGGTGTCGCCCTTGCGCCTGCGGTACACGATGATCGCGTAAAACATCAATGCCCAAGCAATGATTCCCACTGCCCAAAGCACTATCCACGAACCAGCCCAAAGGCTGACAATGCGGTCAGTGTGGTTCGTTACGCCGGGAACACCCGGAAGCCACCCTCTTGAAAATTCATAAGAACTACATCCAGTAAGTGAGATTAGTAGCAGTGAAACAACAGGCAGAGCTGCCCATCTCAATCGGCGCTTAGGAAGCACAATCGACCCTTCAATTTCAAATCGTTATACTCCAAGTTTAGGCGTTAGAAAGCGGGCTTCGTGCCAAAACACAGGCGAAAGTAGTCAGTTTGAATACTTTTTAGTTGAAAGAAGAACCGCAGGCACAGGTTCCCTGGCTGTTTGGGTTATCGATCTCAAATGATCGCTTCTGGAACGTGTCCACAAAGTCAAAAGTAGCTCCATTGATGAAAGGAGCACTCATACCGTCAACGACAACTTCAACCCCGTCAAAGTCCTTTACCAGGTCATCTTCGCGAAGTTCAGGTGTTAACACGAAAGGCAAATATTGGAAGCCAGCGCAACCGCCGACTTTGACTTCGACTCGAAGGCGAAGCTTCTCCCCCTCAGCAAGGTCTGATAGGTCGGCAGATTCGATGTGACGACGAAGTTCAGCCTTAGCAGCATCAGTGATTTCAAGCCCGTGAGTTAGTGTGTCAGTCATTTTTTCTCCTATTTTCATTCCAATTCTAAGCCGAATAGCTGGGAAAAGATAAGTTTTAGCCCTTTAGTTCATTGGAAGCTACCAAGAACAGAGCTTCGGCAACCATGGCATTCTTCAGCCCAACCAAATGGACTGACTCGTTAGGGCTGTGAGCCCTGGAATCAGCGTCTTCAACCCCCGTAACGAGGATTTGAGCGGCTGGGAAGACCTCAGTTAGGTCGGCAATGAATGGTATTGATCCACCTATACCGATTTCAATAGCGGGGTTTCCAAATGCAACGCCAAGAGCCTGCTTCTTCAAAACGGAAGCCCAGCCTGAAGTGTCAGCCAAATAGGGCTTTCCAGTCTCAATTTCACCGAATTCAAGGACTGCACCGAATGGAATGTTGGCCGTTAGGTGAGCTCTGAGGAGCTCAAGAGCCTCGTCTGGGTCTTGTCCTGAGGCGATTCTGAGGCTAATTTTGGCTGAAACAGCTGGGAGCAGCGTGTTTGAGGACATTGCAACAGATGGAACATCCAAACCTATGACTGTAATCGATGGCTTACCCCAGATACGGTCCATGATGCCACCCTCGCCAATTTGGCTAACCTGAGGCAAAAGGCTACTGTCAGCACGCAAATTGGCGTCTGTGTATGGCAGATCTTCGAATTTATGGGTCTTTAGGCCCGAAACGGCCACACTTCCATTGTCATCGTGCAGGGAAGCTAAAACCCTGAGCATAGGGATCATGGCATCTGGCACAGCCCCACCGAACATTCCAGAGTGGACAGCGTGCTCCATGGTCCTAACAGTGATTTCCTGAGAGACCATGCCTCGGAGAGAAACAGTCAGAGCGGGGACCTCAGGAGACCAGTTCATGGAATCGGCGACGATGATGACATCAGCGGCCAATTTTGCCTTGTTTTCCTCTAAGAAAGCCCTAAAAGTCCTGGATCCAGCTTCTTCCTCGCCTTCGATGAACACTGAGATACCGAGGTCGAAATCCTCTCCAACTACAGCCTTCAGAGCGTCAATGGCTGCCAAGTGAGCCACAACGCCTGCTTTGTCATCGGCTGCTCCTCGACCGTATATACGGCCATCTTTAACGGTAGGTTCAAAAGCTGGTGTTTCCCAAACCGAATCATCCCCCGGTGGCTGAACATCGTGGTGTGCATAGAGCAGAACATGAGGCTTACCGTTTTTAGCTGGTCTGGAGGCAAGCACGGCCGGAGCACCTGGCTTTCCATCTACCGTTGCTGTCTTGACTTCGACTTTGTCAAAGACGCCGGTTTCTTCAAAGAGCTTTGCCACAGCCTCAGCGCTTCGCACTAGATCGTTTGCATCGAAAGCATCCCAAGCAATACCTGGAATACGAACAAGTTTCCCAAGGGTTGCAACCCGCTGGGTGAACTCACTCTCCACTCGGTCCCTAACTTTGTTAGCGAGATCTGAATTGGATGTAATGGCTGAATCTGAGATTGGCTCTGGAGAGAATGTCATGAGAGTAATCTAGAACACAACGGCAAGAAAACTAAGGACATAAATGAGCGACCCACAGAAACCAGAAACTAAAACAGGTAACAGTAAAGGTCGCCCCACCCCCACTAGAAAAGAACGAGAAGCGGCTAATAAGCGCCCCCTAGTAGGAAACCGCAGCAAAGAAGCTCGAGCTGCTGCACGCGAAGCTCAGAAAGCGGAACGTGATAAAGCTAGAAGGCTTGCTATTGCTGGCGATGAAAAGTACTTGCTCCCTCGAGACCGCGGCCCTCAGCGCAAGATCATTCGAGATGTTCTAGACAACCGATACACACTAATCGAAGGTCTAATGCCTTTGATGGTCCTCTTCTTGGTAGTGACTTCATTTACCGATGACCGTGCTAAAAACATCATCACTGTCGTGATGATCTTGGCTCTTTTCGCTGTAACTCTAGAGGCAGCCATCATCAACCGAAAATCAGTTGCAAAGATACGCGAAAAACTTGGCGAAGACATCAAGCTTCAGCGCGGAAATTATCTATACACAGTTACCAGAGGTATGCAGCCACGACCTCTTCGACTTCCAAAGCCAGGACCTCGTAAGAGTTCCAAATAACTATTCAAGGAGTTTGACGTGCAATACAGATACCTAGGTAACAGCGGTTTCAAAGTCAGCGAACTTATTTATGGAAACTGGCTAACCCACGCAACTCAGATTGAAAACGATGCAGCATACGCAACAGTGCACGCAGCCCTTGATGGCGGAATCACTACATTTGACACCGCAGATGTTTATGCAAACCAGGCTGCTGAAGTAGTTCTAGGTGAAGCACTAAAGGGTCAGCGTCGTGAAGGTCTAGAAATTCTGACCAAGGTTTACTGGCCAGTCTCAGAGAAAAAGCCAAACGACACAGGACTATCTCGTAAGCACATCATGGAGTCGATCAACGGTTCTCTGAAGCGTCTACAAACTGATTATGTTGATCTTTACCAAGCACACCGCTACGACGTAGAGACACCTCTTGAAGAGACCATGCAGGCATTTGCCGACATCGTTCGCCAAGGTAAAGCCCTATACATCGGTGTCTCTGAGTGGAACGCAGAACAGATTAGAGCTGGTCACAAACTGTCAAAGGAACTGGGTTTCCAACTAATCAGCAGCCAGCCTCAGTACTCCATGCTTTGGCGCGTAATTGAAGCTGAAGTAATTCCTACCTGTGAAGAACTCGGTATCAGTCAGATTGTTTGGTCGCCTATGGCACAAGGTGTTCTGACCGGAAAGTATTTGCCAGGTCAACCAGTTCCTGAAAACTCTAGAGCAGCTAATGAGAAGGTAAACAGTTTCATTCAGAAACTTCTCACTGATGAAGTACTAACTAAGGTTCAAGAGCTAAAGCCAATTGCTGAACAGTTGGGTGTCACGATGGCTCAATTTTCTCTAGCTTGGGTACTACAAAACAAGAACGTATCTAGTGCGATTGTTGGAGCAACTAACCCAGATCAAATCAAGAGCAACCTTGGTGCTGTTGGTGTTGAAATTCCTGCAGAAGTTATGGCAAAGGTCACAGACATCTTTGCAAGCATTGCGGTTACCGATCCAAAGGAAACCAAATCTCCAGAAGCTAGATTGATCTAAATACGATTTAGTTTTCTAGCCCAAAGCGGGCCGATGTATACGAAGCCGGTGTATCCCTGAACAAGGTTTGCTCCGGCTTTTAATCTTTCCTGAACCTGCTCTTTAGTTTCGACTCCCCCGACAGAAATAATCAAACTCGAAGAATCGAGCTCTTTACGGAGCAGGTTTAAGACTTCTAACGAACGATTATTTAGTGGAGCACCAGAGAGTCCGCCATTACCAATTTCTTCAATGCGGCTAGCAGTTTCATGTAAACCTGAACGACCAATTGTTGTGTTGGTGGCGATAACTCCAGCCAAACCTAACTGCTTTGAAAGATCTGCAATAGCAATGATGTCTTCATTGGCTAAATCAGGCGCAATTTTTACTAACACTGGTTTACCAAGAGACTCATCAATCACAGCTTCAAGAATAGGTTTCAAGGATTTGACCGATTGCAAATCTCGAAGACCAGGTGTGTTCGGTGAAGACACATTCACCGCTAAGTAATCCGCAAATGGAGCTAACAGCTTTGCACTGGTGCGATAGTCATCCGCAGCATTTTCTAACTCAACAACTTTGCTCTTGCCGATATTGACACCAATCACCGGAAGTGATTTGTTCTCTGCACGAAGCTTTCTTAAACGATGTGAAACAGCTTCAGCGCCATCGTTGTTGAAACCCATGCGGTTGATTAGAGCTCGATCTTGAAATAATCTAAACAAGCGTGGACTCGGATTACCTGGTTGAGCAATTGCCGTTACAGTTCCAATTTCAATGTGTGAAAAACCCAACTCCCCAAGTGCCTTGACTGCAGAAGCATTTTTATCGAAACCTGCGGCCAGACCAAATGCCCCGTCAAACTCAAAACCAAAAGCATGGACCTTATGAGTTCTAATCTTTGGCAGAAGTTTTGTGAGCCTTAGCTTTGATGCGGTTTGAATGACAAACATCCCAAAGTGGTGTGCTTTTTCAGGATCCATATTCGAGAAGATCAGCTTGAAAGCGAGTTTGTATAGCACCTGACTAGGTTACCTTCCTAATAATCGATAAGTACTTAGGTAATGAAAAAGGGTCGACCCGAAAGCCGACCCTTGTTCACGATTTGTCTTTAGCTGCAACCGCTGGTTGATCCACAGCCTTCGCAGACGTGGCATGAACCAGAAGGTCTCATCTTGATTCCACAGTTGAAACATAGTGGCGCATCAGATTCGGTACCTTGTAGCATCTCAAACAATTCTGCTGAAGAGTGAACCTGTCTTGGTGCAACAGGTGCTTCTTCAACAATCAGTTCGATAACAACTGGCTTTGACTCTACAACTGGCTCAACCGCTGCAGCTGCAGCAACTGGTGACTCTGCAATTGCTGGGTAGCTGCCAGATGCATCGAGTGTTGCTGATCTCTCAGCTGCAGTGTTGATGCCAAGTGCCTGACGAGTTTCAACCGGTAGATGATCGATTGCCAAACGACGGAAGATGTAATCCATCAGTGACTTCGCCATACGGATGTCTTTGTCATCAGTTAGACCAGCTGGCTCGAAGGACACGTTGGTGAACTTCTGCACGTAGGTCTCTAGAGGAACACCGTACTGTAGACCGATTGATACCGCGATTGAGAATGCATCCATAACACCGGCAAGAGTTGAACCCTGCTTACCAAGCTTTAGGAACACTTCACCAAGAACGCCATCCGGGTACGTACCAGCAGTCATGTAACCTTCTGCTCCACCAACAGTGAATGAAGTGGTTGAAGATGGACGTGACTTAGGTAGACGCTTACGAACTGGGTGTGAAAGCGGTGCAGATTCGGCTGCAGTTTCAACAACCTGCTCTACAGTCTTAGCTTTTGCATCGCTGAGTGGCTGACCGACCTTACAGTTGTCACGGTAGATAGCAAGAGCCTTTAGACCCATCTTCCAACCCTGGAAGTAGATCTCCTTGACTTCTTCAACAGTTGCAGTCTCAGGCATGTTTACAGTCTTTGAGATTGCACCTGATAGGAACGGCTGAACAGCTGCCATCATTCTTACGTGACCCATTGGCTCAATCGCACGAATACCAACAGCAGTGTCGAAGATTGCGTAGTGCTCAGGCTTTAGACCTGGAGCTTCTACAACGTGACCGTTGGTGCTGATGTGGTCAACGATTGCTTCGATGGTCTCCTGTGAGTAGCCAAGACGGTGAAGAGCAAACGGAATTGTCTGGTTAACAATCTGCATTGAACCACCGGTTGATAGCTTCTTGTATTTCACCAGTGAGAAGTCTGGTTCGATACCTGTGGTGTCACAGTCCATCATGAAGCCAATGGTTCCAGTAGGAGCCAATAGTGACGCCTGTGAGTTTCTCCAACCGTTGGTTGCGCCAATAGCAGTGTTTAGTGCCCACTCACGAGTAGCGGCTTCTAGAACTGCACGGTCAACTTCGGTAACCGGACGGATGCTTGCGTTAGCAGCTTCGTGCTTACGCATGATTCGGTCGTGGCCTGCCTTGTTGTGAGCGTAACCGTCGTAAGCACCTACGACACCTGCAAGCTCTGCTGAACGACGGTATGAAGATGCAGTCATCAACGAAGTGATCGCTGCTGCTAGTGCCTGACCTTCAGTGCTGTCGTAAGGAAGACCGATAGCCATAAGCAACGCACCTAGGTTTGCGTAACCAATACCAAGCTGACGGAATGCACGTGTGGTCTCGCCAATCTTTTCGGTTGGGAAGTCTGCGAAACAGATTGAAATATCCATTGCGGTGAAAATGAATTCACATGACTTCGCAAACTTGTGGCTGTCGAATGTGCCATCTGGGTTCAAGAACTTTAGAAGGTTCAAGCTAGCCAAGTTACATGATGAGTTGTCTAAGTGCATGTACTCAGAGCATGGGTTAGATGCTGTGATGCGACCTGACTCTGGAGTGGTGTGCCAGTCGTTGATGATGTCGTCGTACTGGATACCAGGGTCAGCACAAGCCCAAGCAGCTTCTGCAAACTTGTCCCAAAGTTCACGAGCATCAACTTCTTCGATGACTTCACCATTGGTTCTAGCGCGTAGACCGAACTTAGTTCCGTGCTCAACTGCAAGCATGAACTCTTCATTTACACGAACAGAGTTGTTTGCGTTCTGGTACTGAACAGAGTTGATGTCCTTGCCACCAAGCTCCATGTCGTAACCTGCATCGCGTAGTACGCGGATCTTGTCCTCTTCACGAGCCTTGGTCTCGATGAATTCTTCAATGTCTGGGTGATCAACATCAAGCACAACCATCTTGGCTGCACGCCGTGTTGCTCCACCTGACTTGATAGTTCCTGCAGATGCATCAGCACCTCGCATGAATGAAACTGGACCAGAGGCTGAGCCTCCAGATGAACGAAGAAGTTCCTTCGATGAACGGATGCGAGAGAGGTTCAAACCTGCTCCTGATCCACCCTTGAAGATCATTCCTTCTTCGCGGTACCAGTTAAGAATTGATTCCATTGAGTCATCTACCGACAAGATGAAACAAGCTGAAACCTGCTGCGGGCTTGAAGTACCAACGTTGAACCAAACTGGCGAGTTGAAAGCAAAGATCTGGTTGACAAGCATGTAGGTAAGTTCGTGCTCGAAGATGGTTGCATCTTCTTCAGAAGCGAAGTAACCGTGGTCACGTCCACCCTTGGTGTATGTCAGAACAATTCTGTCAATAAGCTGACGAAGACTGAACTCGCGAGCTGGAGTTCCTAGCGCACCACGGAAATACTTTGTGGTAACGATAGTTGATGCATTTAAGCTCCAGAATTCTGGGAACTCAACGCTACGCTGCTCGAAGATGGTCTCGCCAGTCTTCCAGTTGGTCTGCACTACGTCACGGTATTCCCAGGTGACCTGGTCGTAGGGGTGAACTCCCTCAGTTGTGTAGATGCGCTCAATCTTGAGCCCCTTACGCCCCTGACTAGCTGCACCGGCGTCGGTGTAAGCCGATGTATCGGTCATTTTGTTGCCTTTCCTCTTAGTTGTTTAGTTTTTATGCTGTAATCGCACTCGGTTAGACCGGTTGCGAAATCTGGTTTTCGCGCTCAACTTTGAGCACTGCTATTGCTGCATCGAAATCCTCTAAGCTTTCCCAGCCTTGGTAAACGCTGGCAAATCTCATAAAAGCCACTTCGTCTAGCTTGCGAAGTGGTTCAAGGATGGCTAAACCAACCTCTTGAGCCTCAACTTGGGCCGTTCCTGTTGCTCTGATCGTTTCTTCAACTGTTTGAGCAAGCATTGCTAGGTCTGACTCTGTAACAGGTCTTCCCTGGCAAGCTTTACGAACACCATTGACAATCTTGTCTCTGCTGAACGGCTCGGTTGTGCCTCCCCTTTTTGCTACAAGAAGACTTGAGGTCTCCAAAGTAGAGAAACGAGCGCCACATTCGGGACATTGGCGCCTTCTGCGGATGCTTGATCCATCCTCAGAAGTGCGTGAATCCATGACTCTAGAGTCGATATGGCGGCAAAAAGGACAGTGCACGATTTGCCTCCACTCTTCTAGGGTCGTTTTCGATTAATTTACTCAAGAGAAACCTAATATACACACAAGATGTGGTGATATTTCATTTCTCCGTCCCTATATCTTGTGGTTTTGTATTCCTAGAAGCAAATTTCATTAGAAGTCGGCGTGTTGCCTATAACTACGGGGAAAGCGCATGCAAAACACTAACCTTCAACCAAAGATTTAATCTTTCTGTTACAAAAAGATTGTTTAGAAACGGACCTTTATCGCGTCACCATGGGCTGAAAGACCCTCTTGGTTGGCGATAGCAACAACATTATTTGCTACCTCTGACAAAGCCGATGCGCTGTAGTCGATGAGCTGCTGGGCCCTCAAGAACGTGTGAACTCCCAATCCCGAGCTGAATCTCGCCTGTCCACCCGTTGGCAGCACGTGATTAGACCCTGCTAGGTAATCCCCCAGTGAAACTGGCGAGTAAGCACCCAGGAATAGAGCTCCGGCATTCGTAATTTGCTCCGAAACTGCCTTTGGATCCTTTGTCTGAATCGAGAGGTGTTCTGTGGCGTAGTTATTTGCAATGGCAATACCTTGCTCCATACCTGAGACCAGCACAAGAGCGCTCTGCTGGGCCTTCAAGGCAGCGGCTGCACGTTCTTGGTTCTCAGTTGTGGCCAACTGTGAACTGACTTCCTGAAGCACCTGAGCGATAAGTTCCTCAGAATCAGTCACCAGGACGGCTGCAGCCAATTCATCGTGTTCAGCCTGTGAAAGAAGATCTGCTGCAACATATCGAGGATTAGCTGATTTGTCTGCGAAAATCAGGATTTCGGTGGGTCCCGCCTCCGAATCAATGGCTATTCTCCCCCGCAATAAACGCTTAGCGGCCGCAACATAGACATTGCCGGGACCAGTAACAAGCTCTACTGGTTCCAAACCAATTTCAGGCACTCCGAAGGCAAAAGCTGCCACAGCAGCCGGTCCTCCAATGACGTAGACATCTTCAACCCCTAACAGAGCGGCAGTGGCTAGAACGGTTGGATTAGGCCTTCCCCCGAATGCTAATTGGCCAGGAGTTGCGATCGAGATTTGCTTTACCCCTGCAACCTGCGCTGGAACCACGTTCATTACAACGCTGGATGGGTAAACAGCCTTTCCCCCAGGAACATAAAGTCCCACCGACTCAACAGCCTGCCACCGTTGGCTAACTGTTGCCCCTTCAGCCAGAGAAACACTGGTATTGGACGGCATATTCGCCTTTGAGACTCTTTTGACCCTGTCGATAGCTATCTCAATTGAGGCTCTGAGTTCAGCATCTAGGTTCCGAAGTGCTTGAGCAAGCTCAAGGGCTGAAACTTTGATTGGTTCGATATCGATGCCATCAATGACTTTAGCCACTCTAACCAGAGCTTTTGCGCCGTCTCTTTGTATCTCAGCTAGCAAGGGTTTGATTGACTCGGCGGCTTGTGAAACATCGATGCTTGCTCTAGGCAATTCAGTCGCGACTAATTCACGGGTAATTTCCTGATCACGAAGATCCAGAACTCTGATGTCGTTGCCCATGAATTTCTTAACTTTCTAACTTTTGACTATTGTAAGCGAATGACCAAACGCTAACTGGGTTAGCCTTGGTGAGAAAGTAAGGACTACATCTTGGAGCACATAACCGATACCACTGAGGCACTGAAGGCAGCTTTCCGTCGCCATGCCTCAGGTGTTTGCCTGATCACAATGAGTGACCCGGAGGGCAACCCAGTCGGCTTCACAGCGACCTCTGTGACTTCACTCGGTTCTGACCCCGCTCTAGCCTCATTCAACGTTGCTAGAGGCGCTAGCAGCTGGCCAGCGCTAGCAGTCGCTGAGTATGTTTCAATTCAGATGCTCAATGAAAGCAGCCTTACGCTAGCGATCAGAATGTCTCAGGACCATACCCAAAGATTCACCCCGAATGATTGGTTCAGAGAAACCAAAACAAATCTGCCGATTTTTGAAAAAATTAACGCAGCTTTGATTTGTAAAGTTGTTGCTCGTCACGAGGTTGAAAAGAACGCTGTCGTCGTAGTCGAGATTCTCGAAGGCTTATTCGCCGAAGAGCTCCCCAGCCTTCTCTACCACCAACGTGGTTACGTCGTCCCCGGCGACCGCATCAGTTAATTCTGACTGTCTAAAAAGAACTTCGTCCAGGGCTGAAGTTCCAAAGTGTTGTTTGACCTCTGAAATGAGTGCATCACCAACGAACACCTTGTGCTTCAGTTTGAAAGTCTTTACTTCCGAGTCATTCTTCAAAAGCAACTGCACTTCGGTTTGCCCTGGATATTTCTTGAAGACTGAATCTAGCAGTTCAATATTTGATCGAGAAGCTAGTTGTTCTGCAATAACAACTTTCAAAGGACCTGCGTATCTGTTGTCATCCTTTTCAAGAACTTGAATATCGTTTACGTTCAGAGCAAAGCCATCGTCACGAGGCCTCATTCGGCCACGAACTGCAACCAAGGTGTCTACGTTTAACTTGTCGATATTTTCAAGGTAGGTTTTACTGAAAATCATTAGTGAAACTTCAGCTTCAAGATCTTCGATGGTCACATTCGCGTAGACGTTTCCAGATGACCTTGCAGTTTTCACATCCACCACGGTTATCAATCCAGCAAGCGTTACCGCCTCAGTTTCTGCAAAATCTTTGCGGGCGATGAATGAGGAAATGGTTTCCGTTGCGCTAGCGCGGAGTTTGCCTTCTGCGCCTTGCAAAGGGTGAGCGCTGACATAAAGACCAAGCATCTCTCGCTCGAGGCTAAGCAGTTGTCGCTGTGGCCACTCTGCAAGTTGTGGAATCCTGTGTGAGTGGTGACTGTCTTCAAAGTCATCAAAGAGATCCAGCTCACCTGTTGACTTAGATTTCTTTGCCTTGAGCTCTGCTTCAATAATCTGCTCGTGTGCTTCAAAGAGCGATCTTCTACTCATTCCAAATGAATCGAATGCACCTGCTTTGATAAGTGATTCGATTACCTTCTTGGAACAAACAGAAGCGGGAACTTTAGATATGAAATCTTGGAAAGAAGTGAACCGACCTTCGGTGTCTCGTGTCCTAACAATCTCTTGAACCACGCCGATACCCACATTGCGAATAGCTTCCAACCCAAAACGAATGTCACCGCCAACCGCTCTAAAGTCAGCAATCGAGTCATTGACATCGGGGGCAAGCACCTGAATTCCCGCTCTTCTAGCTTCGCTTAGATAAATACTTAGCCGGTCACGAGAGCTCTTCACAGAGGTAAGTAGAGCTGCCATGTATTCCTGTGGGAAGTTCGCCTTCATGTATGCGGTCCAGTATGAAAGCACTCCGTAAGCTGCGCTGTGAGCCTTGTTGAAGGCGTAGTCTGCGAATGGAAGGAGAGTTTCCCAAAGCTTTTCAATAGCCTCGTCTACGTAGCCGTTTTCTTTCATACCGGCGACGAAACCAACCTTTTGTGCGTCTAGTTCTTCCTTCTTTTTCTTACCCATAGCTCGACGTAGCTCATCAGCTTTAGCAAGGCTGAAGTTCGCTACCTTCTGCGCTACCGCCATTACCTGCTCTTGATAAACAATCAAGCCGTAGGTTGGATCTAGAACCTCAGCCAAAGGCTGTTCAAGACTTGGGTGAATAGGAATGTTTTGCTCTTTACCGTTCTTACGCTGTGCGTAGGAAGTATGCGAACCCATACCCATAGGTCCTGGACGGTAGAGGGCGATAACCGCAGAGATGTGCTCAAACTTTGTTGGTTTCAGAAGCCTTAGGAGCGATCTCATCTGACCACCATCGAGCTGGAAAACTCCGAGTGTGTCTCCTCTTGAAAGCATCTCGTAGGTGTTCTCATCGCCATCTAGATCAAGATCTTCCAAAACAACTTTGACACCTCGGTTAGATAAAGCGTTTTCGATTGCTCTATCAAGGACAGTCAGGTTTCTAAGTCCTAGGAAGTCCATCTTCACTAGGCCTAATTCTTCACAAGGGTGCTGAGCAAATGCGGTAATGATTGCTCCATCGTCATCACGACGGATAACTGGGATTACATCTAGCAACGGTTCAGCAGACATGATGACACCGGCGGCGTGCACGCTTGTCTGGCGCTTTAGACCTTCCAGTCCTCTAGCAAGCTCAAAAGTCTTTCTTGCATCGGGGTCTTCTTCAAGAATCTTTCTAAACTCAGCTGCCTCTTTATATCTGCTCTTTGAATCCATTGCAGCTGGTTCAATAGCTACTGGTTCGAAATCTGGAGTTTCTTCATCAAACTCATCTTCCACGGATTCATCTGTTGAATACTCAACAACAGGTCTGTTGTTAGGGTCTTCAACCATCTCGCTAAGAGTCATGTCTTTTCCAAGCACCATGCGAGGCATTGCCTTGGTTAATTTTTCACCAACGGAATAATCCATTCCAAGAACACGAGCAGCATCCTTCAAGCTCTGTTTTGCCTTGATGGTTCCATAGGTAATAATCTGAGCAACTCTGTCATCACCATACTTCTGAGTAACATACCTAATCACTTCACCACGACGACGATCATCAAAGTCAACATCGATATCTGGAAGGCTGACACGTCCAGGGTTTAGGAACCGCTCAAAGAGCAACCCGTATTTGATTGGATCAAGTGCTGTAATTCCAAGAGCAAAAGCCACAAGGGACCCCGCTGCTGAACCACGACCCGGACCTACTCTGATGCCTTGATTTCTAGCCCAAGCAATAAAGTCAGCTACCACTAGGAAGTAACCAGGGAAATTCATGTTCTTGATTACTTCAATCTCAAACGCAATACGTTCTAGGTAAAGCTTCTCGATATCCTTACCAAAACGTTCATACATTCCGCGCATTACTTCAGCTTCAAACCAGGATGCCTCGGTGTGACCCTCAGGGACTTGGAATCGTGGCATGAGGTTACGCTTAGCAAATTTGATATCTGATCGCTCAGCAATCAACAAGGTGTTATCGCAAGCCTCAGGGAATTCTGCGAAGAGTTCACGCATAGCTTTTGCGCTCTTGAGGTAATAACCCTCACCGTCAAACTTGAATCTCTTCTCATCGGTCAGTTTGGTTCCAGTTTGAACACATAGCAAAGCCTCTTGTGCATCAGCGTGACCTGCTTCTGTGTAATGCAAGTCATTGGTTGCAACTAGAGGAATTCCTAAATCCTTAGAGAGTTTTATCAAGTCGCTAAAACTTCGTCTTTCAACAGAAGCACCGTGATCCATAATCTCGATGTAGTAGTTCTCTTTACCAAAGATGTCTCTGAATTCGGCAGCAGTTTCTAAAGCTTCTTTGTATTGTCCAAGTCGCAACCTAGTTTGCACTTCACCGCTGGCACATCCAGACGTGGCGACTATTCCCTTGGCATATTTAGAAAGTAACTCTCTATCCATCCGAGGTTGAAAGTAATAACCCTCAAGCCAGGCGTAGGAACTTAACTTAAAGAGGTTCATCATGCTCTCGTTGTCAGTGGAGAGCATGGTTAGGTGCGTGTATGCACCTTTAGCTAAATCGTCTTCCCCGCCGTCAGCCCAGTATGTTCTGGTCTTATCAAGCCTTGAACCTGGAGCTAAATAGGCTTCAATTCCAATGATTGGTTTTATGCCTTTTTTGGTTGCCTGCTCCCAGAAATCAAAAGCACCGAAGTTATTTCCGTGATCGGTGATAGCAATCGCCGGCATGCCAAAATCAACCGCTTTATCAAGAAGTTTGTCCACCTTAGCGGCACCGTCAAGCATGGAATACTCAGTGTGCACATGCAGATGCACAAAGTTATCGCTGCTACTGGACATCAGTTCTAAACCTCATTTTTGGACTAGGCCATTTAGCCTAACTTGACCCTACGTCAACTAATTTTGCCACTCCGACTGCTCAGCGCAGTAACGCTAGAGAGTCGGATAGGTCTTTAGGGTAACTGCTCTCAAAGAGAACATACTCCCCCTTGGTTGGATGAATAAAGCCCAGCTTCATCGCATGAAGCCACTGTCTTTCCATTCCGAGTTTGGCCGCTAGCTTTGGATCACAGCCGTAGAGGGTGTCCCCCACCAAAGGATGCTTGAAGGAAGAGAAGTGAACACGAATCTGATGAGTTCGACCCGTCTCGAGCTCTA
The DNA here is from genome assembly GCA_945896925.1 of Auritidibacter sp. Marseille-P8566. Taxonomy (GTDB): domain Bacteria; phylum Actinomycetota; class Actinomycetes; order Actinomycetales; family Microbacteriaceae; genus Rhodoluna. The sequence continues at coordinate 27,306 of CAMDEV010000001.1, forward strand.
TCTCGAGAAGGCTTGCTGCCACGAAGGCTTCCAGTGTCTTGTAATGAGTAACCGAGGGTTTCCCATCCTGTGCAACCGTGAACTTGTATTCGTGTTTCGGATGTCTTGCAATCGGGGCATCAATTGTTCCTGAACTTGGGTCAGGATGACCTTGAACCAGAGCGTGGTAAGTCTTATCAACGACTCGATCACGAAATGCCTGCTTCATGCGACTGTATGCAATCTCAGTCTTGGTCAAGACCATCAAACCGCTGGTACCAACATCTAGTCGACTTACAATTCCTTGACGCTCTGCAACACCGCTGGTGGACATTTCGATGCCCATTGCAAGCAGTGCCCCGCCAACACTAGGACCATCCCAACCAACTGATGGATGAGCTGCAACTCCAGCTGGCTTATCGACAACAACAATATCTTCGTCTTGGTAAACAACTTTGAGATCCGGAACTAGTTCTGCAACTAGAGCCAAAGGTGCTTTAGGAGCAGGAAGTGTGATGGTCAGCCAAGCATCTTGAATCAGAGAATCTGATTTAGAAATAATGTGAGAGTTTTGCTGCACCAAGCCAGTTTCAATCAGGTCTGCAACAGCGCTCCGGCTCATACCCAGGAGTCTGGCAATGCCTGCGTCAGCTCTAGACCCAGCAATCCCTTCGGGAACCTGGATCAGGCGATCCTCAGACACTTGTCCCGCCTAGTTTCTCACCACGCATAATTCGGATGGCGATGATAAGCGCTGAAATAGTTATCGCAGAGTCTGCGATGTTGAATATTGGGAAATTGAATGGCAACTGAATGAAATCAACAACATGACCATTAGCAAAACCCGGTGCTCTGAAGAGTCGATCAACTAGGTTGCCGGCAACTCCTCCTAGAGCGAAACCTCCAAGCACCACCCAACCAGTTGTGCTGAATCTTGGAACGAACCAAAGTAATAGCAAAGTGGCAAGGCTAGAGAGAATGGTGAAAACCCAGGTCGCTGATCCTCCGAGTGAAAAAGCAGCACTGTCATTGAAAACCAGAGTGAGTCTGACTAGGTCAAAGATAAATGGAACAGATTCGAATGGGGCAAGGTTTGCGATTGCTAAAGCCTTAGTGAGCTGATCAACTAGCACCACAGCGACGCCAATGCCGAGAAACAACAGTGTTTTTCCTGTTGCACTCTTTTTGCTAGTTGTATTCACCTAAATCAGATCTGGAAAGTGTTGGCGATTGCGGTTGGCCCCGTTGCTGGCTTCTGGCTGTTTCCTGAAGCAGCCTCAAGATCGTTCAATTGAGATTCAATGTATGACTTGAGTTTCGCGCGGTATTCCTTCTCGAAGTTACGAAGGGTCTGAACATCGTTCTCAGCCAAAGCCTTCTCTTGCTCAAGTCTGTTTAAATCTGCCTTGTGTTGCGCTTCAGCTTCACGAACAATTCTTGAAGCTGTTGCGTGACCTTCAGCAATAAGCGCATCGCGCTTCTCAAGACCTTCACGAACGTGCTCCTCGTGAAGTTTTCTAGCAAGCTGAAGCAAGTTGTTGGTGTTATTAGATTCGAAACCTGTAAGGTCGGGAGCAGCCTGAGGGAATTCTGAGTTAGGGGTTGTGCTTGCTGGAATTGAAGCCTCAGCGGTGTTGACCTGCTGAACCAGTGAAGCACCGCTTCTCTGAAGTTCCGCAATACGACCGTCTGCTGCTAGGAGTCGCTGACGAAGGTCTTCGTTTTCCTGGTTGATGCGACGCATTTCCAAAACGATTTCATCAAGAAAGTCATCGACTTCATCCTGATCATATCCCTCACGGAATTTGGTTGGTTGAAAACGCTTATTTACTACATCCTCTGGAGTCAATGGCATCGCCGTCTCCTTACTTCTCTAAATCAAAACAACGGTCAAACACCAAGGTTACCCTAACTCTTCGGCTAAAGCAGGCTTGCTAACAAGCGTTCGGCCAGCGCAAGCACGATAAACAGAGCCAAAATCGATAGGTCCAGATACCCGCCACCGATTCTAATTGGCTTGATAAGCCTTGATAGTGGCTTGATTACCCAGTCGGTGAGGGTGTAACAGATCTCCAGTAGAACCAGGAAAATACCTCTAGGTCTAAAACTGGGGTTCATAGTTCTAATCAAGTCGATCACAATACGGACGAATAGAACTATGCGAAAAATATCAATAAGCCAAAGTAGGCCTTGTATTAGGAGAAACATCAAAACCCTACGGTCTGATGATTAGCTTGTCGCCCTCAGCTTCGAGCACGTCGTCAGAATCACCATCAACTTCAACACCGTATGGTGCTAGTAGGTAAACCTCTTCTGAAACTCTCTTAGATGTTGCAAGTAGTCCTGCCTTGAGTCCAGCCATGAAATCAACAAGTCTGCGAGTGTCAGTGTCATTCAGGTTCTGAACGTTGACTACAACAGGAATGCCATCACGTAGGACATCTGCGATCAAGCCAGCATCAGCAAAACTGCCAGGGGTTACAGTCTCAATGCTTGCGACATCGTTGCCACGACGCATAGGTCTTGGAGCTCTTGCAGGACGCTCTGAGCTACCACCGGTAACTCTTGGCGCTGCTGGAGCACTCTTAGGAGCGCCGCCCATTGAAAATACTTCTTTTACCCACTGTGTAATGCCAGACATAGTGTCTCCTTCTAACGAAACCACGTTATTGCTAGATTAAGGCGGAAATCAGCGGTTTCCAGTAATTGCGGTACCTATGCGCAAGTGTGTCGCACCGAATGCAATTGCTTCCTCATAGTCTCCAGACATTCCTGCAGAAATGTATCTAGCCGAAGGCTCAATAGCGACTAACTCTGCGCTTGCCTTAGCTATGCGTTCAAAATCAACAGCGGGCTCAATGCCAAGGCCTACGACTCCCATTACACCCAGTAGCTGAATCTGAGGCTGAGCAAGCACTTGCTCAGCAAATCTCGAGAGTTCTTTAGGGTCTAATCCCCCACGATTTGGGTCATCTGTGAGATTGAGTTCTAGAAAGACTTGAATGCGTCTGTCAGGGTCTTTGGCTAGCTGTTTGACTAATTCTTTGAGTAACGAATCTCTGTCCAGCGAGTGGATGCAGGAGGCATATTCAAGTACGGATCGGACCTTGTTTGACTGCAGTTGCCCAACAAAGTTCCATCTGGCAAGTCCAGGTCTAACTAATTCAACTTCTTTAGCCTTTGGAGATGCTTCTTGGTCTTTGTTCTCGCCGAAGTTTCTTTCACCTAGATCTAGTAAATCTAGAGCAAGGCTGGCCGGATGATTCTTCGTCACAACGATTAGTTCGATGTCTCTAACATCTCTGCCAGCTTTACTAGCAGCCGAACCTATGCGCTCTCTAACAGCCTCTAAACGCTGAGCAAGAGTCGAATCAGTCATTCTTACTGCAAGAAGTCTGGGATGTCTAAACCATCGTCAAAACGGTTAGCAGGCTTTGGTTGTGCGTAAACAGGTGGAGCTTGCTCTTCCTCATCCTCTTCGTCATAGTTTGATGCAGTTGGAACAGCAGTCACTGTTGCGGTGTTGCCTGCAAACCAAGATGGAACATCTGCTGGCTCTTCTGCAACTTCTCCAACTGTCTCAACGATTGCAATCGGACCTGAGCTAGGCGCTGTGAAACCGTTGCTGCGATAGGCAGGTCTAGGAGCTACCTCATCAAAGCCAGCACCAATTACAGTCACGCGCATCTCATCACCCAAGGTGTTATCGATTGATGTACCGAAGATGATGTTTGCAGTTGGGTGAACAACTTCCTGGATAAGTTTCGCTGCGTCGTTTACTTCCTTCAGCTTCATGTTTGAAGCTGCAGCAAACTGAATGAGAACTCCGCGTGCGTTGTCAATGCTGCTTTCAAGAAGTGGGTGGTTGATAGCTTGTTCGGCAGCGCGCATTGCACGATCTTCACCCTTGGCAATACCAATACCCATAAGTGCTGTTCCGGCACCCTGCATTACAGACTTAACGTCTGCGAAGTCAAGGTTGATGAAACCTGGTTCAGTAATCAAATCTGAGATTCCCTGAACACCAGCACGAAGAACATCATCGGCCATGCTGAAAGCGTCAGGAAGGCTAAGCTCTGAATCGTTTAGGTCAATGAGTTTTTGGTTAGGAACGATGATCAGAGTGTCGACTTCTGCACGAAGCGCATCGATTCCAGCCTGTGCGTTCTCTGCTCTGCGACGACCTTCAAAGTTAAATGGACGGCTAACCACACCAACTGTTAGAGCACCGCTCTGCTTGGCAATTCTTGCAACTACAGGTGCAGCACCAGTTCCAGTACCACCACCTTCACCAGCAGACACAAATACCATGTCGGCTCCGCGAAGGACTTCAGCAATTTCATCGACGTGAGCTTCGGCAGCCAAGCGACCAACTTCAGGATCTGCTCCTGCACCCAGGCTCTTTGTGCTGTCCCCACCAATTTCAAGCTTGACGTGAGCTTCTGACTTGAGTAGGTCCTGTCCATCGGTGTTGATTGCGATGAATTCGACTCCGCGCAAGCCCTTCTCGATCATCTGGTTGACAGCGTTACCACCTGCACCACCGACACCGACGACCTTGATTACAGCTAAGAAGTTCACTGGGTCTGACATTATTTTTTCCTCCGGGTTACCTAGATTTGTTTAACCTTAAACCTCCAGTTGAAGGTTAAAGAAACTAAACAAATGCTCTAGCGCCAAAAAACTAAACGCTAAGGAGGAGAAAGTCGCGTAGGTATAGCGGTGTGTCTAACAGAAGTTAATTGATAACGCTCGGAGTCAAAGGAGAGGAAACATCGTAGGTAGCTCTGACCTTGGTAGAGGTCTTGAGCAAAAGAGTCTTTAGGACCTTTGACTTCAAAATTGAATCCGATGAGTCTCCCCAGATAACAGTTTGACCAGCTGCTCCCCTGAGTCTTAAGGTGACGTTATCTCTGGTTTTAGCTTGGATGTATGCAACTCGATCCAAGAGTTGCAGAGGTAAAGCCAAAATTACATCGATGGCCTGACGATAGGTCGGTGAATCTTTAGGGTTACCGGTGACAATGACGGTTGGCAACAGCTCAGACCCTGAAGCCGGACCTAGCTGCACGCCCGCTGGGTCATATAGATACTGAACTCCACCGCTAACAACAATTGCAATAGGAGTTCGTTCAGTTAGTCTCACCTCTAAAGTGTGTGGTGGACGACTGACCAGAGCAATGCTCTCAATTACTGGGAAGCCTTTTAGATCTCTAGCAACAGACTCTTCGCTGATTGTTGGTAGCGGAGTCCCGACATACTTCTTCAATATCTTTAGCACCTGCTTCTCAGATACCCGTGATTCGCCTGAAACGACAATCTTGTCGATGGCCAGGATTGGAGTGAAGGTAGTTGCAAGCACTAACGCAATTAGAAAGGCAAGGCTTGCGAGAATTGCTCTCTTGAAATATTTACCGGTGGGATTCTCTTTAGTGAATCTTCTGACTTCTCTTTTAGAAGTTCTACTTTGTCCAACTCTAGAAAGCTTTGATTTAAGTGGAACAGAAGTCTTCTTTACTTTCTTAATCTTGTTGGGCTTCGAAGAGGCTTTACCGGTTGGACTGGAATAACGATTCTTAGGGCGTTGCATTATTAGTTCTCTAACGCCTTCAAGATTCCTGGCACCTGTCGATACACATCCCCACAACCCATAGTGACAATAAAGTCACCTGATTTGGCAAGATCTGCAGCAACTTTGGCAACTTCATCCCAGTTCGGCACATAGTGCATTCTGTCTTGATCGCTAAATGCATCGGCAATCAGAGCACCGGTAACACCTGGTTCGGGATCCTCTCTAGCTGCATAGATGTCTAAGACGACGACTTCGTCGCTTGCAGCGAGTGCTTCAGCAAATTCTTTTGCAAACAATCTGGTGCGACTGTATAGATGAGGTTGGAAGACTGTAATCAGACGACCCTCTCCAACAACCGCCCTTGCACCCTTTAGAGCTGCAGTAACTTCTGTTGGGTGATGAGCGAAGTCATCAAATACTTTGACTCCCCTGAATTCACCATGAAGTTCGAATCTGCGCTCTGTGCCACCAAATGTTGCGATAGCAGCCAACACAGCCTGAGGCTCAAAACCAAGCCCTACCAAAACAGCAAACGCTCCGGCCGCATTAATTGCATTGTGTTCTCCAGCAACCTGAAGAGTTGCCGAATACATATTGCCTTCATAAACAATGTTGAAGCTAACCTGGGGTCCCGTTGAATCAACATCGGTGAGGCAAACTTCTGCATTGTTTGCTAAACCAAAACGAATAACTCTTTTATCTTTTATTCCAGCGGTGACTCTAACTGCACCTGGATCATCAGAACTAATAACGACAAAGTCGGTAGCGGAATTTGCGAATCTAGCGAATTCAGCTTCGAAGTTCTCTAAAGAGCCATAATGGTCCAGGTGATCTGGATCTACGTTTGTAATCAAAGCCACTGCAGTTTTGTAGTGCAGAAAAGAACCATCAGACTCATCTGCCTCAATAACGAACAGCTCTGATCTGCCACTCTCGGCAGATGAACCATATGCTGCAATAACTCCACCGTTTACGAAACTAGGGTCCTCTCCCAATGCTCTAAGGCCGGTGACAACCATGCCAGTGCTCGTAGTCTTACCGTGCGCACCAGCAACTGAAATCAGCTTCTTACCTTCGGTCAAATATTTCAAAGCTTGAGATCTGTGCAAGATTGGAAGCTTTAGTTCCTGAGCTAGAACATACTCTGGGTTAGTTGGCCACAAAGCAGAGGTGACCACCACTGTGTCACAGTCTCCAAGGTTCTTAGCATCGTGACCGATGTTGACTACCGCGCCAAGTTTTCTAAGCTCCGTGATGTTATTTGACTCACGAACATCGCTGCCGGTTACATTGTGCCCTGAGTTGATGAGCATCCTGGCAATACCGCTCATGCCAGAACCGCCAATGCCAATGAAGTGCACTTTGCCGAGGTCGGCAGGAACACTTTGGCTGTAATCAGGCTTGATGGTCATTATTTCCTAAGGTTTGCTTTCAAGACTAGGTTCGCTTTGGAAACCAGACCCTCTACAACACGCCATTTACTAGGCGCAGAAGTTCAGAAGAGCCATCAGATATACCAACCGATTTAGCCTTAGCGTTCATTTCATTGATCAACTTCTTATTGCTCAATAGAGGTATGAGGGTCGAAGCAACATATTCTGTGTTGAAGTCAGCATCATTAACCAATAGTGCGCCACCTGCTCTAACTACCTGTTCAGCGTTTAGCTTCTGTTCACCGTTTCCAACTGGATATGGAACAAAGATTGCTGGGAGCCCAACTGCCGAGAACTCGGAGACTGTGGCCGCTCCTGATCTGGCAACGGCGAAGTCTGCTGCCGCGATAGCAAGTTCCATCCTTGAGCAATAAGTTAATCTGCGATAGGTGCCTTCACTGACATCTTCTAAACCAGCTCTGTCTCCGACAATGTGAATGACCTGAATACCGGCAGCATCCAGAAGTGTTCGTGACTGTTCAATAGTTTCGTTGATACGTTTAGCACCTAGCGAACCTCCGGTTACAAGCAATGTTGTCAGCTTTGAATCTAGGTTAAAGAACTGATTTGCTTCAAAACGATGGTCAATCTTGGTTAGCTCTACTATCTCTTTACGCAGTGGCATCCCGGTGAGCGTGGCGTTAGGGAGTTTAGTATTTGGGAAAGTCACTGCAACTGCTGCTGCCTTTCTTGCACCAACACGATTGGCGTAGCCAGGTAAAGAATTGGCTTCGTGAACAACGTATGGGATATTTAGGGCTTTTGCTGCTCGATATGCTGGAGCGCTGGCGTAACCACCGAAACCAACCACAACATCGATGTGATGTTCAGTAATGTATCGCTTTACCTGATCAACAGCCTTTTGGAATTTCATGGGGAAAGTCAACGCATAACCGTTTAGTTTTCTAGGCATTGGCAATCGCTCAACAAATAGCAACTCGAAGCCGCGCTCCGGGACGAGTCTTGACTCCAAACCTTCTCTAGTACCCAAAGCCCAGACTCTATGTTCACCCGCCTGAGACATTATCTCTTCAGCCAGCGAGAGCAAAGGGTTCACGTGCCCTGCTGTGCCACCACCGGCTAAAAGATAGTTGGTCATTTTCTTCGCGATCTGGAGGTGGTTGGGGTAGAAACTCTTTCAAAAGCAAGAACAACACCGAGAGCCATAAGTATGGCGACGATTGATGAACCACCTTTGGAAATCAAAGGTAATGGCACTCCGAGAGTTGGCAGCAGGTTGAGAACCACTGCGATGTTAACTAGAGCTTGCACAACTATCCACAGCATCACACCAATGGCAGCCATCGATGCGAACGGGTAACTGTTGTTCAAGGCAATTCTGCGAATAAATAAACCAAGCATAAGGAAGCAGATGAGCACGACAATCGCGCCCAGCATTCCCCATTCTTCGCCGATGTTTGCATAGATAAAGTCATTCTCGACTTCAGGAATCCAACCCCAGTTTAAAGTTGAGTTACCTGGCCCAACGCCAAAGACTCCGCCGTTTGCTAAGGCCCAGATTCCGTGCTGGACCTGCCAGTCAGCACCATCAATATCCGATTGACCCTGGAGGAAGAAGGAAATGATGCGGTTAATTCTCGAGGTGTTGGCTAATGAACCGAATAGCCCACCGAGAAGTGTTAGACCAATTAGTTTTCCTAGGTGGTTCCAAGGCATACCGGAGAGCATACTCATCCCGAGAATGATAATGATGAAAATTACGGCAGTTCCCATGTCTTTTGAGGTTCCATACACCAGCAGAGTTGCACCAAAACCATAGGCAAGAACTTGCTTTGTCCCCGTGTGAAAATTCCAAAGCTCATCTTTGTATTTACCCAAAATGTGGGCCAACATCAAAATCACTCCAAGTTTCAAGAATTCAGATGGTTGGAGAGTTAGACCAAAAACTCTAATCCAGTTTGTATTACCACCAACCGCAACACCAAGGCCAGGCACAAGAACTCCAAGTTGAAGGATAAACCCTCCCCAAAATGCCAATCTGCTGATGCTCTCCAGCCAATCGACAGATCTCGTCGAGAGGAAAATCATTAGAAGTAATCCAAGCAATGCGAAAGATAGCTGGCTCTCTAAACCACCAAAGGGGTTACCGCTCTCCTTGATTTCAACAACGTTAGAAGATGAGAGCACGGTGATCAATCCAAAACCAACAAGCAGAACAATCAACATCACTAGACGATAGAAAAGGTTGCTCTGATGTAAGAAGTATCGGTCGAACAACGCTACAGAAGAGCGCACAGGAGATCTAAAGAATAGGCCTATTGCGCTTGACTCCCTGGTTGCTCTCTTTTCATTTCTAGCCATTAGTGTTTCTAACCCCTTGTTCAATTGCCTTTACAAAGGCAGTACCTCGGTCTGCGTAATCGATGAATTGATCCATCGAAGCTGCTGCTGGTGCCAGGAGGACCACATCGCCTGAAACTGCATGTGTTTTTGCGATATCAATCACCGCATTCATCACTGACTCTTTTGAATCAGTGATCTCAACAAAAGGAATATTTGGAGCCATAGTTCTAAATGCCTCAACCACCGGTTCCCGGTCAACACCGACGATTATTGCGAACTTGATTCTCGCTGAATATTTCTCAACCAGTGGGGCGATGTCAACACCTTTTAGTAAACCGCCGACTATCCAAATAACCGAATCAAAGCTTGCCAGTGCAGCTGCGGCAGCATGTGGGTTAGTAGCCTTAGAGTCATCAATCCAGCGAATACCGTCTTGGTCAAGGACTAGCTCAATTCTGTGAGCGTCAAGCGTAAATCCTTGCAAGGCGTTCTGTATTTCTAATGGTTGAACTCCGACAGCTCTTGCCATCGCTGCAGCTGCAGCGACGTTCGCCATTAGATGTGGGCTAATTACCGGAATCTTCTTCAAGTCAGCGAAAGTTGCAAGTTCTTGAGCTTCCGAAGGGTCATCAATAAACGCTCTATCAACCAGAATGTCTTCAACCCAACCAATTTCGTTTGGCATCGGAGTGTTTACTGTGAAGCCAACTGCCTGAGCATTCTCAGTTCCGTGGGACTTAGAAACCAGTTTCTCTGTTACTGAATCCCCTGCGTTATAGACGCAGCAGATGCTTGTGTTGTTGTATATCTTCGCTTTGGCTTCGGTGTATGCCTCAAGCGATCCGTGCCAGTCCAAGTGGTCATCTGCGATATTGAGCACAGCACTCACAATCGGTGCTAGCTCATTTTGATAGTGCAATTGAAAACTACTCAGTTCCACTACTAAAACTTCAAATGCTGCTGGGTCTCTAACAACGTCCAGAATTGGTGTTCCGATATTGCCACAGGCTACCGCTCTGATGCCGGCAGATATGAGCATTGCTTCTACTAACTGGGTGACAGTTGTTTTACCGTTGGTTCCAGTAACGCAGATCCAGTTGGATGGCATTCCGTGCTTGTCTCTAAGCCGCCAAGCTAAATCAATGTCTGTCCAGACCTGTGCTCCGAGAGCAGTTGCTTCTGCAAGCAATGGCCTCTCCGGTCTAATGCCGGGAGACACAATTAGTAACTCTGGGTTGAAAGAATTTAAACGGTCAAGTTGAATTTGCTCTTCGGCACCGACTAAGGCCTCAACTCCTAAAACTTCAAGGACTTCGAGTAACTTCTCATCGGCTTTATCGGCCACTACTAAAACTCTTGCGCCAAGCTCATGCAATGTGTCTGCTGCAGAGAACCCTGAAACCCCGAGACCGTAAACCACAACTCTAAGTTCTGACCAATCAGAGCTCCAACTGGTCAACTCATCTAACTTCTTCATGTCAACGAACCGTAGATCCACTCAACATAGAACAAACCAATACCTGCTAGGCAAAGAAGCCCACAAATAATCCAGAATCTAACCACCACTGTCACTTCGTTCCAACCCTTTTCTTCAAAGTGGTGATGCAAAGGACTATTTAAGAAAATTCTTTTTGGTTTACCAGTTATGGCTCGAGATATCTTGAAAACACTTCGCTGCAAAATGACAGACCCCGCTGAAATGGCGAAGAGTCCACCAACAAGCACAAGCAACACTTCGGTTCTTGAAAGAATGGCTAGCGCTGCAAGCGCACCGCCAAGTCCAAGAGAACCACTATCACCCATGAAGATTTGTGCAGGGTTGGTGTTGAACCATAGGAAACCGATTAGAGCACCCACTATTGCTGCGGCGATGACTGCAAGATCTAGAGGGTCTCTGGTGTTGTAGCAGTTTGGGGTGAGATTCGCGATATCGCAGGCTTGGTTAAACTTCCAGAAACCAATAACAGCAAACGAACCGATGGACATAATTAGTGATCCAGTTGCTAGACCATCAGCACCGTCAGTTAGGTTCACGCCATTTGAAGTACTCACAACTAGAAGGAAAATCCAAATCAAGAACGCTGCGATACCGACCCACACTGCAAACTGACCCCAGCTCTCCGGAGCTATCTTGGCGAGGTCAAATCCAGTATCTCTAAAGATAGATATTTGAGTGGATGCTGGTGTCAATCCGAATAAGTCTTTATCCTGTAAGGCTGCCCAAGCAAAGACACCTGCCACAGCAATCTGACCAACAACTTTATATATGCCGCTAAGCCCCGCGGTGTTTTGGCCGCGAACTTTTAAATAGTCATCCAAGAATCCAACTAAGCCAAGACCTACCATCATAAAGATGACTAGGTTCGCTGAATAGGTTGGCGGTTCACCGTTGGCAATCTTTGCAACAAAGTAAGCAATCAAAGCGCTGAGAATGATTCCAATTCCACCCATGCTCGGGGTGCCTCGCTTGATGTGGTGAGTTGAAGGACCGTCAACTCTAATAATCTGACCCCAGCCAATTTTCTTGAACAACCAAATAAGTATTGGAGTCAAGGTCAACGACAGAATTAAGCCCAATAGTCCTGCAAGTAGAAGTGCTCTCATTTGTTTTCCTCCAGCAAAGCATCGCCTAAGTAACGAAGATTCGCAGACTTAGAAGATTTGACTAGGACTATCTCTTCACCTGTAAGCATTTCACGCAGATACTGTTCTGCCTCGTAGATTTGCTCGAAATACTTAGATTCCCCATCCCAAGATCCCTCTTGAGTTGCACCCATGTGAATTAGTTTTGCTCCAGCCCCAATCACAACGAGTTGACCTAGGTTTAATCTAACTACAATTCGGCCGATGGCATCGTGCTCGGTAATCGAATACTCTCCCAGCTCAGCCATCTCCCCCAAAATCGCAACAGTCTTTTTGCCTGTTTGACGTCCAAGCTCAGCAAGAGTCTGAAGTGCTGCCTTCATTGAATCAGGGCTCGCGTTATAGGCATCGTTGATAACGGTTAGACCGTCTACTCTCCGATGAAGTTCCATTCTCCAGCGTTCAGCGAGAGGCATAGCCTCAATTGCTTTGATAGCAGTGTCCATATCCAAGTGAAGTTGATCTGCTGTTGCAAGAGCTGCCATTGCATTGAAGACATGGTGCTCACCGAGGATTTGTAGTTGAACCTTCTTAGGTTCTCGGTTTGGGCTGTGAAAAAGGAAACCTGTGCCTTCGATTGAACCAGATATTTGAGACGCAAAGTAGTTCGAATCTGTTTGTGTTCCAAAGGTTAGTACCTGGGCTTTGGTCACTGACTGCATCTGCATCACGTAAGCATCATCGGCATTCAGCAAAGCAATGGCATCAGCACCTAGTTCTTCAACCAACTCTGCTTTGATGCTTTGGGTATTTTCAATGCCACCGAATTCGCCAGCATGAGCAAGCCCCACCTTTAGTTCAATACCAATATCTGGCTGACACATTTGAGCGAGGTACCGAATACTGCCTGGACCGCCAGCTCCCAGTTCAACAACTAGAAACGCGGTGTCTTCACTTATTCGAAGCATCGAATAAGGCGCGCCAACTTCATTGTTGTACGACTCTTGAGGAGCAACAGTTGGGCCGAAATGGGAAAGTATATTTCCGAGCATATTCTTTGTAGTTGTCTTTCCGTTAGATCCAGTAACGCCTACAACTTGAAGTTTGCCTTTGGACTTAACCTCGGCGACAACATACTTTGCCAAGGAACCCATAGCTAGGACAACATCTGAAACTAAGAGCTGAGGAATATCTGCCGACATTGGACGTTCAACCAATGCCGCTACCGCACCATTCGAGATCGCATCTTCAATAAAGAGGTGCCCGTCCGTCTCTTCTCCAGGTTTGGCAACAAAGAGAGATCCTGCAGTGACTTTACGAGAATCTGTTTCAACGGAGCCTGTGACTATGACTTCGGCTGAACCGATGAGTTCAGCAGATACTATTCTTGCTATTTCTAAAGTGGTTAGCTTTAACATCAGTAACCCAACTCCTTTAGTGCAGCTCTAGCTTCCGCTCTGGCTGAATAAGGAGTTCTAACGCCTTCAATGTCTCTATAGTCTTGGTGGCCAGGTCCAGCCCAGAGAATCGAGTCCCCTGGTCCAACCAGCTTTACAGCTGCTCTAATGGCGGCTTCTGGAGGCGATACCTCGAGTATTTCCAGGTCAGGTCTTAGTGCTTTTGCAGCTTCGAAGAGTGTCTTACGAATAGAAGCAGGGTTTTCAAATCTTGGATGGTGATCGGTGATTACTAGAATGTCGCAGCCAGCAGCTGCGACCTTTGCCATGTCTTCTCGCTTAGACGGATCGCGGTCACCATCCGCTCCAAAGAGCATCAAAACTTTACCTGTGGTCACTTTTCGAACTGCAGCAAGCGTGTTTAAGAATGCATCTGGGCTGTGACCAAAGTCAACGTAAACAGCAGGAGCTCCCCTTGGAGAGATTAGTTCTGTTCGGCCAGGAAGATATGCATCGATTCCATCTTTTATAGCTAACTTGATTGCCTCAAGAGAATGCCCTGCAGTTAAAGCCATAACAATAGCAAGTCCTGCGTTAGCTGCCATGTGTGAGCCAATGACCGGAATGGAGCTAACAATTAAGTCACCTGAAGCACTTGTCAATGAGAACTTAGTAAGTCCTGGTAGTTCTTCTAGGACCTCAACCTTCCAGTCAGATTCAATATCTTTCAGGCTTGAGATTGTAGTAACTGGAACTTCGCTTAACTCAACGATGCGCTTGCCGTATTCGGTGTCTAGGCAAACCACTGCATGCTTAGATCTCCTGACCGTGAATAGTTCAGCTTTAGCTTTTAGGTAAGGCTCAAAGCCTCCGTAGTCATCGAAGTGATCGTGGCTGAGGTTTGTGAAACCAGCAACATCGAAATGTAAGCCGTCAACACGAAGTTGAGTGAGAGCTTGTGCTGAAACCTCAATAGCAATATCTGTTACACCACGTTCACGCATTCTGGCAATTAGTGCCTGCATCTCTGTTGATTCAGGTGTAGTCAACCTACTTACAATTACTTCACCGGCAATATGACGTTCCGCAGTTGAAGTCAGCCCCGTTGTTCTGCCAATCTGTCTCAGGATTGCATCCAATAGATAAGTTGTTGAAGTCTTGCCGTTAGTTCCAGTTGTTGCAAAGAGAGTTGGAACATTTCCACGGGTATTGCCATAGACGAATGCGGCAAGTTCACCAAGGTGCTTACGAGGTTGTTCAAGGACCATAACTGGAACCTCGGTTGCTCCAATTAGTTCTTTGCCGGCACTATCAGTGACTATGGCAACAGCTCCGAGTTCTTGTGCCTTGCCGGCAAAGTTTGCACCGTGAGTTTTATGTCCTGGCATTGCAACAAACAAATCTCCTGGACGAAGATCACCGGTGTTCATGCTGATACCAGTTACCGTGATCTCTTCGTGAGCCTCGTTCAATGAGAGATTGAAAGTGTCACATATAGAACCAAGACTGACTGGGATAACCGAGACAGGTCGAAGGATAGGCGGAATGGATTGTTTTGGTTCCATTACTTCCACTCCGTAGGGATATTCTTTGACTTAGTAGTGGAAGGTGGAATTCCGTAGGTCTTTAGAACTTGCTTCATGACAGCCACGAATCCAGGTGTTGCACCAAGTGAGTTGCTAACTGTTCTGGATCTGTATGCAGTTACTGCAACTACATACTTCGGGTCCTCTGCTGGAGCAAGACCCACGAAGGAAACCGCATAAAGCTTTCCATAACCTTTTCCTTCAGCAATTTGAGCTGTTCCAGTTTTACCTGCAACTCGATAGCCATAGATACTTGCTGTTCTTCCAATAGGGCCTTTTTCGACAACTTTTTCCAGCATGTCGATGGTTTGAGATGCAGAGCTCTCAGACAACACCCGCACCTCTGGCTCAACTTTGGTTGGGCTAAGGTTGCCATCTCTGTCTCGGCAACCAGTGACAAGCGCAGGTGGCAGGCGGACACCTTTATTCGCAAAGGTTTGGAATATTGCAGCAGTTTGAATTGGAGTTAGAGAGACACCTTGACCAAACATTACCGCCTTGTCAGTCATCTTGTCCCAGCTTGTGTAATTTGCTAGAACCCCCGAAGACTCTCCTTCGAAGTTGACTCCTGTCTTTTGACCCATGCCAAATTTCTGCATGTATTCATACCTTGTTGCGGAATCAACTTTCCCACCGATTTGGATAATTCCGGTGTTAGATGACTTTGCGAGCACTCCAGCTAAGGTCAACTTCTGAGGTGGGTGTGCGTTTGAATCATTAACGTATTGCCCCCATGGCATTCGTAAACTATCTGGTGCAATCACTTGAGTTGTTGGAGTTGCCTTTTTCGTATCCACCGCAGTAGCAGCGGCAACCGGCTTCAAAATTGAACCAGGCTCGAATGCTGCTTGGAAAATCCTACTTCCGCGGTTTTGTTGCCTAACAGCGCCAGGTTTATTCGGATCAACTGTCGGAGCTTCGGCAGCTGCAAGAATCTTTCCGGTTTTTACTTCAATCACAATCGCACTAGCCCAGTCAGCCTGAAGTCGCCTCACAGTTGCTGCCACTTCCTGCTGTGCAGAATATTGCAGGTCAGAATTAATTGATAGGACTACGTCGGATCCATCTCTAACTGGAGTGATTGTCCTAATTGAGGATGGAATCTTGATGAGATCAGCACCTTGCTCGTACATTTCTTTACCGTCAGTACCAGCAAGGCAGCTGTTCATTGTTCTTTCGATACCAGCAAGCGGTGATCCGTCGCTGCCAACGAACCCGACAAGATTTCCAGCTACAGCGCCCTGTGGATAGTATCTGGTCTGTTTCCTGTCGAAGTAAACCCAAGGGATGTCAAGATTCTTCACTCGGGTGAACTGTGTAGCGGTCGCCCTCTGCTTTAGGTTCGCGTATCTACCTTCGCCGGTCATCTTGGCAAGTACATCTTTTGTTGAGAGTTTTAAGATCCCCGCTAGATATGCCGCAATCTCTTTCTTTGTGAAAGCCGTCTGTTTTCCGTCGATATCGAGCGTTACCGGACCAACATTTACCGGATCAATGTTTACATCCCAGGTAAAGATTGTGGTCGCCAGTACGTTACCTTCACTGTCAACAATGTCACCCCTAACCGCCTCAATACTGCGGGTGACTTCGATAGCTTCTCTCGCTTCATTTCGATAGCTTTCAGCATTCGCAATTTGAAACCAGGAAAGCCGAGCAATAAACACCAGGGCCAAAAGAACTATGAAAATGGTTAGTGCTTGATGACGCCTAACGGTAGCTTCGTTAAACACCTTCAGCCCCTACCTAGTTCTTAGTGAGTTGGTGAGGCAGGAATGCCATCACTAGGCAAAACTACTTGTACTTGAACGTTTTTCTCAGCCTTGACACTCGCAAGAGTTGGAACATCAATGACTGCAGCTTCGCTTGCTGTGAAGTTGTCAGGGTTGCTAGTTGTATACATAGCTGCGTTAGCAATTAGGTTGCTTGATACGCCTGAGTTGCTTGCTGAGGCTGGGGTCGCCGCACCGAAAACCTTTGACTGCTTCACGCTTAGAAATACCGGATTTGAGTTCACAACCATGCCAAGTTCCTTAGCACTGTTAGCTAGGTTCTGCGGTGAACGAAGAGAAGCTACCTGCTGGTTGATGATTTGGGCTTGGGTGCCTAGTGTCGCAGTCTCTTTCTTCAGCTGAGAGATCTCGTAGATAGCGGCATTGGATAAAGAACTCAGAATCATGTTTAAGACCACAATTGCGATACCACCCGCGATAATCTTCGCGCTTACCGCCTTTAGAACCGCTCTCGCCTGTTCTCTAGACGCCGTTCTAGCAGGGACAACTGAACGCTGAGTTCGAGTAGCCGGAACTGGTCTCAGATGTCTTCTAGGTGCTATTGATCTGACAGGCTGAATAGCTCTGATAGCGGTCATGCTGCTTTCCTTATTTTTTCAGCGGCACGTAGTCGTACGGAGGCCGATCTAGGGTTTTCTGTGATTTCTTGTTCTGAAGCCATTTCTGCTCCACGAACTAATAAACGAAGTACTGGTGCATGCTCAGCAAGTTCGATTGGTAGTTCGATAGGTGCAGATGAAGTTGAAGCGGCAACAAGTGCCTGCTTGACGATGCGATCTTCTAGTGATTGGTAAGAGAGAACAACAACACGGCCACCAACACGAAGAGATTCGATAACTGCAGGAATGGTTTCCTCCAGAATCTCTAGCTCGCTGTTGACTTCGATTCTTAGAGCTTGGAAGACACGTTTTGCAGGATGACCTGAACTCTTACCTGGAATGAAAGGAACAATCTTGGCGATTACCTCGGTTAGTTGCTTGCTGTTAGTAAAAGGCTGAGTTGCTCTAACCTTGACAATTTGCTTAGCGATTGGCTTTGAGTAACGTTCTTCGCCATAGGTCTTGAAGATTTCTGAAAGCTTGGCTTCTGAGTATTCATTTAGAACCACTGCTGCTGTTAGGTCTGAGCTCTTGTCCATTCGCATATCAAGTGGCGCATCGAATGAGTAAGCGAAACCACGCTCTTTTTCATCAAGCTGCATAGAAGAGACACCGAGGTCTAAGAGAACTGCATCTGCAAGCTCTAGCCCAAGTTCTTCTAGAACTTCAGGAATCTCGCTGTAGACAGCCTGAACTAGGTGAATACGATCAGCAAAAGGTGCCAGTCTTTCACCAGCAAGTCTCAGTGCATTTTCGTCACGATCAATGCCAACAACAGTTAGCTTTGGGAAACGCTGCAGGAATGCCTCGCTGTGCCCACCTAGACCCAGAGTTCCATCCACAAGGATTGCAGTCTCACTTGAAAGTGCATCACCAAGGAGTGTGATGCACCTTTCAAGGAGCACTGGCTTGTGAAGGGATGAAATCTCGTTCATTTGAATCTCTTGGTCCTAATCCCTGAACCCCATCCATTTGCACCTTCTGGCATCGGGGAAGAAAGCCACAAGCCAAATAGCTGGAGATCAGAAACTAGGAACTAACTGAGGTTCACCTCCCCCGCACTGAAGTTGGCAAAGGTATCGGCATTAGCAGCCATCAAAGCTGCGTAGTCAGCTGGGTTCCAGATTTCAAGGTGAGTTCCAACACCGGTGACGATTAGTTCGCGTCCAAGGTTTGCCCACTCACGAAGATCTTGAGCAACAAGGATGCGACCCTGGCCATCTGGAGTCTGATCATCTGTTGGACCAAAAAAGAAACGCTTGAGATTGCGGTATTCAGGGGTGCCAATTGCAACGCCTTTAGTGATCTGCGCTGAGTCTGCTTCGAACTGTGCCTTGGTGTAGATAGCAACGCAGCGTTCCTGGCTCTTTGCTAGGACAACTCCCCCAGCCAGACGATCACGGAATTTAGCAGGCAGGATAAGGCGGAACTTCTCGTCCAGTTTGGGGTAGCTAGTACCGATGAACACTGGCATTCCCCTTCCTCGATGGACTATTACTCTTTCGCTCCACAATACACCACTTTCATCCACAAATATGAATATTTCGCAAGTAAATATCTATTTTGGCGTGTCTTGGGTTGATTTGGCAAGGGGTATCTGGTGGAGGGAAAATCCAAGGTTTTTGCAAAAATGGCAAAATTCGAGTATAAAAAAGCCCCGAATTGGCTTCGGGGCTAGTTAGTTAATGGTTTTTGGGAGGATTTTGGAGATTATCTACCGTCATTGCGCTGATCCCAGCGATCCTGAAAAAAGCTTCCTGAGGGCTTATTTCCTCGTTTTGGCTTCTCTGAAGCTGCTTTTGCGGCTCTAATAGCCTTAGATGACCAGTTTTGGCTGACTAGGTAGAGTCCGGTCAACATTGTGACAAAGGCTGCTACCCCAAACCAAATTAGTTGAAGGCTGGTGGCAAAGATCATTAGGCTCAGGCCGACAACAATAAGTACTGAACCCAGGACTAACAGCCGTGCATACTTCACTGGCTCTTCTGCCTCAGGCTCGGCTTTTGCCTTAGGTGACTTGTTGCCAGTGAGCTGGCGCTCTAATTCTTCTAGAACCTTTTGCTCTTGTTCAGATAAACCCACGGTTTCCTCCAGACCTACGCTCTAATGCTAAACGCTTTTGCCAAGTTAGGCTATTCCAGTGAAATCCTCTGAAGTCCTCCTCAACCAAGTCCAGGAAAATCTAGACGCCTTCTGCCACAAGCAGCGATCTGACTTTGAAGCCATATCCCTTGACTTGGTTCCAGTTGTTGATTACACCCAGAGCCTTCTACAAGGTGGAAAGAGATTTAGAGCACTCTTCTGTTACTGGGCTTGGCGCGGTTCATTGGGCCAATCTGTGCACCAGCAAGACCAGAACGAAGTTCTTGAATCAGAAGATGCAATTGCTGGTATTGCTGCATCTCTAGAGATGTTCCATGCGGCAGCTCTCGTCCACGATGATTTACTCGATCAGTCAGATACCAGACGAGGTGCTCCGGCCATTCACAAACGCTTTGAGTCACTTCACAAAGAAAAGTCTTGGGCAGGCTCTCCTGAACGTTTCGGTGTTGCTGGCTCAGTCTTAGTTGGTGACCTGATGCTTGGCTGGTCTAGCGAGATCTTTGGAAACGCACTACTTCACTCCCCAACTAGAGAAATTGAGAGTGCTTGTCGAGATGAGTTCAGCTTGATGAGAGTTGAAGTTATGGCTGGGCAGTATTTAGACGTTCTTGAAGAAAATGCTGCAGCAACTAGATCTCTATCCGAAGCTGTCGGCAGAGCAGAGAAAGTCATTCTCTATAAAACAGCCAAATACAGCATCGAAGCTCCTCTTCGTATCGGTGCAGCATTCGCTGGGGCTGATCAAGCAACCCTCAACTCATTTACTTCCTTTGGAATTCCACTTGGTATTGCATTCCAACTTAGAGATGACATCCTCGGTGTCTACGGCGATCCAAGTGTTACCGGTAAACCTGCCGGAGATGACCTTAGAGAGGGTAAGCGAACAGTTCTAGTTGCTCTCACCAAACAGGCTCTAGCTGACCGCTCCAAGTCCATGTGTGATGCCTTTGAGGAATTACTCACCAGCAGAGAACTTGATGAAGGCCAGATTGCTTTCATGCAGCAGCTGATCAAGGATTCTGGAGCTTTAGATAAAACAGAACGCATGATTAATGAGCTAGCTGATCGAAGCCTTGAGGCGTTAGCTGAAGCTGAGTTGAGTGTTGAAGCTAAGGAAGTTCTTCGTTCCTTGGCTCTAAAGGTAATTAACCGAAACAACTAAAGAGCTAGAGATTGAGCAATTCTTCTAACCTCAGTCTTCTTACCTGAGATCAGAGCAGCCATCGGGGTTGTCTTCAAAATTTCATTATCGGTATAGAGCCAATTGATAGCTCCCATAAGTGAGAATCCTGAGTCTAGTAAAACAAAGATGGTTCCACGCAGTGAAGGTAGCGCTTCTCCATTGATGATTAGTTCTGCTGGAATTAGTTGAACACCTTCGCGCTTGATGGCGATAAGGGAATGTTCTTCGATGAGGCGTCTGACCTTACCTGGGACTAGTCCCAGTTTCTCCCCTGCCTCAGGGATGGTAAGCCAGCTTGTTACGTTGTCTAAAGGTTCACTCACATCTCAAGATTGCCACACCTACGGGCTTCCCGCTATCTAAACTTAGGTCGTGGCAACATATTTATGCCCAATCACCTACGGAAAAATGATTACTCTTATTACCTCTGAAAGCACCAGCACTTATTTTGCCGTGCTCGGAGGTATGTTCCTATGAGTAATTTGACTGGGAAGACCCTTTCGGCTCGTTACCTTATTCAGGATGTCGTTGCCCGTGGGGGCATGTCGACTGTTTATTTAGCTAAAGATTTGAGACTTGATCGTGTAGTGGCAATCAAGGTCATTCACCCTCATTTAGCTTCTGACCCTGTGTTCAGGGACAAGTTCTTCCGTGAGGCAAGAATGATTGCCAAGGTCAACCATGCAAACCTAGTTAACATTTACGACCAGGGCGATGACTCAGGCAATGCATACATCGTTCTTGAGTATGTTCAAGGAATCACTTTGCGAGATGCACTTCGCGACAGCGGTGCACTCACTACCGAACAAATT
The DNA here is from genome assembly GCA_945896925.1 of Auritidibacter sp. Marseille-P8566. Classification (GTDB taxonomy): domain Bacteria; phylum Actinomycetota; class Actinomycetes; order Actinomycetales; family Microbacteriaceae; genus Rhodoluna. Next base: position 48,647 of record CAMDEV010000001.1, read on the forward strand.
GTTCAAGTAAGTAAAGCTGTTCTTTCGGCACTTAGCCAAGCACATAGCAATGGCATAGTTCACAGAGATCTAAAACCAGAAAACGTTTTACTTTCTGACGATGGCCGAATCAAAGTAACGGACTTTGGTTTAGCTCGAGAACTTAGCGCAGATACAGACACAGGGTCCTTGGTTGGAACTGTTGCTTATCTAGCTCCAGAAGTAATCAAAAGAGGTAAAACTCAAACTCAAAGCGACATATACAGTTACGGCATCATGCTTTTCGAAATGCTGACTGGTAAGCAACCATTTAGTGGCACCGATGCAATACAGATTGCAATGATGCACACCACTTCACGTGTCGGTTCAGCTCTAAATGAGAATTCAGCAGCGTCAAGAGAATTAGATGAGTTGATGCTTTACTGCACAGAGCCTGATGCAAGCAACCGGCCGCAGAATGCAATCCTTGCGCTCAGAGCTCTAGAGAAAATCTCAGCGGCTAAAGCCACTACAAATCTCGATGAAACTCTAGTGCTGGATGATCCGCACGGAGATTTAAGCTTTACTGAAGTTATTGCTGACTTTGATGTTCCAACCGATACTGCCTTCGAAGGTTACTCAAAGAAAAGCCCTGTTACTAAATGGTTGGTAGCAAGTATTTTGGCTCTCTCCCTTGGCTCCTTTGGCGGATGGTGGTTTGGTGCAGGACCTGGAGCTTTGATAGCTATTCCTAACGTCAGCGATAAAACACAGAGTCAAGCGATTAACTCACTACAAACTCTCACTGAAGATATCGATGTGCGAAAAGTATTTAGCTCGACTTTTGCTGAAGGGCAGGTAGTTGGAACTGAGCCACCGGCAGGTATTCCAGTTACCAAAGGCACTCCAATAACACTTCTGGTTTCCAAAGGTAAAGAGATGGCCGTTGTTCCTGATCTCCTTGGGAATGAATTAGTAACCGCAACAGCAAAGATAGTTGGAGCAAGGTTCTCGATTGGAGCTGTTAGCGAGTGGTTCAACGCTGATTACCCATTGGGAAGTGTCTATGCCTATTCGGGTGATGACAAGACTGAACTAGCAGTTGGTTCGGCTATTGAAATGAAGATTTCTCTGGGAGCTATTCCAGTAGTTGCTGGGTTGAAAGAAGAAGTTGCAAAAGCAGCGCTAGAAGTTGCCGGACTAAGCGTTCGAAAGAGTTCTTACCAGTTCTCAGACAGCATTGCTAAGGGTGATGTCATAGCAGTTGCACCAGATGAAGTTGAAGTTGGTAAAGGTTCAACTGTGAAGCTGGTTGTTAGCAAGGGGCCTAACACGGTTGTCATGCCAAAGGTTGTTGGAGAAACCATTCTGGCTGCTCAAGGATTACTTGAATCTCTAGGTTTAGAGGTGCTTATCGACACTAGGTGGCTAAGTGCTGACTATGGCATCAAGCGAGTGACCGGTGCAAGTGAAAACGTAGGAGCAGTAATCAAAGTCGGTTCGACTGTGATTATTCGTTCTCGTTAACGAGCAGCTAGTTCTTCAGCGACTAGGAAAGCAAGTTCCAAAGACTGTGAGTGGTTCAATCTAGGGTCACAGAGAGATTCGTATCTTGATTCCAAAGTGATCTCATCAATATGTTCACTTCCACCTAGACACTCAGCAACGTCATCTCCGGTTAGTTCAACGTGAACACCACCTGGGAAGGTTCCTAGGTCGCGGTGCACCTCGAAGAAGCCTCTAACTTCGTTCATTACATCATCAAAGCGACGAGACTTGTATCCGTTGGCAGTTGTTATCCCGTTACCGTGCATTGGGTCTGTAATCCAAAGCGGAGAGAAGCCTGCATCTCTAACTGCTTCAACTAGCTTCGGCAGTGCTTCGCGAATCTTTCCTGCACCCATGCGAGTGATAAAGGTAAGCCTGCCAGGCTCGTGGTTTGGGTCTAGCTTTTCAATCAGTGCCATCACATCATCCACTGAAGTGTTAGGACCAAGTTTCACACCGAGTGGGTTTCGAACACGCGAAAGGAAATCAACGTGAGCACCATCAAGCTGCCTGGTTCTCTCACCAATCCAGATGAAATGTGCGCTGGTGTCGTATGGGGTTCCAGTTCTTGAATCAATACGAGTCATAGGGCGCTCGTAGTCAAAGAGCAACCCTTCGTGTGAGGTGTAAAACTCGGTGGTTCTCAGTTCATTGAAGTTAGCGCCACAGGCTGCCATGAACTTGATGGCGCGATCAATGTCCTTTGCCATGGTCTCGTAGCGAGAGTTAGCCGGGTTATCAATGAAACCCTTATTCCATTCATGAACTGAACGAAGATCTGCAAAGCCACCCATGGTGAATGCTCTGATTAGATTCAGTGTTGAGGAAGAGGTGTTGTATGCCTGGAGCAATCTCTTTGGATCTGGGTTTCTAGACTCTTCAGTGAAGTCGTAGCCGTTTACCGCATCGCCTCGGTAGGCAGGAAGAGTTAGACCTTCACGAGTTTCTGTGTCTGATGATCTCGGCTTAGCAAACTGACCAGCCATACGCCCCATCTTGATGACGGGCATAGATGCACCGTAGGTAAGCACGACTGCCATCTGCAGGAGTGTCTTTACTCGGTTACGAATGCGGTCTGCAGTTGCATCAACAAAAGTTTCAGCACAATCACCACCCTGTAGCAAGAAAGCTTTACCTTGAGCAGCCTGAGAAATTCTGTCTTTGAGGATATCTACCTCACCGGCAAACACCAAAGGTGGGTACTTAGCCAGTGTCTGTCTGACCTCTTCGAGAGCAGCCTGGTCAGGCCAGGTTGGTTGCTGTGCAGCAACTAAGTTTTTGTAGTTATCCAAGCCTTCAAGTACGCCTGGATCTGCAGCTACTACTGGTTCAAATGAAGCCAATTTGTTGTTCCTGTCTCGGTGGGATTACTAGCGACGTTCTTTTAGTGTTGAGGCATATACGTCGATGTACTCCTGCCCGCTGAGCTTCATCAGCTCATAAATTATCTCATCTGTTACAGCTCTTAGAACTAGACGATCTCCCTCCATGCCTGCAAAGCGAGAGAAATCAAGGGGTTCACCAACTACAACACCAATACGGCGGATTCTAGGAAGCCTTCTTCCGATTGGTTGAACTTTCTCGGTATCGATCATTGCAACTGGGAAAACTGGAACCTTGGCTTCTAGAACCATTCGAGCGATACCGGTTCTACCTCTGAACAATCTGCCATCTGGAGATCTCGTGCCTTCTGGGTAAATACCAAGCAGTTGACTTTGAGCTAAGACTCCAAGGCCAGTGTTTAGAGCAGCCTCAGAAGCTTTACCGCCACTTCTGTCAATAGGAAGCTGACCAGTCCCCTTGAAAAACCAGCGGGACAAAGTTCCTTTTATTCCCTTACCGGTGAAGTATTCGCTCTTAGCCAGAAACACCACTGGTCTTCTGAGCATCAGAGGCAAGAAGATGGAATCTGAAAAAGATAGGTGATTGGAAGCTAGAATGGCTGCCCCGTCGCTAGGAATTTTTCCAGCGCCTTTGATCCAAGGGCGGAAAAGAACTTTGAGAAGTGGCCCGAGGAAGATGTTCTTCAGCAGAAAGTACCACACGGTGGACCTCCTTCTCTTTGGCTTTCGAACCCTAAGGGTTAAGTTTATCGCCCGTTGGAATGTAATCTAGCCAGATCAGCTGCCCCGACTACCCCTGCATCGTTGTGTAACTGAGCTCCAACAATCTTCAGTTCTGGTCTAAAGCCTCTAGCTGGAAGGTGCTCAAGGTAGGCGGCTCTAATGGGTTCGAGAAGCAACTTCCCAGCGGCACTCACACCACCACCGATGACAACGATCTCAGGGTCAAGAACTGCAACCAGTGAGGCAACTGCCAAACCTAGGTTTGAACCAAGCTCAGTTAGAAGTCTCAGTGCTCCGGGGTCACCTTCTTGAATAGCCTTGTAAACCTCGTTACCAGTTAGCTCTGGAACACTGTCAGAGAGTTCCTTTAGACGTTTAGCCTCAGCGGAGCCGGAGGCAACAAGTTCCTTGGCAGAGTTTAGAAGTGCGGTTCCTGAGCCATATTGCTCCAGACAGCCGTGCTGACCACAGCCGCACAGTTTCCCCTTAGGGATGAAATTCGTGTGGCCAAGTTCTGCGCCAATTCCAAACCCCCCTCGGAAGAGTTGGCCATTAGCCACGATTGCTCCACCAACACCGGTCCCAATGGTCAACATCATCATGTGTCGGTAACCAATGCCAGCGCCAAAACGATATTCAGCCCAGCCCGCAGCATTCGCGTCATTTTCAATGACAACCGGCAAACCTAGCTCGGCTTCAAGTTTCTCTTTTAGGGGTTCATTACGCCAGCTAAGGTTTGGGGCGTAATAAACCACTGCCTGGTTGGCATCTATGAAACCAGCGGCAGCAACACCAACAGCGCTAACTTGCTCACCTGAGCGAAGTTCTTCAACCATCTTCACAACGGCAGCCTGAAGCGCATTCGGGTCATTCGCTGGGGTTGGCACCTTCAAGTCGCGAAGAATCTCCCCTGCCTCGTTGACAAGAGCTCCCGCAATCTTGGTTCCACCGATGTCGATTCCGACGGTTTTCATCTGGTTCCTTTGTTTTTGTTAACTTGGTCAGTATATCGGCATCATTTCGATAAGCCTAGAGGTGCAGAATATCGGCTTTCCACGGGTAGAGTAGTCAAAAGTTTCATTTACGAGCTAATCTCACGGAGGCACACATGAAGACCAACGAAGTTCCATTAGTAGTTGTTTCTAGCCCAGAAACGAACATTACTGACTTGATTATTGACCGAGTTAACAAAGATCCAAAACTTGCCTTGATGTCTAAGCAGACCTCTCCAGGTGTTTGGGAAGATGTTGCAGCTGCCGACTACCTTGCTGAGGTTAGAGCCCTTGCTAAGGGTTTCATCGCCTCAGGTATTGAAGTTGGACAACGTGTTGGCATCATGAGCCACACCAGATACGAATGGGCTCTAACTGACTTTGCACTCTGGTTTGCCGGTGCTGTCTCTGTTCCAATTTACGAATCATCCGCTCCTAGCCAGATTGAATGGATCTTGAGTGACTCAGGTGCTGTTGCAGCAATCTTTGAAAACAAGACCCACCTTGAACTATTCAAGAGTGTTCAGAAGAACCTTCCTGCAGTTAAGACAACTTGGACTTTTGAAGCTAAAGATCTATCTGACCTCGTCAAGCTGGGTAAGAGTATCTCTGACGAAGAACTTGAGAAGAGAAGAACCAGCAATGGTTTGCAGGATCTAGCAACAATCATCTACACGTCTGGAACAACAGGTAGACCTAAGGGTTGTGAACTCTTGCACCAGGGATTCGTTGATCTATGTAGAAATGCTCAGGCTGTATTGCCTGAAGTAGTTTGCCCTGGTGGTTCAACAGTTCTGTTCTTGCCGATGGCTCACGTCTTCGCAAGATTTGTTTCAGTTCTTTGTGTCTCAGGTGGAGTGAAAGTTGGACACCAGCCAGATGCGAAGAATGTTGCACCAGCAATGCAGAGCTTCCACCCAACATTCTTACTTGCAGTTCCTAGAGTCTTCGAAAAGGTATACAACTCTGCAGAACAACGTGCAGAAGGTGCTGGCAAAGGAAAAATCTTCCATGCTGCAGCTGAAACTGCAATCGCATGGTCGATGGCTCTAGACACTAAAAAAGGTCCGAGTATTGGTTTGAACATCAAGCACAAACTATTTGATGCCCTTGTATACAAGAAGCTTCGCGCTGCTATGGGTGGAGAAGTGAAGTATGCAATCAGCGGTGGTGGTCCACTTGGAGCAAGACTTGGTCACTTCTACCGTGCTATCGGTTTGATTGTTCTTGAAGGTTACGGCCTAACCGAGACAACTGCACCAGTGACTATCGGTCGACCTAGCAACCTAAAGATTGGTAAGGTCGGATTCCCACTACCTGGTTGTGGTGTGATGATTGCCGACGATGGTGAGATCTGGCTGCGTGGAACCAACGTTCTAAAGGGATACTGGAACAACAAAGATGCGACAAAGTCTACCTTCGAGGGTGACTGGTTCAAGACTGGAGACATCGGTACCTTGGACGAGGATGGCTTCCTAGCAATCACTGGACGTAAGAAGGAATTGATTATCACTGCTGGTGGTAAGAATGTTGCTCCTGCTCTGCTAGAAGACCCGCTTCGTGCAAACCCACTGGTCAGCCAAGCAGTCGTTATCGGTGACGCTAAGCCATTCGTATCAGTCTTGGTGTCAATCGATGAAGAGATGCTCCCAATTTGGCTAACCAACAATGGCATCAAAGAACAACTAACTATTGATGAGGCTAGATCCAATGCTGCCGTCCTTGCTGAAGTTTCTAAAGCTATTGAAGCTGTGAACACTAACTTCTCAACAGCTGAATCAATCAGGAAGTTTGCGATTCTTCCTTATGACCTAACTGAGAAGAGTGGACACCTAACTCCATCACTAAAGATCAAGCGTTCAGTTGTGGTTGATGACTTTGGAAACCTAATCGATGACATTTACGCGGATAGCGCTAAGTCAACCTGTCACAACATTGGTGATTACAAGATTTAGTTCATAAACCAATCTGATTTACGAACAATCTTCATGGCTTCTTTGCGCTCTTCTTGAGTAAGGCGGTCTAGGTATAGTAATCCATCTAGGTGGTCTAGTTCGTGCTGAAGAGCCTGAGCAAGCAATCCACTCCCTGTAATAGTCACCTCAGTTCCATCCAGTTGAGTGCCAGTTAGTTCTGCTTCCGGGTAGCGAGTGGTTAGATGCCAATTACCTGGAACTGAAAGGCAACCCTCTTCAACAAGAAACGGTTCACCTTTGAGAACTAAATTCTTTGGGTTGATTAGATAGCCAACTTTGCCAGCAACGTTGTAGCTGAAAGCTCTGAGGGAAATTCCAATTTGATTGGCGGCAACTCCAGCTCGCCCTGGCACCTTGGTGGTGTCAATAAGGTCTTCGATTAGAGCCTGAGTCTTAGGACCAAAGTCATTTATTGGATCACAGGGTGATTTGAGAACAGGATCACCAAAGAGTCTTATTTCACGAACAGTCATGAAACTAGTTGCTCTTAGTCAATCCCTCAACTACTAAAGCAGCGAGTTCACGAGCTGCTTCACGAGTGTTGCGGTGCAGTTGATCAAACTTGATAACTGACCCTGCAGCTAGAGCTGGGTCATATGGAATCTTCACAACGGCACGAACTCTAGATTTGAAGTGAGCTTCAATTTCATCTAGCTTGACTAGGTTGGTTCCCTGAGTCGCAGTGTTTAGAGCAACAACTGAACCTCTTACCAAATCACCGTAACCATTAGCTTCAAGCCAGGTAAGGGTTTCAGATGCCAAACGAGCTTCATCAACCGAACCACCTGAAACAATAACTAGTCCATTTGCACGCTGAAGAGTTGGACGCATAACCGAGTGAACAATTCCTGTTCCACAGTCAGTCAGGATGATGGTGTAGTAGCGAGCCGCCATGTCTGCAACTACGTTGTAATCACCTTCATCGAAGGCTTCAGAGAGCATAGGGTCGCTGTCAGATGCTAGAACGTGCAATCTTGTGACGTCTCGAGAAACCATTGTTGAGAAGTCTGTAAAGCCATCAATTGCAGCAGCACGGTTCACCACATCACGAACTGTGAAACGAGTTGACTTGCTAACTCGCTCGGCTAGAGTTCCGCGGTCAGGGTTTGCATCGATTGCAATAACTCTGTCTTCGCGAACAAGCGCCATAGCCATTCCGAGCAGGGTTGTAACAGTTGTCTTTCCAACTCCGCCTTTGCGGGTAAGCACTGGAACGAATCTTGCTCCGCCACCTAGGTTGGCAGCAATTCTTGCATCAATCGCCTTACGCTCACGAACACGAAGGTTATCCCCCAGATTGATGGTCTTCAGGGATAGGAAGTAGAGGAATCTTCTAAAACCAGATTCAGGTGCAGGTCTGGTCTTTGAGTTAACTTCAATAAGACGATCTGCTGTGAGCATCGCAGCAGGCTCAGGTTGATCAAAGGTATCACCTCTGAGGCTGTCACGTCGTGAGTAACCGGCTTGTGAACTAGCTAGGCTATCGGTTTCTGAAACACCGGTTGCTGGCACAATTGCTGTTGCCTCGGTAATTACCTTAATCGATGAAGTAGTCGGCGAGAGGTCAATGGTGCTTGCTTCAATCTCAGCAGAGCCTAGTTCAGCGCTGTGCTCCGCATCATCGCTGGAACGAGGGTTTTTACCGTCAAATCTGTCAGCCAAAGCTAAATCCTTAAACATCTCCAAGCCAAGAGAACTTGGCTGAATCAATAACTACTCGGGTAAGTCTATTCGCTAACCCTTGGTTCAACGACAAGGATAAGGTCCCCTGATTCGACCGATTGGGTCTTTGAAATGGCTAAACGCCTGACAATACCTGCCGTATTAGCGGTAATGGTGGCTTCCATCTTCATGGCCTCGATAGTTGCTACCGGTTGCCCCAGTTCAACCTGGGTGCCCTCAACTACCTGAAGGGTAACAACTCCAGCAAATGGTGCGGCTACTTCTGCTGGGTTGGCTAGGTTCGCCTTCTCGGCAGAAACCACAGTTGTTGCAATCTTTCGGTCTCTGATGTTAATCGGGCGAAGTTGACCGTTGAATGTCGCCATTACAGTTCTAAAGCCCTTGGTATCTGGAGAGCCAATAGCTTCAAGTCCAACAAAGATTCGAACACCTCTAGCGATCTCAACAACGTGCTCGTGTCCCTGTTCAAGGCCGTAGAGGTAATCGAGAGTGTCAACTGGATCTAGGTTTCCAAAGGTTGCCCTGGACTTTTCAAACTCAGCTGTTGGTCCCGGGAAGAGCAATCTGTTTAGTGTGCTTCTTCTAACTTTGGCGTCTTCAGAAACAAGTTTCTGTAGGTCCTCAGGAGAAACGGCAACTAGACCGAACTTAGGGTTCTTTCCCTGAAGAACTTTAGTCCTGAAAGGTTCAGGCCATCCACCAGGAAGATCTCCAAGCTCTCCCGCCATGAAACCAACAACAGAATCTGGAATGTCATAGTTCTGTGGGTTAGCAGCGAACTCTGCTGGGTCCGCATTGACCGCAACAAGGTGTAGAGCAAGATCACCAACAACCTTTGATGAAGGAGTCACCTTAGGTGGTCTTCCTAGAATTTCATTAGCTGCTGCATACATGTCTTCAACACGTTCGAACTGGTTACCTAGACCAAGCGCGATTGCCTGCTGACGAAGGTTGCTGAGTTGGCCACCTGGAATCTCATGCTTATAGACGCGACCGGTTGGACCACGAAGTCCAGACTCAAACGGTGCGTAAACATTTCGGACGGCTTCCCAGTAAGGCTCAAGTGCTGTCATCTCGTCGAGGCTGATTCCAGAATCACGATCAGTGTTTTCTAATGCAGCAATAAGAGCAGACGCGGAAGGTTGGCTTGTGGTTCCAGCCATCGGTGCAGATGCAACATCAACAGCGTCAACACCAGCATCGATAGCAGCAATAAGAGTTGCTAATTGTCCACCAGCGGTGTCGTGAGTGTGGAGGTGAACTGGAACATCGAACTCTGCACGAAGTGCTTTCACAAGTTTGGCTGCAGCCTGTGGGCGAAGCAGACCAGCCATGTCCTTAATGGCAAGAATGTGAGCACCAGCTTTGACTACCTGTCTTGCAAGATCTAGATAGTAGTCGAGGGTGTATAGAGCCTCGTTAGGGTTTAGTAGATCACCGGTGTAACAGATGGCAACTTCTGCAACCGCGGTCTTAGTTTTTAGAACTGCACTAATTGCTGGCAGCATTTGATCAACGTCATTTAGTGCGTCGAAGATGCGGAAGATATCAACCCCAGCCGTTGCTGCTTCTGAAACAAAAGCTTCAGTTACCTCAACAGGGTACGGTGTGTATCCAACTGTGTTCTGGCCTCTTAGCAACATCTGAATACAGATGTTGGGCATGGCTTCTCTAAGCGCCACCAATCTTGCCCAAGGGTCTTCTCCTAAGAAACGAAGAGAAACATCGTAGGTTGCTCCACCCCAAGCTTCAACAGAAAAAAGCTTGTGCAGAATACGTGCCTCGTAGGGAGCAACTTGAACTAGATCTCTCGAGCGAACTCTGGTGGCCAATAGTGATTGATGTGCATCTCGGAAAGTTGTGTCTGTGATTGCAACTGCTGACTGAGCTCTCAAGTGAGAAGCGAAGGCAACAGGACCAAGTTCCTGCAGGAGCTGTCTTGAACCTTTAGGAGCAGGAGTATTTAGATCTAACTTAGGTAGCTTGCTGGTTGGTGAAATTAAATCTCCACGGGGGCCATATGGCTGGTTCACAGTGACATCAGCCAACCAGTTGAGAATCTTGGTTCCTCGGTCTAGCGAAGGTTGGGCAGTGAGAAGTTGAGGTCTTTCTTCAATGAATGCTGTGCTCAGATCTCCTGCTGCAAAACTAGGGTCTGCAAGCACTCCCTGCAGGAAAGCGATGTTCGTGGAGACGCCGCGAATTCTGAATTCAGCAAGTGCTCGCTCCGCTCTATTTACCGCAGTCTTTAGATCTCTACCGCGAGTAATAAGTTTCACCATAAGAGAATCGAAGTGTGGGCTAATTTCGCTTCCAGTCGAAACAGTTCCGCCGTCTAGACGGATACCTGCACCACCTGGTGAACGGTAGGTACTTATCTTTCCGGTGTCAGGTCTAAATCCAGCAGTTGGGTCTTCAGTGGTGATTCTGCACTGAATAGCAAATCCATTCATTTCAATCTTGTCTTGAGTTAGGTTCAACTCCTCAAGAGTTGAACCGGATGCGATTAGCATCTGCGACTGCACTAGATCAACACCGGTAATTTCTTCGGTGACGGTGTGCTCAACCTGAATGCGTGGGTTCATTTCGATGAACACGTGCTTACCTGCATTTGGCCCGACTGTGTCGATTAGGAATTCAACAGTTCCTGCGTTGACGTAACCAACCTGCTTCGCAAAAGCAACCGCATCGCGGTATAGTTCTTCGCGAAGTTCTTGGCTGATGTTTGGAGCAGGAGCGATTTCAACAACTTTTTGGTTTCTTCGCTGAACTGAGCAGTCTCGCTCGAAAAGGTGAACTACGTTTCCCTTACTATCAGCAAGTATCTGAACTTCAATGTGACGAGGTCGAAGAACTGCTTGCTCTAGAAAGACTCGAGCATCCCCAAAAGCTGATTCTGCTTCTCGCATTGCTTCACCGAGTGCTGCTTCTAAGCCTTCAGAATCCTGAACTCTTCTCATTCCGCGACCGCCGCCACCGGCAACTGCCTTTACAAAAAGTGGGAAACCAATTTCTTTTGAATCTTGGATTAGCAGAGCAACATCTTCAGACTGTCTGGAAGATTTCAGCACCGGAACATTTGCTGCAATTGCAGCCTCTTTCGCATTGACCTTGTTACCGGCAAGTTCTAGAACATCTGAGGTTGGACCGATGAAAGTAATTCCGTTTGATTTAGCGGCTTCGGCTAGCTCTGGGTTTTCAGAAAGGAATCCGTAGCCTGGATAAATAGCATCTGCACCACATTCGAGTGCGACACGGATAATTTCGGAGACATCTAGGTAAGCACGAACTGGGTGACCGACGTCACCGATCTGGTAAGCCTCGTCTGCTTTTAGGCGGTGGGAGGAATTTCTATCCTCGTAGGCGAATACGGCTACGGTCTTAGCGCCTAGTTCATAAGCTGCTCTAAAGGCACGAATGGCGATTTCGCCTCGGTTGGCAACCAGAATCTTGCTGAACATGCGGTCCTAACTGCAGTCAGGTGAACAAATGACGGGTTGCACCAAAATCAAAAGGTAGCCTAGACAGGTGCAGGTATTAAGCGTTAGCGCCTTGAAAGGCGGAGTTGGTAAAACCACGGTCACCCTTGGTCTTGCCTCTGCCGCCTTGTCTAGGAACTTACGAACACTGGTGATTGATTTAGATCCACAGTGCAACGCAAGTATTGGTTTAGGTGCATTTGGGGATTCTAATCATTCAGCGGCCGAAGTAATCAAGAAGCCCCGACACAACACTGTGCTAAGGGCAATTGTAGTCTCATCTTGGGCTAAGGGACAGGCAGGCCGCCTGGATGTGATGGTTGGCAGCCCTGACCTTACCTTGCTCAACCAGGGCAACCCTTCATTCAAATCGCTCTGGCACGTAGAGCAAGCTCTGGCCTCAGTCGAGGATGAGTACGATCTGGTTCTCATTGACACTCCTCCATCCCTTGGAGCACTAACCCGGATGGCTTGGGTTGCCAGCGACAGAGTTCTTCTAGTTGCAGAACCAGCTATCAACTCGGTGATCTCAATCGAGTCAGCCGTGAAGGCCTTTTCTGAACTCAGAAATAAAGTCAATAGACGAGTGAACCTCTTTGGAGTTCTGGTTAATCGGCTACGAGCTAGCGTTGCAGAACATCAATATCGGGTCAATGAACTTGATGAACTATTCGGTGAATTGATGATTAACCCACCGCTGGAGGAGAAAACTGCACTGCAGCAAGCTTCTGGAGCAGGTAAACCGATTCACAATTGGCCGGGTCAATCGGCTGCTAAGTTGGCTAACCGCTTTGATCAACTTCTTGAGAGCGCACTTGAATCATTCAAAGCTGAAGATCCAGGGCTCCTGCTTCGCAAGCGTAAGGCTGATGATAAGAGTAGATTCTCTAAGCGCAGCAGAGATGCCAATCCAATTTTCCCACCAAGGCCTGAGCCAGAGGTAAAAGCGCCAATAGTGGTTGAATCTGAGGAACCTGTTATCTCTCCTGAGTATGAAGAGAAGTTTCAAGAGGTTATTCGTCAGACGATGACAAAGAAACAACTAAAAGCGTTGAAAGAGAGCCAAGAGGCAGAAGAGAACTAAACAGCCTTCTTGCCAAGGCGGCGAAGAGTTAGTTCGTCAAGATCTTCAATGTGGCTTGGGTTGATTTCGGTGAGAGTTGCCTCAACTTCACCAAGCACCTTGCCGACAGAAATACCGAACACACCCTGACCTCTATCTAGAAGGTCAATCACTTCATCAACTGAGGTGCAGAGATAAACCTTTGCACCGTCTGAGAAGAGAGTAATTTTGGCTAAGTCACTGATGCCTGCTTCACGAAGCTGCTTGATTGCTATACGAATCTGCTGAAGCGAAACACCAGCATCTAGGAATCTCTTCACAAGCTTTAGAACAAGAATGTCTCTGAATGAGTAAAGTCTTTGGGTTCCTGAACCTGAGGCTCCCCTGACGCTTGGTTGGACTAGGGCAGTTCTATCCCAGTAATCAAGTTGACGGTAGCTTATGCCAGCTGCCCCGGCGGCTGAGGTTCCTCGGTAGCCAACATTTGGGTCATGCCAAGGCTGGGAAACTGCAAAAAGATCGTCTTGTAGGTAGGCGAATTCGCTTGCTTCGCTTAGCAGGATGCGGCCAGTCTCAGTGGTTGGTTCGTTGATAACACTCTCAACTTCTGGGTTATTTGAATCCATGCTGGCCTCCTCTCCTAAATTCTAAAGTTCAAGTAATGCTTGAAGCTTTCTTTAATTGTTCCGCTTACCCCTGACTATGGGGCGTTAATATTCTTCTTCGGCGTGTCGCGCTAGTCGATTTTGTCGATAACCGCGCGGATTAGCTCTGCACGGATAGTTGAAATGTGTGACTCTATCTCATTCGCATAGGCAGCTGCTCTTGATTTAGCCGCTGGATCGCGTTGCTTCTTGACGCTAGAAACTACTCCCTGGATCAAACCTAGGTCTCTATCCACTGAAGTCTTGATGCCGCGAAGATGCCTTGCTGAAATACCAAAGCGTTGAAGTTGCATCAAAGATCTAGCTACTTCAATGTCGCTGTATTCAAAAGGTTCTGAGCCAATCAGCTGTGACTGCTGTGCTTCAGCAAGCAGAGTTTCGTTAATGCCACTTTCAGCAACTAGTTCTAGTTTGTTGAACTTACGAGTAACGCTAGGTCTTCTGGTTGCACTTGGAAGTGAAGGCTGCTTACCGGCGTCCAAATCGTCTAGGTAGGTTCTGATTACTTTTAGAGGAAGGAACTTATCTCTTTGCAGTTCCAGGATGAGGCGCATGCGTTCAATATGTTGCTCACTATATTTGCGGTAACCTGACTCAGTTCTAAAAGGTGAGAACAAACCCTGATCTTCCAAGAAACGAATCTTTGAAGGTGTTAGGTCTGGAAAATCAACTTTGATTTTGTCAATCACCTGACCGATGGTGAAAAGTTTACCCGGTCGAGGTGCAAAGAGATTTGCTGCTTCGTTTACTGCCATGGTTCTCAAATATCCTTCTTAGATGCAAAGAAGGTCAAGTGGTACTTGCCAATCTGAACTTCACTACCGTTTACAAGTTCTGCGCTCTCGACTCTTTCCCCCTCGTACTGAGTTCCATTGAGAGAGGCTAGGTCTGAGACAGTGAAGGTTTTACCTTCACGTTTGAATTCTGCATGTCTTCTAGAAACTGTCACATCATCCAAGAAGATATCTGCGTTTGGATGTCTTCCAACACTGGTGACATCTGAATCAAGGAGGAAGCGAGAACCTTGGTTAGGGCCACGTCTCACAATTAGAAGTGCATTCCCTGAAGGAAGTGCATCAAACGCAGCTCGCTCTTCTTCGCTTAGGTTTTCTAGATCACCTTCAATGAGGTCTTCAGAGAAGTTGCGAGTAGCCTCAATGTCATCACCCAAATTGGCGTCATGGCCTGCAGAAAACTCGTTCACGCACTCTCCTCTTTCTGGTTAAGAATAGCCGAGTCTTGGCAGGCTATTTTTCGAATGTTATGAACCTGTCGCAAATAAATGAAACCGGTCCACCAGTAGAGCCAGATTCCCCAGAAGGCAAAACCCCAAGCTATTGGGAATACCCAAATCGACACTTCCTTTGGCAAGACGTCGGCTAGCAGCATAAGTGGGAATGCATACAAAAGCGCAAAAGTGCCAGCCTTGCCTGTGTAGTTAACCGGAAGCGGTCCATAACCAACCTGGGCTAGGAATGGCAGTGCAAAGAACAGGACTAAATCTCTAGCCACGATCACCAGCACCAGCCACCACGGTACCTTATTAGTGATAGCCAGACCCAGCAACGAGGCAAGGATAAACAACCGATCGGCAGCCGGATCTAGCAGCTGCCCCAGGCGAGACATCTGGTTTAGTTTTCTGGCAAGGAAGCCATCAAGCCAGTCCGTAAAGCTGGAGAAGGCAAGGATTGCAAATGCTAGGAGGTTCTGGTCGATGAGAATTAGCCAGAGAAATACCGGCACCAAAAGTAGCCTCAGCGCAGAGAGCGCGTTCGGCCAAGTTACGACCTTGTCGCTCAACTGAAGATTATTCTCAACCATGATTTTCCTAGACTAGCGTCGGGCTAGCGGGATTTGAACCCACGACCCCTTGACCCCCAGTCAAGTGCGCTACCAAGCTGCGCTATAGCCCGTGGGGACAATATTAACGCTTACGCTTCTCTCTAACCCTCATGCCAATTTCAACTGGAGTTCCCTCGAAACCATATGTCTCACGGAGTCTTCTAACGATGAATCTTCTATACCCAGGATCCAAGAATCCGGTAGTGAATAGAACAAACTTAGGCGGTCTGGTGCTTGCCTGAGTAGCAAAAAGAATTCTAGGTTGCTTACCGCCACGAACAGGGTGAGGAAATTCCATCGCTAGTTCCTGGATGAAAGCGTTGAGCTTTCCAGTCGGAATTCTGGTATCCCAAGAATCAAGTGAAACTTCCAAGGCAGGGACAAGCTTCTCAAGGTGTCTACCTGTTTTTGCTGAAATGTTTACCCTTGGTGCCCAATCAACGTGGGCTAGGTCCTGCTCGATTTCTCGTTCAAGATACTCTCTGCGATCTTCATCGAGGCTGTCCCACTTGTTGAATGCTAGAACCAGCGCTCTTCCAGATTCAAGGGCCATGTCAACGATTCTAATATCGCCTTCGCTAATCTTCTCTGTGACATCAAGAACAACAACAGCAACCTCGGCACGATCTAGGGCAGCAGCTGTTCTAAGCGATGCGTAGAAATCAGCTCCTTGAGCTAGGTGAACTCTTCTTCTGATACCAGCGGTGTCAACAAAGCGCCAAACTTTTCCACCTAACTCAACCTGTTCATCGATTGGGTCGCGAGTGGTGCCCGCAAGATCATTCACTACTGCTCGTTCAGAACCAACAGCTTTATTGAGAAGTGAGGACTTTCCAACATTTGGTCTACCAATAATGGCAACTCGTCGTGGGCCACCAAACTCCTGCTTAGCAACATTTGAAACCTCAGGAAGTACTTCCATCATCTTGTCTAGAACATCGGCTACGCCTCGCCCGTGTAGAGCTGAGACTGGATGTGGTTCTCCCAGACCTAGAGACCAAAGAGCGGAAGCATCTGCCTCTCCTCTTTCGTCATCAACCTTGTTAGCTAGAAGAAGAACTGGCTTCTTGCTCGCTCTAAGCATCTTCACAACACGTTCATCTGTTGCAGTCGGTCCAACGGTTGAATCAACTACGAAAAGAACTGCGTCAGCTAACTCAACAGCGATTTCAGCCTGGATGGCAACTGACTTATCAATGCCCTTGGCATCAGGTTCCCAGCCACCGGTATCAACGAGAGTGTATTTACGGCCATTCCATTCAGCCTTGTATGAGACACGGTCACGGGTAACACCGGGCTTGTCTTCAACAACTGCTTCACGTCTACCTATGATTCGGTTTACCAAGGCAGACTTTCCTACGTTTGGTCTACCAACAATTGCTAGAACAGGTAGAGCTGGCAGTAATACTGGCTGACCGTCCGCTGAGCTGATTTCTTCTAAGACTCGAATGTCTTCTTCGTCTAGGTCATATTCAGAAAGACCTACCCGGAGTGCACGAACTCGGGCCTCTTCTTCCTCGGTTGAGAGTGAGTTCAAACGGTCTAGAAACTCAGGATCGACCGGATCCGCATTGAAGTCTTGGTCTTCCATGTTCCCTACTTAGTTCTTTCAATAATTACGATGATCGCCTCAACGGTTGAGTCAAAATCAAGCTCTGAAGAATCAACCAACTCAACACCAGGGGCAGGAGAAAGAAAATCGACTACTTTCGCATCGTTTTGATCTCGTTTAGTGATTTGCTCGGCAATTGAAATGCCTTCGGGGAGCTCTGCAGAACGCCTTCTAAGTCTAACTTCTTCTGAGGCAGTTAGCAGAATTTTTGTTTGAGCTTCAGGATAGACAACCGTAGTAATGTCTCTCCCCTCAACCACTATCCCCGCAAAGCCTGAGCCTTCAACAAGGTTGTGTGTTAGCCAATGCATGTATTGCCTAACCACTGGCAATTGAGCAATCTCGCTCACCCGTTCCCCAATTCGGGTTTCCCTAATCTCATAGGTAACATCCGTTTGTCCGACTTTGACCCAGTAGTTATCTGGGTCTAATGAGATTTGGTAGTTCAGTTTGGTTTCTAGGAAGTCTTTATCAACATCTGCTGCATTTAGAGAATCTGAGAGGAGCTTCCAAGTCAAGGCTCGGTAGGCAGCTCCGGTATCTAGGTAGCCAAATGCCAGTTTCCTAGCCACCGCTTTGCTAACACTTGATTTACCTGAACCAGCTGGACCATCGATTGCAACGATATGCATTTAGCCAGCCAGCTTCCATCCATTGGCTCTCAGCGTCGAAACAAGCTTTTCTTCAATTGCTGGGAGCACCGAGAGCTCCACTAAACCAACCTGGGCACCACTGGCGTGATCTAGGTTTAGGTCTTCCACGTTTAGCCCAGCTGCACCAATCTCGGTTAGTAACCTGGCTAACTCCCCAGGCTTATCGTCGATCATTACTACGACTTGAGCATATGAGGTGTTGGTTGAACCGTGCTTACCAGGAAGTCTTGAAATACCGAGATTGCCAGTTTCTAAGACCTTGCCAAGTTTTGACAATGACCCCGAAGTTCCAACATGTTCAAGAGCTTCAATTACCTGCTCTAAGTCTTTCTCGAATGACTTTAGGACAGGAATCAGCTGACCTGAGTTAGCCGAGAGAATCTGAAGCCAAAGTCTTGGATCACTAGCGGCAATTCGAGTTGTGTCTCTAAGTCCCTGCCCTGATAAAGAAAGATCCTTATCATCTGCACTCGCAAGCTGTGCTGCCAGCAAACTGGAAATAAGTTGAGGTGTGTGAGAAATAAGAGCAACTGCGTGATCATGCTCTTGAGCGCTCATGCGAATAGGAGTCGAACCTAGATCTAGAGCCAACTGCTCTACTTGCTGTGCTGCATTTGAGCTGCTGTTAGTTTCGATTGCAATCACCCAAGGTCTTCCAACGAACAGGTCTGCACGGCCTGCCAGAGTTCCACCCTTTTCGCGTCCTGCCATTGGGTGAGAGCCTACGTATCTTGAAGTGTCTGATCTGCTCGCGACTAGCTCAGCAAGCACAGTGCTCTTTACGCTAGCAACATCGGTAACTACTGCTGATGGAAAATCATTTAGCGCTTGAATAACGGTCTTAGCTGTCACATCAGGTGGAACACAAACCACAACTAGTGAAACTGCATCCTGTGAAGCTAGTTTTCTTCCAGCAGCAAAATCTATTGCTAGCGACTCATTTGCAGGAGATGCATCAGTGATGGTTACGTCAACATTTTGTTGGCGCAGCGCAAGGCCAATACTGGTGCCTAGTAACCCGGCACCAATAATGTGAACTTGTCCTGTGGTTCGTGGGCTCATTGAGCGATATCCAATCGAAGTGCGGCTGCTCCCCTGAGGTAAACGTGCTGAACTTCTGATCTTGGAATATCGAGTTCGGCATTGATCATCACTCGGATAACACGAGGCATTGAGCCTGCAACATTCATCTCCACGAAGCACATTAGAGGAACATCTCCTAGACCTAGCTCTCTTGCAGCAAGAGCTGGAAACTCAGATGTGATATCTGGAGTCGCTGTGAAGAGTATTGAGATTAACTGATCGGTGTGCATGTTGTTGGCATGCATCATCTTGGTTAGAAGTTCCGCCGTAAGTTTAAGTAGGTGGTCACGATCATCAGTCTCTAGTTGAATTGCTCCACGGATTGCTCTAAGCGCCACTTCTATTTCCTCTCGGCTTTGGCTTTGCAGAAGGTTTCACTCTTGGTCTCGGGGCTCTTGTGGTTTTACCCTCTGCCGCCTTTAGCAATGCCCCGACTTCAACTTTACTTAGCAGCCTGGTTTGGCCTTGCTTCAGTGGTCCCAGTTGAATAGGGCCGAACTGTCGTCTAACCAAGTCCTTGACCGGGTGACCAAGTGCTTCAAACATTCTTCTAACGACTCTGTTCTTACCCGAGTGGATGACAATCTCTACCAAGCTCTCAAATGCGTTTGAATCAACTAAAACAGCCTTATCTGCTTTCATTGGTCCGTCTTCGAGTTCGAGTCCGGTGAGGAGTTTCTGAATCTCTTGGGAAGAAACCTGCCCCTCGACCTTGGCAACATAGGTCTTGGTAACCCCGAACTTAGGGTGTGCAAGCATGTTTGCCAGTTCCCCATCGTTGGTAAGAATAAGTAGACCTGAGGTGTCGGCGTCTAGTCGGCCGACGTTATAGATTCGATCTGATCGAAGTGCATATTGAGATAGATCTGGTCTGCCATATTCATCAGCCATTGAAGATATGACGCCGATTGGTTTATTTAGTGCCATGTATACGCGACTAGCGTCAAGCTGAACTGGAGTCCCTCTAACTGAAACTTTGTCGTTCTCAGGATCTATGCGAGTTCCAAGTTCCTTGACTACCTTGCCGTTTACTTTGACAGCACCAGAAGTGATCAAGTCTTCGCTTGCTCTTCTAGAGGCGACACCTGCGTTGGCTAAGACCTTTTGTAGCCTTACGCCTTCGGTTGATTCTGACAATTAGTTACCTGCGGAATTCTCTGAACCAAGGTCAAAGTTGGCATCAGGTAGATATGGGCTGATTAATGGAAGATCATCTAGTGCATTGATTCCTAGAGTTTCTAGGAAGGTTTCGGTAGTTCCGTAGTTGATTGCACCGGTCTCACTGTCTGTGAACAATTCAGTTACTAACCCTCTGCTCAGTAGCGTTCTAACAACTGAGTCCACATTGACCCCTCGGATCGATGCAATCTGTCCTCTGGCAATTGGTTGACGGTATGCAATAACTGCAAGCGTCTCAAGCGCTGCCTGCGATAGTTTGGTCGGGTTTTCATTAGAAATGAACTCTCTAACTGCCCATTCGTATTCTTCTCTGACGAATACTCTCCAGCCTCCGCCAACTTCGCGAAGTTCAAAACCTCTAGGGCGAGTTCCGTTTTCGCCATCAAAGTCAGCCTTTACTGCAAGCAATGCTTCACGCACTTCAGGAACTGGCATATCTAGTGAAGTTGCTAGGTGGACTATAGATAGTGGAACTTCAGCAACCATCAGGATTGCTTCAATTGCGCCTCTAAGGGACTCGGTGGCAATTGGTTCACTGAGAGCGAGTGAGTTTCTAGGATCTTCAGTCACGTTCACTTCATCTGTCTGGTCTTGGTTATCAAGAGTCATAGTCTGCTCCTAGTGCTGCTAGTTGGTTATCATCAAATTCTTCTGCTCGCCAGGTGATCTGGAGTGGACCGAGTGACTCGGACTGTTCGAAGCTCACAGCTCCTAAGCGATAAAGCTCAAGGATGGATAAGAACCTTGCAACAAGAACTGCTCTATCCCTGACAGATGAGATTAGTTCTCTAAAGCTAAGCGTTGTTGCTGCTCTCAGCATTGAAACGACTTCGGCTGCCTGTTCTCTGATTGAAACTCTTGGAGCATGAAGGTGGGTAAGGCCAACCATAGGAATTTCTCTCGGAGCCATTGTCTCTTCAGCAAGTCGTGCAAAATCTTCAAGTGAAACAGTCCAGACCAGTTCGGGTTGCTGAGTTCTGAATTTTTCATCCAGGCGAACAGAGCGGAACACGCGCCTTGATTCCAATGCAATTGCAGTCTGGAACCAGGAAGAAATGTCCTTGAATGCTCGGTATTGCAATAGACGAGCAAAAAGCAGGTCTCTTGCTTCAAGTAATGCAACGTCTTCTGCATCTACTACTTCGCCCTTAGGTAGTAATTCTGCAATCTTTAGATCCAGCAGTGTAGCTGCAACTACAAGAAACTCGCTTGCCTCTTCCAGCTGATCTGCATCTTCAAGGGTTCTGACATAAGCAATGAAATCGTTGGTTACCTGACTAAGCGAAATCGAGGTGATGTCTAGTTGGTGTTTAGAAATAAGTGAGAGAAGTAAATCGAATGGGCCTTCAAAGTTTCCAATGTTTAGAGAAAAACCATTACTGTTTGAATCTTCGATATCGTTATGGAGCACAGCCACGGTCAACCATTTCTCTTGCGACCGCTCGATAAAGTTCAGCAGCTTCCGATGTTGGAGCGTATTGTGTCACCGGTCTACCCTGTGCTGAGGAGTCTTTGAACTTAACGGTTAACTTGATTACCGATCTGAAGACCTTATCTCCGTAGTCCTCGTTGAGTTTGTTCAGCATCTGTCTTGAGTGGAGAGTTCTAGGGTCAAACATGGTGGCAAGGATGCCGTCAATCTTTAAGTTTTCATTCAAACGTTCTTGAACTAGTTCAACGGTGTTCTGAATAAGGAGTTCTAGGCCTCTAAGTGCGAAGTAATCACAAGCAACCGGGATCATTACACCGTGGGCAGCAGTTAGCGCATTTACAGTTAGCAAACCAAGTGAGGGTTGGCAGTCGATCATGATGAGGTCGTAGTCACCTAGAACTGGGCGAAGCACCCCAGCGAGGATCTTCTCGCGACCAGGTTCTGCAACCAATTGGATTTCAGCTGCTGACAACTGAATGTTGGCAGGAATTAGATCAAGGCCTGGAACTTCGGTATGAACAATGACATCTTCGGCTTTTAGTTTTCTATCCAGCATCAAGTCATAGATGGTCTTCACATCTTCGTTGACAACCCCTAATCCTCTTGAGAGGGCTCCTTGAGGATCGAAGTCAACAAGCAAAACCTTGCGGCCGTATTCAGCTAATGCGGCAGCAGTATTGATGGTTGTTGTGGTCTTACCAACACCACCTTTTTGATTGCAGAGGGCAATTATTCGAGCTGGGCCATGGCTGGATAAGCGCTTAGGAATAGGAAACCTATTGTCAGCATTTCTACTAGGCATCGATAGCTTCCTCTCTGGCTTCACAGCAGTAAGTTTGGGCCTTTTTGGCCCCTAAAGACAATAACTTTAGTGCTTGTAGTCTACCGCTGAGCGCGAGGATGGGCGGTAGCGTAGATCTCCCTCAGAGCGTCTACGGTAACAAGTGTGTATATCTGAGTCGTGGACACCGAGGCATGTCCCAGAAGCTCCTGAACCACTCTCACATCAGCCCCACCTTCAAGTAAATGAGTGGCAAAAGAGTGCCTAAAGGTGTGGGGAGAAACTTCTTGCTCTAACTTGGCACTTTCGGCTGCATCAGAGATTATTTGCCAGATGCTCTGCCGGCTCAGCCTTGAGCCTCGTTGGTTCAGGAACAGGGCTGGGGTTCCTTTGGAAAGCATGGCAAGGGATGGCCTAACTCGAACCAGGTAAGCCTGCAAGGCAGCCTGTGCATACCTTCCAACCGGAACGATTCGTTCTTTGGATCCCTTACCAAATAGGCGAATAATCTCAGGATCGATTAGGTCATCCAAATCGATGTTCACTACCTCTGAAACACGAGCACCAGTTGCATAGAGAAGTTCAAGGATTGCTCTGTCTCTAACCCGAATAAGGTCTGCAGCTCCGGATACGTCATCAGGTTCTGGACCTGAAGCTTTCAAAAGCCTTTCAACCTCTTGAATTGAGATTGCCTTGGGTAGTCTTCTAGGTGCTTTAGGAGGCTTTACCGTTGCGGCAACATCAGTTTCAACCGTGCCTTCGAAGAGAAGAAATTTATGCAGACCACGAACCGCGGCAAGGGTTCTTGCAACAGAGGTTGCGACCATAAGTTTGTTAGTAACGAGTTGCTGAGCAAAGTCTCTGACAATGTTTTCTTGAACCTGGTTTAGCGAATCTAAACCTTTATCCTCCAAGTATCTGAGGTACGAATTCAAGTCACGTTTATAAGCGAGCAGAGTGTTCTTAGCCATGCCTCGCTCGATGGTGAGGTGCCTCAGATAGCTATCAACTGATTGCTGAAGTTTAGCCATCAGATTGACTTGTTACTCTGCCTTATCGCCAAAGAGACGACCGGCAAGAGCTGCCTTGATTAGCCCGTGGAACAACGGGTGTGCTTTGGTAGGACGGGATAGGAACTCAGGGTGAGCTTGAGTCGAAACGTAGTAAGGGTGAACATCTTTAGGAAGTTCAACGAACTCAACTAGATCTCCGTTAGGCGAAAGACCAGAGAAACTCAAACCTGCAGCAGAGAGTTGATCTCTGAAAGAGTTGTTGACTTCATAACGGTGACGGTGACGTTCCTTGACAGTGGTCTTCCCATAAGCATCCGCGACAACGCTGCCAGGTGTGAGCTCTGCATCGAATAATCCCAGACGCATGGTGTGACCCATGTCCCCCGAGGCAAGAATCTCTACCTGCTCGGCCATAGTTGCAATGACTGGATACTTGGTATCTGGCTCAAACTCGGTTGAGGATGCGCCTTCGAGACCAACTACGTTTCTCGCATATTCAATTACCATGCATTGAAGACCTAGGCATAAACCAAGAGTTGGGATTCCATTTTCTCTAGTGAACTTCAAAGCTCCAAGTTTGCCTTCGAGTCCTCTGATTCCAAAACCACCAGGGACACAGATTGCATCAACACCACTTAGGTGCTCTCTTGCACCTTCTTCGGTCTCGCAAAGGTCGCTAGCCACCCACTTGATGTTTACCTTGACCTGCTCGGCAAAACCGCCTGCTCTGAGTGCTTCGGTAACAGAGAGGTAAGCATCTGGAAGATCTACATACTTACCAACTAGAGCAACTGTCACCTCAGCCAAAGGTTCATGGACGGCTTTTAGCACGCTCTCCCATCGAGACCAGTCAACCTCTCCAGCTTCGAGATTGAGGTGTTTGATGATGTATGAATCTAAACCTTCATCGTGCACAACAGTTGGAATGTCGTAGATGCTGTTGGCATCTGCAGCATTAATAACTGCTTCGATATCAACGTCACACATTAGGGCAATCTTCTTCTTGATGCTGTCACCAATTGGTCTATCGCTTCGACAAACAATCGAATCAGGTTGAATACCAATGGACCTGAGTGTTGCCACTGAGTGCTGAGTTGGCTTGGTCTTTAGTTCTCCACTTGGAGCAAGGTAAGGAACTAGGGAAACGTGAACAAAGAACACTTTGTCGCGACCAAGTTCATGTCTAACTTGACGGGCAGCTTCAATGAAAGGAAGTGATTCGATATCTCCAACAGTTCCACCAATTTCAGTGATGATCACATCAGGTGCAGGAGACTCGTGAGCTTGCAAACGCATTCTGCGCTTAATCTCATCAGTGATGTGTGGAATAACTTGAACAGTGTCACCTAAGTAACTTCCAGCACGTTCCTTACGAATGACCTCAGAGTAAATCTGTCCAGTAGTTACGTTTGCTGATTGACCAAGGCTGATATCTAGAAAACGCTCGTAGTGGCCAATGTCCAAATCTGTCTCTGCACCATCATCAGTGACAAATACTTCACCGTGTTGGAATGGGTTCATTGTGCCTGGATCAACGTTTAGATATGGGTCTAGTTTCTGCATCACAACGGTGAGCCCACGAGCTCTCAGAAGATTACCTAGACTGGCCGCCGTAAGGCCCTTACCCAGTGAGGACGCGACACCACCGGTCACGAAAATGTGTCTTGATTTACCAGATTCCATCGCTTCAGCCATGGAATTTAACTGTAGCAGTTCCCGAAGATGGACTTTGACACAGCCCTGCTCGACATGCCAAAAAACTTAAGAGTTAACCTCGTTAGCAATCTTTCGAAGCTCCAAAGCGTTCTCCCTGGCAGCTTGAGAATCACTCAAACCGGAGAGCATTCTTGCCAACTCTTCGGTCCTAGTTAGGTCATCCAAGACCTGAACGTCACTTGCAGTGAACTGAGCATCCGAAGTCTTCGTAACCCTGAGGTGTTGATCTCCAAAGGCAGCCACCTGAGCCAAGTGAGTAACCACAATGACCTGAGCATTCTTTGCCAAAGCCGCAAGGCGTTTACCAAGTTCGATAGCAGTCGCTCCGCCAACCCCGGCATCAACCTCATCAAAGATAAAAGTAGGAGTTTCAGCTGACGAGGCGAGTACAACTTCAAGCGCCAACATAATTCGCGAAAGCTCTCCGCCAGAAGCGCCTTTACCGATAGGCCTAGGCTCCGCACCAACGTAGCTTTCCAGCAAGAAGGCAACGGTATCTGCCCCAGTTGCTGAAAGGGTGTCCCCTGATTCCACTCGGACATGCAGTTTTGAACCTGACATAGCCAACCCAGCGAGTTCCTCGCTGACTCTAAGCGATAGTTCTTGAGCAGCCTTGGTTCTCGCAGAACTCAACTTACCGGCGAGATCTCTTGCCTGTATTTCAAGCTCGCTAACCAGCTGTTCAATTGAGTCAATTCGATCCGTAGACGAATCTAACTCTAAAAGTCTCTGCTGGCCTTCAACTTGGAAGGCCATAACAGCATCCAAAGTTCCACCGAAGCGCTTAATAGCCACATTTAGTTCACTTCTTCGTTCTTGAACCTGATCAATAGTCATCCCAGATTCTGATTCAAGCCCAGCAAGGTATCCGGACAGGCTTGCCGCAACATCATTGAGGCTAGAACCTATCTCTCTAAGTGAATCAACCTGAGCATCTAGAGCAGAGTCTTTTGACTGCACTGCTTCTAGCGCTTTTCTAGCCTTACCGACCAAGCCCATGGCGTCTAAGGCATCAAATGTTTCAGTCGCCAAGGCTTCGTGAGCAAGAGTAGCTGCAACTCTCAGATCTTCAGTGTGAGTTAAGCGGTTTGCCAACTCTGCTAACTCAACATCTTCGTTTGGTTTCGGTTCAAGCTTGGCGAGGAAATCTAGGCTCTCCTCAAGTTCAGCAGCCTCCCTAAGTCTCCCTGCTTGATTAGTTCTGATGTCTTCAAGAACTTCTTTAGCTTCAGTCCATGACTGGTAGAACTTGCCATAGCTGCTAAGTAATTCAGCGAAGTCGACTCCAGCAAATTGGTCCAAAGCGTTTCTCTGAGCAGCCGCTGACTTCAAGCGAATCTGGTCTGCTTGGCCATGAACAACAACGAGTTGCTCACCTAGCTCGCTAAGCAAACCAATAGGGGCACTTCTCCCACCAATGATTGCTCGGGACTTTCCATCAATTGCAACAGTTCTAGCAAGAATAAGTTCGCCATCTTCGACCAAAGCACCTGCATCAGTTGCCTTGGTAACCGCTTCATGCTCAGGGCTTAGTTTCCAACGTCCCTCAACACTGGTTTGGTTCGAACCTTTACGAACTGCCCCAGCGTCAGATCTCTCTCCAAGTAAAAGGCCGAGTGCGGTAAGCACCATGGTTTTTCCTGCACCAGTTTCTCCGGTAAGAACAGTTAGGCCGGGGTGAAAACTAAGAGTTGCCTCTTGGATAACGCCAAGGTCTCTGATCTGTAGTTCTTCAATCATTTTTCAATCAAATCTTTGAATAACTGCTACTCAGCTGTTTGCTCTGGGCCGCGCCAACCTGTTACAGGCAGTGAGAACTTACGAACAATACGATCAGTGAAAGGGCCTTGTCTTAGTCGAGCTAGGCGAACTGATTTTTCGGATCTACTGACTTCAACTCGTGCACCAACTGGTAAATCGTGTGTTCTTCTTCCATCGCACCAGAGCACTCCGGTTCCAGCTGAACGCTCTAGAACTTCAACTGCGAGTAGTGAACGCGGGCTGATGACCATAGGTCTTGAAAATAGTGCGTGAGCAGAAAGAGGAACTAACAACATAGCCTCAACGCTTGGCCAAACAACTGGACCTCCAGCGCTAAATGCATAAGCTGTTGAACCTGTTGGGGTCGCCATGATGACGCCATCACAACCAAAACTTGATAGTGGACGACGATCGATTTCAACAACTACCTCGAGCATTCGCTCTGCTGCGCTCTTCTCAACAGTCGCTTCATTCAAAGCCCAGGTCCGATAAACCTCGTGGCCTGCAACAAGTACTCGAACATCTAGAGTGAGACGCTCTTTTACAAGGTAATCTTTGGCAACAACTCGAGCCACGGCATGTGATAACCCTTCACGTTCACTCTCTGCGAGGAATCCAACGTGACCTAAGTTAATACCCATAAGTGGAGTTGCACTCTCGCGCACAATTTCAGCTGCTTTGAGGATTGTTCCATCGCCACCTAGAACCATGACTAGTTCAAGATTGTTTTCAGGAATATCTGTTCCAAGCTTTTGCACAGCACTCAAAAAAGATGAGTCCATGGACTTTGCTGCTAGAAATTCTTCAATCTCAACAACTTGCGCTGGAGTCATGACAGGAATCAAGTTAGCAGCGACCAGTTGCTCAACTGCTTCAATCGTCGATTCGACTGCTTCAAGTCGGCCAGTGTGTGTGACCAGCAAAACATAGCGTTGCTCAGACAAACTCAGCCTCCTTCTTCTTAGACTCGCTCTTTAGCCAGTTCATCAATTCTGCCAGACCAGTCGATGCTGTGGTTAGTCTCCACAGCACTCAACCAGACCAGGAACTCGATGTTTCCGTGGGTTCCTGGCAACGGTGATTTGATTAAACCCTGAATGTTCAAGCCAACAGCCTTAGCCTCATCCAGAACCTGCCTGATGGCTCCTGCTCTGAGCCTGTGATCATTTACGATTCCAGAGGCATCCAATGACTTCTTACCCACTTCAAACTGAGGCTTGATGAGAAGGACGAAGTTAGCATTAGGCGCAACAGCTTTCATTTGGGCTAAGACCAGAGTCAAAGAGATGAAACTTAGATCTGCCACCACCAGCTCGATGGTGCTTGGCTCTAGTTTTTTGTCTAGTCTTTTGCCAACTACCGCAGCAAGGGTTTCCGGAGAAAGTTCTCGGGCGTTGAAGTTCTCAATGTTGATCACCAGTCGGTTATCCAACAGTGGTTCAGCTAACTGTGAATGCCCCACATCTAAAGCAATAATCTTTGATGCGCCAAATCTGAGTAGGACATCAGTAAAGCCACCTGTTGATGCACCAACATCTAGACAGATCTTGCCAACAACTTCAATTTCTGGGAAAGCATCCAAGGCTGCAGCTAGTTTGTGCCCGGCTCGGGAAACGTAATCGATAGCTTCCAGAACAACAAGTTCTGCATTTGGGGTAACCGGCTGAGATGATTTTCTTGCTTCTTTACCATCAATAAATACTCGACCTGATTCAACAAATGAAGAGGCTTGGTTACGAGATCTGGCAAGACCTCTTTCAACTAAAGCAACGTCTAGACGAACTGAATTCTCGTCCAATTTACTGCTCGGTTGTTTGCTCTGCAGCAGCGTTTAGCTGCGCTTCGAGCTTTTCACGAAGTGCAGAAAATGCAGCAGGCTGCTCAGCGAGATCTAGGTTTGCAATTCTCGCTAATTCTGTTTCTAGTTCTTCTAATCTGTCGCTCATCTATGCCTTCGTTTCGTATAGTGCACTCTGCACATCAAGAAAATGAATGTGTTTGCCCGATTCCCAAATTACTTTTGCCGCAGCTCGAAGTGCTTCGATGGAATGAGGATCGCCTTCAACAACCATAACTTTATCGCCTAGCAGTTCAACGCTAACTTCCCCACACCGCCAACCTCTCTTGGTCTGAACAGGCAAAACATAGTCACGAAGCAGATCGGCTAAGGTCTCCAGAATAAACTTTGGTCTTTCCTCAACCTGAGCTGCAAGCACATCCTTGCGACTAGCGGTTCCGGTGAGCACAACAGCACTATCGACACCGGCTCGGTTAGCTCCAAGAATGTCAGTCTCCAAACGGTCACCAACAAATAGTGCAGATGATTTGTTGAACCGTTTCAATGCTGTGTAATAAATTGCCGGTTCGGGTTTACCGGCGATCTCTGGAAACCGACCAACGGCCGTGTGCACTGCACTAACTAGAGTTCCATTACCTGGCGCAACACCTTTTTCCTGAGGTAAGGTCCAGTCGTTATTTGTCGCAATCCAAACTGCACCATTTGCAATAGCGTATGAAGCTTCAGCTAAGTTTTTCCAAGAAACATCTGGAGCAAAGCCTTGAACAACAGCTGCCGGCATTTCATCACTTAGATCAACAACGATAAAACCAGCATCAGCAACAAAAGTTCTAAGACCCTCGCCGCCAACAACCAAAACTTTTGAACCAGCAGGAATTTTTGTTGCTAATAACTCAACAGCAGTTAGTCCGGAGGAAATAACTTCATCCCCCACTGCACGAACTCCATAGCCAGCTAGTTGATCTGCAATGGTTTCTGGTTTTCTTGAAGAGTTGTTGGTTACATATCCAACCGCAACTTCCCGTGCCTGAAGTTCAGCAATCGAAGGAACTGCACCTACGATTGCTTGCTGCCCCTCATAGATAACTCCATCAAGATCCGCTAGCAATAGGTCATAATGACCCCAGATACTTCTAGCGACCACGACCTGGACCTCTGCTGCGACCCTTTGGAGGGCCACCAAAACCTTTGCCACCACCAGGTTTGAAGCCACCCCTAGGAGCTGGACCGCTGTTACGTTGGCCGCCGTTGAAAGGTGGACGCTTAGGTCTCTCGTCTGAACTTGAGTCATCAGTTCTAGGTCTAGGACGGCTGGAAGGATCCCGAGGTGTCCTAGCTGCGGCATCATGCTGGGATTTTGAAGGCCGCGCCGATCTGGACACCTCGGGAATCTGTATCTCCTCAATCACTGAGAAGACTTCATTCTCGGGGTTGTTGTTCCCGATAAAGTGGGCTTCTGCTCGGTCTGCAAGTTCTGACCAACGTTTTGCTTCACTTTCTCTGTTCCCGATTATAAGGGTATTTGCATACGCGCGGAAGAGATTTGTGGAAAATTCAAAAACTTTTGTTGGATCTAATTCAGGAATCTCTAATTCTGCGAGTGCCAGATCTGTCTCGTCTAGGTCCAAACGAGCGCCAGACATGGCAATAGCAAGGTTAACCCTTACTGAAGGTTGAAGAGTATTTCTATCCACAGATCTACCTAGCTCAAGCGCTTTTTGCGGCCTACCTAGGCCTCGTTCACAGTCCACCATCACCGGTAGCTGGTCGTTTGAACCAGATAGACGGCGGTAGGTAGTTAATTCTCTAATTGCTAGCCCATAGTCCCCAACCTGGTAAGCGGTGATACCCAGAGTTTCCCTAACAATTGCGATTCTGCCTGCTCTCCTAGCAGCAGCCAAAGCATGCTGGTGAGCTAGCTCAGGGTCTTGCTCGTGCAGCAAGCTGACCATAGCCAAGTGTCTGGCAGTCCACTCTGCATTTTCCGCAGTCAAAGTCTTGAGTTGGACTCTGATACCAAGTTCAAGGTCTTGATCGGTTATCTCATCAGGAATCATCGGAGACTTAGGTGCATCTTCACGAATAGGTTGAGCTACGCGAGTCTGCCACTCAGGGCGTTCCTCACGAGCTCCACTGCGGCGCTCAGCGCCAGCAGGTTTCTTTCTATCATCGCCACCCGCACTGCGGCGGTCTTTTGGTCCTGGCTTATCGTTCATGAGTTCTCCTCTAAGAAATCTTAAAACATCTGTTAAATAAAAATGGCCACCCTGTTACCAAGGTGGCCATTTTCTAAATTAAGTCCGGCGGTGTCCTACTCTCCCACAAGGTCCCCCTTGCAGTACCATCGGCGCAGAGAGTCTTAGCTTCCGGGTTCGGAATGTAACCGGGCGTTTCCCTCTCGCTATGGCCGCCGAAACACTATTGAGTTATGTGAATCGTTGACACACAGTTAAGTGTGATCTTTGTTCGATTCCCGACCATACCTCGGGAACCACATAGTGGACGCGTGCAAATAAATGTAATCAAGTTATTGGCTTATTAGTATTGGTCAGCTCCATGAGTCTTTAGTCCTCACTTCCACATCCAACCTATCAACGCAGTAGTCTACTGCGAGCCTCTCGACCGAAGTCATGGAAATCTCATCTTGAAGCAAGCTTCCCGCTTAGATGCTTTCAGCGGTTATCTGTCCCCAACGTAGCTAATCAGCGGTGCTCCTGGAGGAACAACTGACACACCAGAGGTTAGTCCATCCCGGTCCTCTCGTACTAGGGATAGGTCTTCTCAAATTTCCTGCGCGCGCAGAGGATAGAGACCGAACTGTCTCACGACGTTCTAAACCCAGCTCGCGTGCCGCTTTAATGGGCGAACAGCCCAACCCTTGGGACCTACTCCAGCCCCAGGATGCGACGAGCCGACATCGAGGTGCCAAACCATGCCGTCGATATGGACTCTTGGGCAAGATCAGCCTGTTATCCCCGAGGTACCTTTTATCCGTTGAGCGACAGCGCTTCCACAAGCCACTGCCGGATCACTAGTCCCGACTTTCGTCCCTGCTCGACTTGTCAGTCTCACAGTCAAGCTCCCTTGTGCACTTACACTCGACATCTGATTACCAACCAGATTGAGGGAACCTTTGGGCGCCTCCGTTACTTTTTAGGAGGCAACCGCCCCAGTTAAACTACCCATCAGGCACTGTCCCGGAACCGGATTACGGTTCGCGGTTAGGTAACCGAAGTGATCAGAGTGGTATTTCAACAACGACTCCACCTGAACTAGCGTCCAAGCTTCAAAGTCTCCCACCTATCCTACACAAATCACACCGATCACCAATACCAAACTATAGTAAAGGTCACGGGGTCTTTTCGTCCTTCTGCGCGTAACGAGCATCTTTACTCGTAGTGCAATTTCGCCGAGTTCGCGGTTGAGACAGCTGAGAAATCGTTACGCCATTCGTGCAGGTCGGAACTTACCCGACAAGGAATTTCGCTACCTTAGGATGGTTATAGTTACCACCGCCGTTTACTGGGGCTTAAATTCCTAGCTTCGCATTGCTGCTAACCAGTCCTCTTAACCTTCCAGCACCGGGCAGGCGTCAGTCCGTATACATCGTTTTGCAACTTCGCACGGACCTGTGTTTTTAGTAAACAGTCGCTTCTCACTGGTCTCTGCGGCCATACGGTGCTTCGAGAGTAAATCTCTACACACCTCAGGCCCCCCTTCTCCCGAAGTTACGGGGGCATTTTGCCGAGTTCCTTAACCGCGATTCTCTCGATCTCCTTAGTATTCTCTACCTGAACACCTGAGTCGGTTTGGGGTACGGGCAGCTAAAACCTCGCGTCGATGCTTTTCTTGGCAGCATGGGATCACTCACTTCGCCTTGCGGCTCATCATCAGATCTCAGGCGTATGAGAGACGGATTTGCCTATCTCTCGCCCTACGTCCTTAAACGGGGACAACCATCGCCCCGCGGAAGCTACCCTCCTGCGTCACACCTGTAAATACGCTAACCGCACCAGAATAGGGTCGTGAGCTCTACCATCACATCACCCCGAAGGGATCAACAATAGCTTCGCTAACTTAGCATTACTGGATTAGTTTGGTCGGTTTTTTGCCGGTACGGGAATGTCAACCCGTTGTCCATCGACTACGCCTGTCGGCCTCGCCTTAGGTCCCGACTTACCCAGGGCGGATTAACCTGGCCCTGGAACCCTTGTTCTTTCGGAGGCCGGGTTTCTCACCCGGCTTTCGCTACTCATGCCTGAATTCTCACTCGTGTGGCGTCCACGGCTGGGTTACCCCGCCGCTTCACTCGCCACACGACGCTCTCCTACCCATCTGCAGACTTGGACCTTACGGCCAGTCTTATCGCAAATGCTACAACTTCGGTGGTGTGCTTGAGCCCCGTTACATTGTCGGCGCGGAATCACTTGACCAGTGAGCTATTACGCACTCTTTCAAGGGTGGCTGCTTCTAAGCCAACCTCCTGGTTGTCTATGCAACTCCACATCCTTTTCCACTTAGCACACGCTTTGGGACCTTAGTTGGTAGTCTGGGTTGTTTCCCTTTTGTCCATGAAGCTTATCCCCCACGGACTCACTGCCGCGCTCTGACTTACTGGCATTCGGAGTTTGGCTAACGTCAGTAACCTTGTAGGGCCCATCGGCTATCCAGTAGCTCTACCTCCAGTAAGAAACACGCGACGCTGCACCTAAATGCATTTCGGAGAGAACCAGCTATCACGAAGTTTGATTGGCCTTTCACCCCTACCCACAGCTCATCCCCTCCATTTTCAACTGAAGTGGGTTCGGTCCTCCACGGCGTCTTACCGCCGCTTCAACCTGGCCATGGGTAGATCACTTCGCTTCGGGTCTAGGACATGCGACTGAACGCCCTGTTCAGACTCGCTTTCGCTACGGCTTCCCCACTCGGGTTAACCTCGCCACATATCACTAACTCTCAGGCTCATTCTTCAAAAGGCACGCCGTCACCAGAACAAGCTGGCTCCGACGGATTGTAAGCACACGGTTTCAGGTACTATTTCACTCCCCTCCCGGGGTACTTTTCACCTTTCCCTCACGGTACTTGTCCGCTATCGGTCAATAGGTAGTATTTAGGCTTATGAGGTGGTCCTCACAGATTCGTACAGGATTTCACGGGTCCCGTAGTACTTGGGATCCTTCCAGAGCTGACACAACATTTCGTCTACGGGGTTGGCACCCTCTATGACTGGCCTTTCAAGACCATTCGACTATATTGCTTTTTGCTCTTGCTGATCGGCAGATCAGCTTGGAAGTCCCACAACCCCGATCATGCAACCCCTGCCGGGTATCACACATGACCGGTTTAGCCAATCTTCCGCGTTCGCTCGCCACTACTAACGGAATCACTTTTGTTTTCTCTTCCTGTGGGTACTGAGATGTTTCACTTCCCCACGTTCCCTCTATCCCGCCTATATATTCAGCGGGAAGTAACTGGATCGAGTCCAGCTGGGTTTCCCCATTCGGAAATCCTCGGATCAAAGTTCGTTTATCAACTCCCCGAGGCTTATCGCAGATTACGACGTCCTTCTTCGGCTCCTATTGCCAAGGCATCCACCGTGTGCTCTTAAGAACTTGACCACAAAGTGATCTACTCAATGAGTAGATCATTATTTTTTAAATAAGATGCTCGCGTCCACTATGTAGTTCTCAAAGTACGGGCGGTACCATTCCAGAGGCTCCTTCACTTAGGAAGAGAGCTTGTATGGTCCTGTCCGAACGACACCGAAGTGTCTTTCGTCCATGAAGGTTGGCTTGCGCCGATCCTTCAGGACCCAACAGCGTGCAAAAGAAGTTTTAGTTTGGATTCTTTCCTGGTCTTACGACCGTACTGAAATCAAAAGTTATGGCTGCTTACAATGCGATGTTCCACCCTTGAGCTAGCTAGTCAAGAACATTCGTCTTGAATCTAGCTATAGAAGAATAAATTCTTCAAATGCTCCTTAGAAAGGAGGTGATCCAGCCGCACCTTCCGGTACGGCTACCTTGTTACGACTTAGTCCCAATCACCAATCCCACCTTAGACGGCTCCTTCCTTACGGTTAGGCCACCGGCTTCGGGTGTTACCGACTTTCGTGACTTGACGGGCGGTGTGTACAAGGCCCGGGAACGTATTCACCGCAGCGTTGCTGATCTGCGATTACTAGCGACTCCGACTTCATGAGGTCGAGTTGCAGACCTCAATCCGAACTGAGACCGGCTTTTTGGGATTCGCTCCACCTTGCGGTATTGCAGCCCTTTGTACCGGCCATTGTAGCATGCGTGAAGCCCAAGACATAAGGGGCATGATGATTTGACGTCATCCCCACCTTCCTCCGAGTTGACCCCGGCAGTCTCCCATGAGTTCCCACCATTACGTGCTGGCAACATAGGACGAGGGTTGCGCTCGTTGCGGGACTTAACCCAACATCTCACGACACGAGCTGACGACAACCATGCACCACCTGTATACAGACCCTTGCGGGGGACTACATTTCTGCAGTTTTCCTGTATATGTCAAGCCTTGGTAAGGTTCTTCGCGTTGCATCGAATTAATCCGCATGCTCCGCCGCTTGTGCGGGCCCCCGTCAATTCCTTTGAGTTTTAGCCTTGCGGCCGTACTCCCCAGGCGGGGCGCTTAATGCGTTAGCTGCGACACGGATCACGTGGAATGTGACCCACATCTAGCGCCCAACGTTTACGGCGTGGACTACCAGGGTATCTACTCCTGTTCGCTCCCCACGCTTTCGCTCCTCAGCGTCAGTTACGGCCCAGAGAAGTGCCTTCGCCATTGGTGTTCCTCCTGATATCTGCGCATTCCACCGCTACACCAGGAATTCCCTTCTCCCCTACCGCACTCTAGTCTGCCCGTACCCACTGCAAGTCCGAGGTTGAGCCTCAGATTTTCACAGCAGACGCGACAAACCGCCTACGAGCTCTTTACGCCCAATAATTCCGGATAACGCTTGCACCCTACGTATTACCGCGGCTGCTGGCACGTAGTTAGCCGGTGCTTCTTCTGCAGGTACCGTCACTTTCGCTTCGTCCCTGCTGAAAGAGGTTTACAATCCGAAGACCTTCATCCCTCACGCGGCGTCGCTGCGTCAGGC
>CAMDEV010000002.1 GCA_945896925.1 Auritidibacter sp. Marseille-P8566
AGATTACGTCGGTGCCATTATGGAGCTCTGCCAGGGTAGACGCGGTGTGATGCTAGACATGCAGTATTTCGGAACTGACCGTGTTCAGCTTCGCTACGACATGCCTCTAGCTGAAATTGTCTTTGACTTCTTTGATCAGTTGAAATCAAAGACTCAGGGTTATGCCTCTTTGGATTACGAAGAGAACGGCCTAGCTGAGGGAGACCTAGTGAAGGTTGACATTCTGCTTCAGGGTGAACAGGTAGATGCTTTTAGTGCGATTGTTCACAAGGACAAGGCTTATGCCTACGGTGTGATGATGACCGGAAAGCTGAGAGAGCTTATTCCTCGTCAACAGTTTGAGGTTCCTATTCAAGCTGCTATCGGAGCGAGAATTATTGCTCGTGAATCTATTCGCGCAATGCGTAAAGACGTTCTAGCTAAGTGTTACGGAGGAGATATCTCCCGTAAGCGCAAGCTTCTAGAGAAGCAAAAAGAAGGAAAGAAGCGCATGAAGATGGTGGGACGAGTAGAAGTTCCTCAAGAAGCTTTCATTGCCGCACTCTCATCTGATAAAGAGAAAAAAGGCGAGAAGAAGGGCAAGTAATGGCCCAACTGCCTAAAGGTCAAGTTGCACCCACTGATGGGTTACTTCCCGAACAAGCAAAGCTAGATGCAGATAAGCGAACCTTTCACGCATACATCCACGTTCCATTCTGCAGAGTGCGCTGTGGTTACTGTGACTTCAATACCTATACCGCTCAAGAGATAGGGTCATCTTCACAAAGCACCTTCGCTAGAGATTTGGGTTCTGAGATCAGCTTCTCTAAGACAGTTCTAGAAAACTCTGGGATTCCTAAGCGAGAAGTGTCAACTGTCTTCTTTGGCGGTGGAACACCAACTCTGCTACCAGCTGAAGATTTAGTTGGCATGCTTGAAAACCTTAGGGAAGCCTTTGGAATAGCTAAAGAAGCTGAAATCACCACAGAAGCAAATCCAGATTCTGTTGATGAAGAATACTTTCAAAAACTAAAAGACGCCGGCTTCACCAGAGTGTCCATTGGTATGCAATCTGCTGTTCCTCATGTTCTAAAGGTTCTTGAACGAACCCATAATCCTGAAAACGTTGCTAAAGCAGTATTAGCTGCAAAGAAGTTTGGCTTACAAACAAGCGTTGACCTAATCTACGGAACGCCAACAGAAACATTAGAGGACTGGATTCAATCCCTTCAGAATGCAATTTCATATGACACCGACCACATCAGTGCATACTCACTCATTGTTGAACCAGGCACAAAACTTGCTAGACAGATAAAGATTGGCGAAGTAGCTATGCCTGATGAAGATCTACATGCAGAGATGTATGAGGTTGCTGAAGAGTTATTGACTAAAGCTGGGTTTAGTAACTACGAAGTGAGTAACTGGTCAAAGAGTGTTGAATCTAGATCTAAACACAACATCGCTTATTGGCAGTCCATGGACTGGTGGGGTTATGGGCCAGGAGCTCACAGCCACGTAGGTGGTGTTCGTTGGTGGAATGTAAAGAACCCAGCCGCATACACTGACCGTCTTATTGGTAACTCTTCTCCTGCCTTAGAGCGAGAGCTAGTTGACGAGGAGAACAGGGACATCGAGAGAGTCATGCTTGAGGCAAGACTCTCAGACGGGATGAGCCTTGACTGGCTCAAAGAGAAAGGCTTTGCAACTGCCGAAGCCATCTCTAGCCTCTTAGCTGAAGGGCTTATTGATGGCCCAAAGGCATTTGCCGGCAAATTAACCCTTACTTTAAAGGGAAGACTTTTAGCCGATTATGTCGTCCGAAAACTGCTCGGTTAGTCCAAAATAGTAAGTACAGAGATTAAAGGGGTTCCCAAATGGCTTATTGTTCAGCATGTCAGATTGAAGTTTCTAACGCTAAGTTCTGCACTACCTGCGGTAGACAACTAGTCGATGCCTCAGCTCCAGTAGCTGATCAAGTTTCAGCACAGGCGGCAGCGCCGGTTGCGACCAGTAAAAGCAGCCTTGCAATGTGGGCTCATCTAGCGCCACTCATTGCAGCGTTCGTAGGATTCGGAATCACAGCATTCTTTCTTTGGCTTCCGGGGCTTCTGATTAGAGGCAGTGCAAAGGCAACAGAGTTTGATCGCCGCCATGCAACCGAGTCGCTGAACTTCCAACTCAGTCTTCTTGTATACATCGCCGGTGGAATAGTTTTCTCATTAGTAACACTCGGAATTGGTTTGCTCATAACAGGTCCAGCTCTAGTGGGTCTAGCAATTGCTGCACTAATCTTCAACATAATGGCTATTGCAGCTGCTAATGGTGGTAGAGAATATCGCTACCCACTAACGATTAGGTTCGTAAAGTAAAGGTAAATAAAAAGGGGGAGTAAAATGGCATTTTGTAGTATCTGTCAAATTGATGTTGGATCTAGCAAGTTCTGCACTACTTGCGGAAGACCAGTTGAATCATCTGAATCTAATCAAGTAATAGACCAACCAAGCACTCAAAGAATTTCTTACAGCAGAGCTTCTTTCGTACATTGGGCACCTCTAGCACTTGCAACTTTGGGAGTAATAATCTCTCCGCTACTGTATGGGGAGTTAGCGATGAATTTCACTCCGTCAATGTGGTTGATTCCGACTCTGGTCTCAATCTTCCCTTTGCTAATTATGTGGTTACCGGGCTTGATTATTCGAGTTAGTTCAAAATCAACACCATTTGACATTAGGCACGCTAATGCTTCACTGAACTATCAGATCAGCCTCTTCATTTACATCAGCCTATTCATGCTATTTATCTTTGCGCCTACGATTGGCTCATTTCAAACTGGTGGTATTGGAAGTTCAGGGCCCTGGATAGTTCTGGCTTTTGGTTTACTTTTTCTACTAGTCTTTGGCATCGCTGCTCTGGTCTTCAGTATTAGCGCTGCTGTTGCTGCCGGCAGCGGGCAAGAGTATCGCTATCCAATTGCAATCCCATTCTTGAAGTAATATTGGCACTCTAGGGATAAGAGTGCTAACGCTCTTATCCAGTCCCTAACATCTGGAGTGGTGATGATCTCGGTTCGCAATTTGGCTGTGCTTAGAGCCATTATTGAGGACTTTATTGCAACCAATGAACCCGTTGCCTCTAAGTCTCTAGTTGAAAGACACAACTTCGGTGTTTCTAGCGCAACCATAAGAAACGACATGGCTGCCCTTGAAGAAGAGGGATACATCACAGCCCCGCACACCTCTTCTGGACGTATCCCAACCGACAAGGGCTACCGAGTGTTTGTAGATCAATTGATTCAGGCAGAAGCTGAATCAGTTGAGATTAGAAAGAGCTTCTCAGAACTGAGAAAGCAGTTTTCTAAGACTCTCGATCAACTGACCGACCTGGATGAACGTCTAGAGACTTCAGCTCAACTACTCGCTAAAGCAACAGGTGAAGCAGCCGTGATTCAATATCCAAACCTAAACAGTGTTTTGGTTAGAGCCATTGAGTTAGTCAAGGTATCTACTAACCGAGCTCTGGTGATCCTGATTACGGAATCAGAACGCATTCAACAGCACATAGTGGTTTTTCCAGTGGAAGTCTCTGAAGATCAACTTCACCAAATTAGAAGCAAAGTTAATGCTGTCGCAACAGGTGTTTTGATTGATGATTTGCCCGCACTACTAAAGAAGTCTTTAGAGACTGTTGCTAGTGCTGACAAAGCGATCATGCAGAAGGTTTTTGAAGGAGTGTTAGTTCTTATCGATAGCAACCGTCAAGACAAGATTGCTTTCGCTGGCGCTACTAACCTGGTTCGAAACGAAGATCAGTTTGCCGGTGGCCTGCCATCTTTGCTTGAAACTTTAGATCAACAAAAAGACTTGTTTGATTTCCTTTCGAAAGTTGAATCAGTCCAACCTAAAGCAATTATCGGTTCAGAAAACAGTGTTGTTGAACTAAGCAACAGTTCACTTCTGCTTTCTTCCTACACAGATCAAGGTCAAGAACTTGCCAAGGTGGCACTGGTAGGTCCAACCCGAATGAACTATTCAAAGAACCTAGCTGCAGTGCTTGCTCTAGCCCATCTACTATCCAAAGACATTGAGGAATAATGGCTGATCACTATGAAGTGTTAGGTGTTGAGCGTAACGCTAGCCAAGAAGAGATCAAGAAGGCGTATCGCAAGCTAGCTCGCCAACTACACCCGGACATGAACCCTTCTGATGAAGAGCAAGAGCGATTCAAGCTTGTCACTCACGCTTACGAAGTTCTAAGTGATCCACAATCTCGTCAGCAATACGACATGGGCGGTAACAATCCATTTGGAGATATGGGTGGGTTTGGCTTCGGAGACATCTTTGAGAACTTTTTTGGTAGTGGGCAACGCGGTCCTCGCCAGATGGCGGAACGTGGTCAGGATGCACTGCTAAGAGTTGAGCTAAGCCTTGCTGAAGTAGTCACAGGTGTTGAGAAGCAGATTGAGATTGATACAGCAGTTACTTGCGCTACCTGTCTTGGAACTACAGCAAGACCTGGTACCACTGCCAAGGTATGTGACATCTGTCATGGTTCAGGACAGATTCAACGTCAAGTTAGATCGCTGCTAGGAAACGTTGTTACCTCTGCTCCCTGTGGTTCATGTCGTGGTTATGGTCAAACTATTCCAGATCCTTGTGTTGACTGCCGTGGTCAGGGAAGAACCAGAGCGCGAAGGACACTGGATCTGAACATTCCTGGTGGCGTTGAACACGGGCTAAGACTTCAGCTAACCGGTCAAGGTGAAGTTGGCTTCGCAGGAGGTCCTGCGGGAGACATATACGTAGAGATAAGCGTTTGTGCAGATGAACACTACGAACGTGACGGTGATGATCTCAGTGCAACTCTTGAAATACCGTTACACGATGCAGTTCTAGGAACTGTGATATCAATTGAGACATTCGATGGTTCCCAAGATGTTGAAATCAAAGCAGGATCACAGAGCGGTGATATTGTCACCCTCAAGGGCAAGGGCATCAAGCATCTAAGACATAACGGCAGGGGAGATCTCCATATCCGTATTCAGGTGCAGACCCCAAGCAAGATTGACGCGAAAGAGAAGGAACTCTTCAAAAAGTTATCTGAACTTCGAAAGGGAGATAAAGCACACCTAGCGAAACTAAACCAAGGCACCTTTGGTCGTGGACGTAGACGCTAATGGTTGAACCACTTTTCTATAGTGAAAACATCAAATCAACAGCCGTTGGTTCAACTGCAGTTTTATCTGGTTCGGAAGCTAAGCATGCAGTGTCAGTTAGAAGAATGCAGGTTGGCGAAGCTATTCAGTTAACTGATGGTTTTGGCACACGAGTTAGAGGAACAGTTCTTGCCACTACTTCAGCTGCACTTGAGCTTTCAGTTACGGAAGTAATTCACGAGTCTAAGCCAGCCCTTGAAATCACTCTTGTCCAGGCTTTAGCTAAAGGTGATC
The DNA here is from genome assembly GCA_945896925.1 of Auritidibacter sp. Marseille-P8566. GTDB lineage: Bacteria > Actinomycetota > Actinomycetes > Actinomycetales > Microbacteriaceae > Rhodoluna. The sequence goes on from CAMDEV010000002.1 coordinate 5,426, forward strand.
GTGATGAACTTGCCATTCAAGCAGCAACCGAACTTGGAGTCTCAGCAGTTATTCCTTGGCAGGCAAGTCGAAGCGTTAGTCGCTGGGATAGCCAAAAGGAAGTTAAGGGCAGAGCTCGTTGGCAGCAGATAGTCAATGAAGCCGGTAAGCAAAGTTTGAGGGCCTTTTGGCCAGAAGTTCAGTCCTCGCTTTCAACCGCAGCTTTGGCTAAGGCTTTGGGGGGATATGACCTGGTATTGGTCTTAGACACCACAGCAACTAAGTTGCTCTCTCAGATAACAGTTCCAAAGCTTGGTTCTATTGCGCTCGTGGTTGGTCCTGAGGGTGGTATCGAAGCCAGTGAACTAGAGCTTTTGCAGGCTGCTGGAGCAGAACTGGTATCTCTAGGGGCTAATGTGTTGAGAACTTCAACAGCCGGTCCTGCGGTTATTGCAGCATTAACTCTCAGGTAATGGCCAGAGCCTAAACTTAGACCAAGAGGAGTTTTCATTGGATTGTATTTTTTGCAAGATCACCAAGGGTGAGCTACCAGCAACTTTCGTAGCTGAATCAGAACATGCTGTTGCCTTCAATGACATTTCACCTAGACAACCGGTTCACGTACTAGTCGTGCCACGTGTTCATTACACCGATGTTGCCGAACTTGCTGTCTCAGATGCAGCTGTATTAGCCGATGTCATACAACTTGGTGTTCGAGTTGCCGAACTAACTTCAACTGGTTCATTCAGGCTTCAGTTCAACACCGGTGCTGAAGCAGGACAAACCGTCTTCCACGCGCATGCCCACATCACTTCAACTACTCCGAGGGCATAACTTGCCAAAACTTCCTAAGTCAAACCAGACCACTCTAAGTTTCTCTATAACCGAAGTCGACCCTGTCGCAATCTTTGGCACTGAAGATTCTCTTCTTCGTTCGGTTGAGGCTTCTCACCCAGAAGTCAGTGTTTTAGTAAGAGGCAATGAAGTTACCTTGAGCGGAGCAGAGAGCGAAGTATTCGCTGCCAAGAAACTTATCGATGAAGCTATTGGGTTATCGCTAAAGGGTGTTGCTCTAGTTCCAGCGGATATTGCTAGAAGTGCAAAAGTGATTGAACAGTCACTTTCTCCAGCTCAGATGCTAAGTCAAAGCATTCTCTCTTCAAAGGGAAAGAGCATAAGACCTAAGACCATAAACCAGAAGAACTATGTTGATGCTATTGACGAGAACACCATTGTCTTTGGAATAGGTCCTGCCGGAACTGGTAAAACTTACTTAGCAATGGCTAAGGCAGTTCAAGCTTTGCAGCGTAAAGAAGTTAGCCGGATCATTCTTACTCGTCCTGCTGTTGAAGCAGGTGAGCGACTAGGTTTCCTGCCTGGCACACTCACCGACAAGATTGACCCTTACTTGAGACCACTCTTTGATGCACTGCACGAAATGATGGATCCTGAGTTGGTTCCAAAGCTGATGGCTACTGGAACCATTGAAGTTGCTCCGTTAGCTTTTATGCGCGGCAGGACTTTAAATGATTCCTTCATCATTTTGGATGAAGCTCAGAACACTACACCTGAGCAAATGAAGATGTTCCTAACCCGTCTCGGTTTTAACTCAAAGATGGTTGTAACCGGAGATGTGACTCAGATTGATTTACCAACAGGTAATTCAGGTTTGAAGGTCGCTACCAGCATCCTGACTAACGTTGATGACATGAAGTTCTGCCAATTAGATTCTTCAGATGTAGTTAGACACTCGCTGGTTGGAAGAATCGTAGATGCCTATGCCAAGTTCGAAGCTAAGGCTAACCAGAAGATAAATAAGGGTTCAAGTCGATGAGTATTGAAATAGAAAACGAGTCTGGAGTCGAGGCTCCTCTTGAAGAGATTCTGAATCTTGCTGATTTTGCTCTAGCCAAGATGCACATTGATCCTGCAGCTGACATTGAGATCTTGCTAGTTGATGAGAATGTAATGGAGTCATACCATCTCGACTGGATGCAGGAGAGTGGACCTACCGATGTCCTCTCTCAACCTATTGATGGACTAAGACCAGGTAAACCCAATTCGCTAACTCCAGCTGGTCACTTAGGCCTAATCGTGCTCTGCCCTCAGGTTGCTAAAAAGCAGGCTGTTACAGCAGGTCACTCCGAACTTCAGGAAACACTTATCCTGGTTGCGCATTCAATCCTGCATCTTCTGGGCTATGACCATGCCGAGAAGGAAGAAGAGAAGGAAATGTTCGCACTTCAGCAGGAGATCGTCAGAGAGTATTTAAAGAGCGCGGAGGATTCTCGCTAGATGCTAATCCTCGCCATAGTTATTGCAGTATTACTTGCACTGATCACCTTACTTCTAGCAGTTGCTGAAGCTGCCATCCGTCTCAATGACGAAGATGACAGATCAACTGACGGCATTTCCTTCACCAGAACAGCACTGGTGGGTGTCTTTGGAATAGTAGTTAGCCAATCCTTCACACCTGGAAGATTCAATTGGTATGTGGTCGCAATATTCTCATTGCTAATAGTTCTTGGTTTAGTGCTCTTAATTCAGGTGGTTGGTAAGACTGTTGGCAAGCACGCCTTCGGTAGAAGAGTTCTAAAGATACTTGCCCCAATTATTCGTTCAATCAACATTCTCTTCACTCCGCTATCACTGCCAGTTGAAGAAACAGCAGAGTTTGAACAGGAACTTATTGATTCCGTAGAAGAGCTATCTGAAACCATTGCTCGAGAAATCATGGTGCCAAGAATCGATATGGCAGTTATCTCAGCTGAAGCTTCGCTCCAAGAGTCAATGACTGCTTTCTTTAGATACGGCTTCTCAAGACTTCCGGTTATCGGTAAGAATCTTGATGATGTCAAAGGTGTTCTCTACATCAAGGACGTTGCTCGACTTATTCATGAGAACCCTGATAAGGCAGCAAGCCTAAAGAGCATCGAAGTTTCAAGAGGTGCAATCTTTATTCCAGAGAGCAAGCCGGTTGATGATCTACTTCAGGAGATGCAGAAGTCCTCAACACACATTGCATTAATCGTTGATGAATACGGTGGGGTTGCGGGTCTAGTCACAATGGAAGATGTCATCGAAGAGATTGTTGGAAACATCTCTGATGAGTATGACAATGACCTACCTGATGTTGAAGTGCTAGAGGATGGCTGGGTTAGGGTTAGTGCAAGGCTAGGTTTGGAAGAACTTGGTGAACACTTCGAGATTGAACTAGAAGATGAAGATGTTGACAGTGTCGGTGGTCTTCTAGCTAAAGTCCTTGGAAGATTACCTGGGCGTTCAGATCAGATTGAATTCTCTGGACTTGAGATAAAGGTTGAACGAATTGAAGGAAGACGTAAGAGAGTTATGACTGCACTTGTTCGCATGACCGAAGACCTAATTGCAGCTAGAGCTGCTTTCGAAGTAGATGGCGACTGAGCGAATTTAGATCAGGCTTTGCAACCTTTGTTGGAAGACCAAACGTAGGTAAGTCAACTCTCACCAATGCTTTAGTAGGGGAGAAGATTGCCATCACTTCTTCCAAGCCACAGACAACCCGTAGGGCTATCCGAGGAATCGTAAACACCGAGAGAGCGCAAATCATCTTGGTTGACACTCCAGGACTACACAGACCTAGAACACTCCTCGGTCAAAGACTTAATCACCTAGTTGAAAACACCCTTGGTGAAGTTGATGTCATCGGGTTATGCATTCCTGCTAACGAGAAGATAGGCCCAGGGGATGCTTTCATCAACGAACAGATTGGTGCATACCGCAGAGCTAAGTTGGTTGCCCTCGTTACTAAGAGTGAAACGGTTTCGAGAGATGCGCTAGCAAAGCAGTTAGTTGCGGTCTCTGAACTTCGTGAATGGGCTGCCATCATTCCGGTTAGCGCTGTTTCAGGGGAGCAGCTAGATGAACTCAAAGAGGTTCTAGGTACTCTGCTTCCTGTCTCTAAAGCGCTATACCCAACGGACATGGCAACTGAGGAAACCCTAGAAGAACGCATCTGTGAGCTCATCAGAGAAGCCTCTCTAGAAGACTCAAGAGAAGAACTTCCGCACTCTCTGGCTGTGACCATTGACGAGATGGGTAAGAGAGAAGATTCCAACATCTTTGACATCCACGCCAATCTTTGGGTGGAAAGAGATAGCCAAAAGGCTATTGTTATCGGCAAGGGTGGCTCTAGGCTCAAGCAGATTGGCTCTGAGGCCAGGGTTGAGATCGAGAAGCTTCTAGGTCACAAGGTGATGCTCAGAATTCATGTGAAGGTAGCACCTGATTGGCAGAGAGACCCTAAACAACTGGGTCGCTTGGGAATGTAAGGCTGTGTTAGCCTAGGTTTATGTTCTTCGCACTCCTGCTTAATAGCCGCGACGAGGCCTAAACAACCGGCCCTCCCCGTCGCGGTGCAGTTTGCTTGACCGGATATCCCCCATTCACCGCTTTTATTGCCAAAGAAGGCAAGAGAACCCTGGGTTTCTAGGAGAGACCATGAAGAACAATCAAAAACCATCAACAATGCCAATCCACAAGTATTTGCCGTTCCATGAGCAGATCACTGTTGAACTACCAGACCGTACTTGGCCAACGAAGAGAATCACTAAAGCACCGCACTGGTGTGCTGTTGACCTAAGAGACGGTAACCAAGCTCTTATCGATCCAATGAGCCCTGAGCGCAAGATGAAGATGTTCCAATTGCTAGTGAACATGGGATACAAGGAAATCGAAGTTGGTTTCCCTTCAGCTAGCCAAACTGACTTTGATTTCGTTAGAGAATTAATCGAAGGTGGACACATACCTGAGGATGTCACCATTCAGGTTCTTACTCAGGCAAGAGATCACCTAATCGAGAGAACCTATGAATCAATCAAAGGTTCTCACCGAGCTATTGTGCACTTGTATAACTCGACCTCAGTTCTTCAAAGAAGAGTTGTTTTCAATGCTGACAAACAGGGCGTAATTGACATTGCTCTAGCTGGAGCTAAGAAGTGTCTAGAGATGGAGAAATCCGTTCCTGAAACCATCGTGCATTACGAATATTCTCCTGAGTCATACACCGGCACTGAACTTGAGTTCGCTCTTGAGGTTTGTAATGCAGTAATTGAAGCGTTCCAGCCAACTCCTGATCACAAGATGATCATCAACTTACCTGCAACCGTTGAGATGGCAACTCCGAATGTATATGCAGACTCCATTGAGTGGATGTCTAGACACTTGGCTCGTCGTGATTCAGTATTGCTTTCGCTTCACCCACACAACGACAGAGGAACAGCTGTTGCAGCTGCTGAACTTGGATACATGGCAGGAGCAGACCGAATCGAAGGTTGTCTATTCGGTAACGGTGAAAGAACCGGAAACGTAGATCTAATCACCCTAGGTCTAAACCTATTTAGCCAAGGTGTTGATCCTGAGATTGATTTCAGCAACCTTGATGAAATCAAGAGAACAGTCGAATACTGTAATCAGCTTCGTGTTCACGAAAGAGCACCATATGGTGGAGACCTCGTATACACAGCTTTCTCTGGTTCACACCAGGATGCTATTAAGAAGGGCTTTGAGAAGATGGCTGCTGAAGCAGTTGCTTCTAATGTCGATCAAGAGTCGCTAGTCTGGGCTGTTCCTTACCTACCAATTGACCCTAAAGATGTTGGTAGATCCTACGAAGCTGTTATTCGAGTTAACTCACAGTCTGGTAAGGGTGGAGTTGCCTATCTACTAAAGAGCGATCACAACCTTGACCTACCAAGAAGATTGCAGATTGAGTTCTCCAGGGTTGTCCAGAACAAGACTGACTCAGAAGGTGGCGAAGTAACATCAGCTGCTCTTTGGGCAATTTTTACCGATGAGTATTTGCCATCTAAGGACGATGCCCAGAAGTGGGGTCGCTTTGAACTGAAGAAGATGCGCACTACATCTGAAATGGATGGGGTAGTCGATCTTGATGTTGTCCTTAGAGATGGGGCAGAGGAGAAAGAAGTTCATGGCACCGGTAACGGACCTATCTCAGCTTTCCTTGAAATCCTTAAGAAACAGGGCATCTCTGTTCAACTACTGGATTACACCGAGCACACGCTAGGCGCATCTAGCGATGCTCTGGCTGCTGCCTATATCGAGCTCTCCGTTGCAGGTCACACCCTCTGGGGTGTTGGAATTGATGGCGATATATCTAATGCCTCACTCAAGGCTGTCATTTCAGCGGTTAACCGCGCTGTGCGGTAATACTTGAATAGTGCCAACCTATCGAGATGAAGCAGTTGTTCTGCGTACCCACAAACTGGGTGAAGCAGATCGTATTGTCACTCTGCTCACTCGTTATCACGGTCAAGTTAGAGCTGTTGCTAAAGGGGTTAGAAGAACTGCCTCAAAGATTGGCTCAAGACTTGAACCATTCATGGTTGCGGACATCCAGTTCTACGAAGGTAGAAATCTAGATACCGTAACCCAGGTTGAATCCATTGGTGCATACGGTTCTGCAATATCTGATGACTATGGTTCTTTCACTGTTGCCAATGTCATGGCAGAGACAGCAATGAGGCTTACCGGAGATGAGCGAGCAACTCAGCAGTATTTGCTTCTTGTTGGTGGGCTTAGATCTCTAGCAAACAAAGAACATAAGCCGGAACAGATTCTTGATAGCTATCTGCTTAGAGCTTTAGCTGTTGCTGGTTGGGCTCCTAACTTTGCTGATTGCACAGGGTGCAATATGGCAGGACCGCATCAGGCATTCGTTATTCAAACCGGTGGTGTCGTCTGTGATTCTTGTATGCCTCCAGGGGCAGCGATTATTAATAAAGAGGTAACTGTGTTGCTGGGAGCATTGCTTTCCGGTGAGTGGGAGCATGTTGAGGCAGCCACGGAGCAGGCTAGGTCTTCTGCATCGGCTATCGTAAGTGCATACAGTCAATGGCATATTGATCGAGGTTTGAAGTCGATGAATCACTTGGAGCGCATGTGAGTAAGAAGTTCTCTGATGTCCCAGAGCACATTGCCATCGTTATGGATGGTAATGGTCGCTGGGCTAATGCCAGAGGTCTCACTAGAGTCGAAGGTCACCGTGCCGGTGAAGCAGCTCTAATGGATGTTATTGAAGGCGCAATCAAAGCCGGAGTGAAGTATTTAACAGTTTTTGCTTTCTCAACTGAGAACTGGAAGAGATCTCCAGATGAGGTTAAGTTCCTAATGAACTACAACCGAGAAGTGCTCAGACGTAGAAGAGATCAGCTAAACGGTTGGAATGTGAAGATCCGCTGGGCAGGTAGAAGGCCTAAGCTTTGGCCAACTGTTATTGATGAACTGCTGACAGCTGAAAAGCTCACCGCAAAGAACACCGGCCTTACCTTCACAATGTGTGTGAACTATGGCTCAAGAATCGAAATCCTCGATGCTGTCAATCAGATTGTCGAAGACAGTAACTCAGGCAAACTCAAAGGTAAGGTCACTGAGAAGACCATCCAGAAGTATTTGCTGACTAAGAACCTGCCCGATGTTGACCTCTTCATTCGTTCTAGTGGGGAGCAGCGCATCAGCAACTTCCTGCTTTGGCAATCTGCGTACGCTGAGTTCGTCTTCCTTGATGTCCTGTGGCCAGACTTCAATAGAGAGCACCTCTGGGGAGCTATCGAGCAGTATGCCAAGCGCAATAGACGCTTCGGTGGGGCAGTGGACAAGCCTAAGAAAGCCAAGCGCTCAGGCTAAACTTATCTAGCACCGTAAGCCAACGGCGCTAAACAATAGGGAGCAACAATGGCCACCCCAACACGTCTTGACTCAGTCATTTCTCTCGCTAAGCGCAGAGGTTTTGTCTTTCCAGCAGGTGAAATCTACGGTGGAACACGTTCTGCCTGGGATTACGGACCTTTGGGAGTCGAACTCAAAGAGAACATCAAACGCCAGTGGTGGCGAGCAATCGTAAACTCCCGTGAAGACATCGTAGGTCTAGATAGCTCGGTAATCCTTCCTCGCAAGGTCTGGGAATCTTCAGGTCACGTCAAAGAGTTCGTTGACCCACTAATTGAGTGCACCTCTTGTCACAAGAGATTTAGAGCTGATCACCTAGAAGAAGCATTTGAAGAGAAGAAGGGCAGAGCACCTTCTTCAATGAGTGAAATTGCCTGCCCTAACTGTGGTGGCAAAGAAACTTGGACCGAACCTAAGCTATTCAATGGACTTCTAAAGACCTATCTAGGTCCAGTTGAGGATGAGTCTGGACTGCACTATCTGCGCCCTGAAACAGCTCAGGGTATCTTTGTGAACTTTGCCAATGTGCTAGGGGCTTCAAGAATGAAGCCACCATTCGGCATTGGTCAAATCGGTAAGTCATTCAGAAACGAAATCACCCCAGGTAACTTCATCTTTAGGACTAGAGAGTTCGAACAGATGGAAATGGAATTCTTTGTTGAGCCAGGAACAGATGAAACTTGGCACGACTACTGGATCAACGAAAGACTGAACTGGTATTTAGATCTAGGTATCGATAAAGATAACCTTCGTTTGTTTGAACACCCGAAGGAAAAGCTTTCACACTATTCCAAGCGAACAGTTGACATTGAATACAAGTTCGGTTTCCAAGGTTCAGAGTTTGGTGAGCTAGAAGGTATTGCTAACCGAACAGACTTTGACCTAACTACCCACTCTCGTGAATCAGGTGTTGACCTTTCATACTTCGATCAGGCTAAGGGTGAGCGTTGGACTCCTTACGTGATTGAACCAGCTGCTGGTCTTACCCGTTCACTTATGGCATTCCTAGTTGATGCCTATGCTGAAGATGAAGCACCTAACACCAAGGGCGGTGTTGATGTGAGAACTGTTCTGCGTTTGGACTATCGACTAGCACCGGTAAAGGTCGCGGTTCTTCCGCTTTCACGTAACGAAGATCTATCGCCAGTTGCTAAGAACCTAGCTCAAGATCTTCGTGGACATTGGAACATTGAGTTTGATGACTCTGGTGCCATTGGTAGAAGATACCGTCGTCAGGATGAGATCGGAACTCCGTTCTGTGTGACTGTCGACTTTGATTCTCTTGAGGATCAAGCTGTGACAGTTCGTGAACGAGACACCATGGCTCAGGAGAGAGTATCGCTAGATAAACTCCGCGGATACTTGGCTGAGAAGCTAGTCAAATAACCTAACGTGAATACACCAGCACTTCAGTATGGCGAGATTGCGATAAGCATTCCTGTCGTCTTAGCCCCGATGGCAGGGATAACCAACACCGCCTTCAGAAGGCTATGTCGTGAGTATGGTGGTGGGTTATACGTATCTGAGATGGTGACCTCTCGTGCTCTAGTGGAAAGAACTGAAGAGTCAATGCGACTTATCGGGCATCACGAGAGTGAAGGAACCAGATCTGTTCAGCTCTACGGAGTTGATCCAAAGACAATTGCAGAGGCAGTAACAATGCTGGTGGCTGAAGATAGAGCAGATCACATTGACTTGAACTTTGGTTGCCCTGTTCCTAAAGTCACGCGTAAAGGTGGTGGGGCAGCGCTTCCTTATAAGCAAGATCTGTTCTCTGCAATTGTGAATGCCGCTGTTAGAGCCGCTGGAGATATTCCAGTGACAGTCAAGATGCGTAAAGGTATTGACGCGGATCACCTAACTTTTTTGGATGCAGGAAAAGCAGCTAGAGATGCCGGTGTTGCAGCAGTTGCACTGCACGCTAGAACCGCATCCGAGTATTACTCAGGTAACGCTGACTGGTCAGCGATTGCAGAGCTAAAGAACTCGCTCAGTGATGTTCAAGTGCTAGGCAATGGTGACATTTGGTCTGCAGGAGATGCCATCAGAATGATGCGTGAAACTGGCTGCAATGGAGTAGTTGTTGGTAGAGGCTGCCTAGGTAGACCTTGGCTTTTTGCTGACCTGCAGGCAGCTTTTGAAGAGTATGCGAAGAACCCAAACTCTGATGCAGCCATTGATCCAGTCCAACCAAACCTTGGCCAAGTTGCGACGGCATTCAAGAAGCATGCAGAGTTACTGGTTGAGTTCTTTGAATCTGAAGAGCGAGCCTGTCGAGACATTAGAAAACACGTTGCCTGGTATTTCAAGGGTTATCCAGTTGGTGGAGAGTTCAGAGCATCACTTGCTCAGGTTGAATCACTTCAGCAGATGGATGATATTTTGGGGACTATCGACTGGTCTGCTCCATACCCAGGTGAGCTAGCCGAAGGTCCGAGAGGACGCCTAGGGGGAGCTAAAGTCTGTGCTCTGCCAGAGAATTGGTTGCAATCAAGAGAACTTCAGGGAGACCAGCGTAAAGTGCTCTTAGAAGCAGAACTATCGGTATCGGGAGGATGATCAGACATGGCTGAATACAGCGACTTTGATCGTGAAAGATTCCTTACCGAGAGTGGTACCAGTAGAAGTGCTAGAACTGAATTTGCTAGAGACAGAGCGAGAGTTACCCACTCATCAGCGCTAAGAAGACTTGGAGCAAAGACTCAGGTTCTAGCACCAGGAGCTGGAGACTTTGCTAGAACACGGCTAACTCACTCTTTGGAAGTTGCTCAAGTTGGGCGCGAGATGGCCGTCGAGTTTGGAATTGATCCAGATGTTGTTGACACTGCTTGCTTGGCTCACGACCTAGGTCATCCACCTTTTGGTCACAACGGTGAGAAAGCACTGAATGAGTGGTCACAGGATTTTGGTGGCTTTGAAGGCAACGCTCAAACCCTGAGGTTGATTACCCGTATCGAGCAGAAGGTTTATGACTCAAGCGGACAGTCTTTTGGATTGAATCTAACCAGAGCAACCTTGGATGCTTGCTGTAAATATCCTTGGACTAGAGAGTTTGCAGTGAATGACACTGGAGCAGACAGGTCAGTGAAGTTCGGTGTCTACGAAGATGATGTTCCTATTTTCAACTGGATCAGAAATGGAGCGCCAGATCGTTTGAAGTGCTTTGAAGCACAGATTATGGACTTCTCTGATGACGTCGCTTATTCAGTGCACGACTTCGAAGATGCAATCGTAGAGGGCTTTATTCAGCTTGAAGAACTTACTGTTCAAGCTAATGAGGATGCAATCGTCACTGAGATTGAACGCTGGAATGGTAATCGTATTCCTAGACATGAACTGGTTTCAGCAATGAACAGACTGCAGAGTAATCAGTTCTGGCTAAACACTTGGCAGGGTGAACCAAGCCAAGCCGGTCAGTTGAAGAATCTAACCTCTAACGTGATTGGCTCATTTGTTTCTAGAACAACTGAAGCAACCTTTGCTAGCAACCCTGGTTCTACCTTTGCAAGATACGCAGCAGATGTTGTCGTGCCACCAGAGGTTGAAGCAGAGATAGCCATCTTCAAGGGTTTGGTTTCATACTTCCTAATGTCAGCAAGAGATAGACAGACATACTACGAGTGGCAGCGAGTACTTCTAATTGAACTTGCAGATGAACTACTTGCTACTAATGGTGAATACCTAGACCCATTCTCGAGAATCGCCTGGGCTAATGCTAAAGATGAAGTGCAGAAGCACAGAGTGATTGTTGATCAGATTGCAGTATTCACGGATGCTGCTGCACTGAAACTGCATAACGGACTTATTGGCTCGAAGCGAAGAAGCTTCTAATGGCAGGCAGAATTCCACCTCGAGATATCGAGGCTATTAAACACCGCACCAACATCGCAGACATAGTTGGGGAGTATGTTCAGCTGAAGGGAGCAAGTGTTGGTTCGTTAAAAGGTTTATGTCCTTTCCATGATGAGAAGTCACCTTCGTTTAACGTCCGCCCTGATCAAGGTTTTTACCACTGCTTTGGTTGTGGCGAAGGTGGCGATGTATACAAGTTCCTACAAAAGCTAGAAAACATTACTTTTTACGAAGCTGTTGAGAAGTGTGCTGCCAAGATCTCTTACCAAATCACCTACGAGGCTGGTTCTGGAAGAGATGAGGGAGTCAATCGTGCCAGGTTGCTAGCTGCTAACGAAGCGGCAGCAAAATACTTCCAGCAGCAGTTAGATACTCCTGAAGCTCAAACTGCTAGAGAGTTTCTAACCCAGAGAAAATTTGATCAAGCAGCCTCTGTTCACTTTGGCTTGGGTTATGCACCTAAAGGCTGGAATGGTCTTGGGGATGCCCTAAAGGCTCAGGGTTTTACTGAGGAAGAACTAGTCAAGGTAGACCTTGTTGTCTCTAAAGAGGGCAAGAGCTACGACAAGTTCAGAGGAAGACTGGTCTGGCCGATTAGGGATGCAACGAACTCTGTAATTGGCTTCGGTGCACGAAAGATTTACGAAGATGATCCGCTGGCTAAATACATCAACACTGGAGAGACACCGGTCTATCACAAATCCCAGGTTCTCTACGGTTTAGATCTTGCTAAGAAAGACATAGCGTCTAAGCGTCAAGTAGTTGTCGTTGAAGGTTATACAGATGTGATGGCCTGTCACCTTGCTGGTATCACAACAGCAGTTGCTACTTGTGGAACTGCTTTTGGTGATGACCACATTAGAAGAATCAACCAACTCTTTGGCTCTAGTGATGCACCTGCTCAAGTGATCTTTACTTTCGATCCTGATGCAGCTGGTCAGAAAGCTGCGATGAGAGCTTTTGAGAGTTCCGGGAAGTTCATCGCCAGCACTTTCGTTGCGGTTGGACCAGAGGGGCTTGACCCTTGTGATCTAAGAATCAGCAGAGGTGATAGCGCAGTGCTTCAGATGATTGAAACTAAAAGACCAATCTATGAGTTTGCTTTAGACCAAAAGATTTCAGGTCACGATCTAACTTCATACCCAGGCAGGTTATCTGCGGCAACTGCAGCTGTTAGCGTCCTAACTAAGATTTCTGATCTAGGGGCAAGAGAAGAATATGTTCGAATTCTTGCTGGCAAGGTACAACTTGGTAGCGATGAAATCAACCGCCTTCTTTCAGCTGAAGTAGCAAAACTTAGAAGCTCCGCAGTTGCCGGAGCTAGACGTGGAATGGACATCGACCCAGGTGAGCCACCACTTCCTGAGGATGCACCAGAGTTCCCTGCACCCAATTTGAATGATCCAAACACCAGGCTCGAACAAGAAGTCCTCGCAGTTATTTTGCAAGCACCAACTTCGCTTACTGAAGAAGGTGTTTTGCTTATTTGCCAACAGATGTTTGCAACACCTGCGTATGTGGTTATTGCAGACGCTGCCGCTCAGTCAATCGCATCGTTAAAGCAAGCTGACTGGTTCACCCAGATTGTTTCTAAGACTCCAGAAGTGCTGCATAATCTACTTCGTCAGTTAGCAGCCAAAGAATTACCGATCAGAGATGCAGAGCAACTAAATGAATATGCTCTAAGCGTGGTGAACTCTGCACGCAAGAAGATAATGATGAGGCAGAAGAGTGCACTTGTTGCGGCTCTTGGTTCATTGGATGTTGAAGCTCAACCAGATGAGCACAATCGCATTCAGCAGGCATTGGTTGTTCTAGAGGGTCAGATTAGGTCCATAGAGTGAGTATCGATCTAAAGAAGGTTGCGATAGAACCTAAATCTTTTCCTGCCTATGAAGAAGCTGTAATTCAATCTGGCTGCTTGGTTTCCAAACTGGATGAATCAGTTGGTGCTCTGATTTGGACAGATTATGCGAACCCTAAAGGTTTAGCTGATGCTATTGCTAGTAATCCGCAGCTCACTTTTGTTCAATTACCGTTTGCGGGGGTGGATGCTTTTACCGAAGTGCTTTCGGCACCCGTTCGATTTGCTTGTGCAAAGGGTTCATACCGTGAACCGGTAGCTGAACACGCTTTGACTTTAGCGCTGTCTCTAGCCCGAGTAATACCTGAGCGTGTTCGAGCAAAGAGCTGGGGCAGGAAGTTCGCCGACTCTTTGTATGACGCCAATGTTTTGATTGTTGGTGCCGGTGGCATTACTGAAGAACTAATCGGTTTACTAAAACCATTCCGTTCAAAGATCACCGTAGTTAGAAACCAGGTTCAGCCATTGGCAGGAGCTGATGTAGTCCTAGGTTTAGAGTCTCTTAATGAAGCTCTTCCTGAGGCAGACTTCGTCTTTTTAGCCTGTTCCCTGACAGATAAAACTAGGGGTTTATTCAACCTAGATAGGTTCGCTAAGTTCAAGCCCACTGCCTATTTCATCAACATTGCTAGGGGGCCGATTGTTGTAACGGATGACCTAGTGGTTGCCCTAAATGCAGGTCTGATTGCAGGGGCTGGGGTGGATGTGACTGACCCAGAGCCACTACCCGATGGTCATGCACTCTGGGAGGCACAGAACGTCATAATCACCCCTCACACGGCCGATACCAATGCACAGGTCATCAGGATGTTCTCCATTCGTATCAAGGAGAATCTGGCCGCTTATCAGGGTTTAGGGGACTGGGTAGGGCTAGTTGACCCAGAACTTGGTTACTAATACCTAGTGTTAGCGGCATCCCATAGTTTTTGGTAAAGTATTCAGGTTGCCTAAAGCAATATTCCTCGGTAGCTCAATTGGCAGAGCAATCGGCTGTTAACCGATAGGTTCTTGGTTCGAGTCCAAGCCGGGGAGCCATATAAGTCCCAACTTTGGAGGAGCCCATGTTTCTCTGGATCAGAGACCAGAAATGGCTCCCAACCATTTGTTTAGCCCTTATCGCACTTGTTGTCTTTGGGGTTAGCGATTATCTCTTCCAAGGAATCGATACATTACCTGCAACCTTGCTTCTGGTTAGTTCCGTAGCATTCTCAAGAGCCTTGCCTTGGCTTTCTATCGCATTATTCTCAGTTGGAATCTTGACTCCACAGTTCCTCGATCTAGACCCTCAGTTAGCTCAGTTGCTAGCAACTTTTAGCCTCTTGGTTCTAGCTGCATATGGAACAAAGTTGCAGCGAAGAGTTGGATACGCACTCAATGTGGTTATGGGTATCGCATCTTTTGTTTGGTTGCTTATAACTCTTCCGGTTGGTGGGTCTTTCTATGGAATTGAACTGCCAACGCTTGAGTCTAAGTATGTAATCTTTACTGCAGGTTTCGTTGCCATGATTGCTGTGAACGCCAACGCTTGGTTCTTCGGCAGGTTGCTTATCACTCGTATCACTCACGTAGGAACAGATTTCGATCGAGCAATCTTGGAACGAGAAATTGCAACAACTCAGTTATCTCTTGCAGAGCAGGATAGACGCTTCGAGATTGCAAGAGATGTGAATGATTTACTGCTTGAGCAAGTGAGTGCGACTCTGACCTCGGCCGAAGCTGGCATTTATGCGGCAAAGTCTGATCCAACTGTTGCACCTAGAATCTTGGAAAACATTTTTGAAGGTGTGAAGAAAGCTCATGCTGAAATCAGACGCCTGAGCGACCTACTTGGTCTTCAAGATGTGAAAGCACTAGCGCTACCAGGACTTAGAGATCTTCCAAAGACATTTGTCAGTTACCGTGAGTTTGGTTATGGAGTGAACTACCGCTTAACCGGTGAGCCGCTAAGTCTTGATGATGGTGCCGAACTCGTTCTATACAGAATTGTTTTCGACTCGCTGGAGAACATCAGGCAACACACTCCTCAGGGAACGGAAGTCGATGTTGATTTCATCTGGCAGGGAGATGCCATGCAGGTGGTTATCAAAGACAACGGTGAAGAAACTAGAAACCGTTTAGAGCAGGCAATCTCTGGATATACCGCCCAAGAGGATCACCGAGCACTGGTTGAAAGACCAACCGGAGCAAACCTCAATGCTCTTCAGGAAAGAGCTGCTCTTTACGAAGGTGCTATCGAGTTTGGCAAAGTTCCAGGTGTTGGATTCACAGTTTCTGCTGCATTCCCAAACATTGCTAAGTATCGGAAAGCAACTAACTAAGTGGCAGCAGATATAAGAGTTGCTCTAGTTGGGGGATCAGATGCTTTGAGATCTTCTAGAAGAGAAATTATCTCAACTGCTAAACACCTCAAAGTCATTCACGATTCTGATGGCTTTGGGTTGACCCCAGCGGAATTAATAGAAATAAACTTTGATGTTGCAGTAATTGAACTTCGGTTAGAAGGTCAATCAGCGCTTGAATACATCAGAACTATGTTCGTACTTGCCAAGATCTCAAAGCAAACCTTTGGTCGAATAATTATTGCAACTCAGTTCAGTGAAGAGAAACTAAGGCTTGAAGCGATTCAGGCTGGAGCAGTTGATGCAGTGTTTGTTAGCGATGGAATGCAGTCGCTGATATCAAAGATTGAGCTATGTGCGGATGAAATAGCCGATTACGCAATACGAGAGTTGCTTCCATCACTACCTAAGCCTGAGTTGTCACAAGAGGAGTACCAGCAGGTGTCTGTTGCCCTGGATACCTTAGATGAAAAAGAAGCCAAGGTACTCAAAGGTTTCTGTGAGCTAAAGACCGATTCTCAAATTTCCAGTGCTGTCCACGTTCCAAAACTAAAGGTACGTCAGACGTTAGCTAAGGTTCAGAACCTATTGTTGTTAGACACCAGATCGCAGCTTCTTTTGAAGATGTTCAACCTGGGTGCTTTAGCCCTCTAGTTTGTCTTGCCCTGGTAGCCAACTTTGGTCAGGGACACCCCAACCACGTTCTTTGATAATCCCGGCGACATCGGACTTGTGAGGTTCTGCAAGGCGGTCAACATAAAGTGTTCCATCTAAGTGATCGAATTCGTGTTGGAAGATTCTGGCAAACCAGCCTTCAGCTTCGATGTGAACTGGGTTCTGTTCGAGATCAACACCTTGTAGAACGGCTCGTTCAGCCCTCCTAAGCGGGAATCTTTCACCAGGCACACTTAGACAGCCTTCGCTCTCAGATTCCCAGTCTGCTTCACCTGTTGGTGTTTCAGAGAGTTCAAGTGTCGGGTTGATAACCACACCACGCTGTGGGGTGCCATCTTCGGCATCCCAGTCGTAGACGAATACTCTCAGCCCAACGCCCACCTGCGGGGCAGCTAAGCCCACTCCTGGGGCTTCGTCCATGGTTTCAAACATGTCTGAAACCAGGTCTCTGAGCTCTTGATTGAACTCTGTAACCTCTTGGGCTCTGGTGTGTAATACGGGATTACCGGTAATCACTATGGGTCTGATGGGCATTACTCAAATTTACCCTAAAGGCTAATCAGGCTCTGCTTCACTAGGCTTAGAGGAAGACAAGAACAGGTGGGGAAGCCTTGAAGGTTATAGCGATTGGTTTAGCACTGCTTTCAGCAGTCGCACTCGCTATCGGGGCTCAATTACAAAACGACGCTGTTGGGATTCAGAAGAAGGCTGCGCTTTCTGGAAGATCCCACGTCAGCTTTAGGCAGCTCCTAGATCTGCTAAAGCACCCTAGGTGGGTTACCGGTTTAGCCATTTCCGCTTTTGCTCTTGTCCTCCAATTCACTGCTCTGTTGCTAGCTCCGCTTATCTTGGTGCAACCGATCGGAGCAATCGCTCTTGTAATTACTTCCATCCTGAATGCCAAAATTACGAAAACAAAACTGAATCAAGCATCTGTCTATGCAATTGCTCTCTGTACAGCAGGGCTTGGAGCTTTCGTGATTATGGCTCACCAAGTTGCTGTTGAACCAGAAATTGACGACAATAGCCTGCTTCTAATCCTTGGGTTAGCAATCTCACTCATTGCAATCTTCAGTTACATCTTCTTCAGTGGGGCGAGTAAATTCCGACCACTGACTTTCATCATCGGTGCTGGTGTGCTGTATGGGTTCGTGGCAACCCTCACCAGTGTGGTTGTGAAAAGACTTTTCTACCAAGACGGCTTCAACCGAATTGTCAGTGGAAATATTGAATGGGCAACTGATTCTCTAACGGTGCTAGCACTGCTGAGCATGTTGGCCGCAGCCTTCCTTGGCGGTTGGTTTGTTCAAAACGCTTATGCCTCAGGTCCGCCAGATCTGGTCATAGCGGGCCTTACCGTCATTGACCCACTAATTGCTGTGAGCATCGGTGTGATCATCTTGAATGAGGCCATGAATGCGCCACTGCCTATCATGCTTGGCTTCCTAGGCTCTGGAGCAATGGCAGTTATGGGTGTTTACCTACTTTCCAGGGTGCATCCCCAGGTGAGTGCAACTGCCTCAAAATAGCGCCTATCGGGTAAACTTGCCTTGCGGTCAGATTGACTCCCATTTTGAATTTATGTCAACAGAAAAGACAGGTATTTAGCCTTGGCTGAATCGATTAGACATCCAGGAGAACCACTTAGGGTTCTTATTGCTTCCGATACTTTTCCACCCGATATCAACGGTGCAGCTCGCTTCACCGAACGTCTAGCCGGGGGATTAGTTAGAAATGGCAATAACGTTCACGTCATTGCCCCCGCCATCGATAAGAACTATGGAACTTTCACTGAAACCCACGATGGTGTTGAGATGACAGTTCACCGACTTAGGTCACGTAAGTTGATTATTCACAAGACCCTCAGGTTTGTTTCACCGCTAACACTTAAGAAGAAGATAGATCCAATTCTGGATAGTTTTCAACCAGATGCAATCCACTCACAGTCACACATTTCTTTGGGTAGAGCTCTCGCTAAGAGTGGCCAAGAAAGAGGCATCAACCTCATTGCAACCAACCACCTCATGCCCGAAAATCTGCTCCGCTATCTTCCACTACCTAAATTTTTAGAGAAGCGCTTCATCGCTGCACTCTGGAAAGACAGTGGTCGAGTGTTTTCCAGGTTCGACCAGGTAACTACTCCAACCAGAAGAGCAGCTCAATTACTTGAACAATCTGCTGGCATTGAAAATGTATTGGCGATTAGCTGTGGAATTGATGCAACTAAGTTCACCAACAACACTCCAACCACAAACAAGCCTTTTCGAGTTCTGTTCCTTGGACGTTTGGACTGGGAAAAGCACATTCACAATCTGCTGAGAGCAGTTGCAAAATTGCCTAAAGAGATTGATTTCCATGTTGAGATTGCTGGAGATGGCAACCAGAGAAAATACCTAGGTGATCTAGCATCAGAGCTTGGTATCGCTGGCCGGGTTACATTCTCAGGACACATCACAGAAGAAGAACTTCCTCTGGCATATGAGAAGGCAACAGTATTTGCCATGCCTTCAATCGCTGAACTGCAATCAATTGCAACCATGGAAGCTATGGCTTCGGGAAGACCGGTGGTTGCAGCAAACGCAATGGCACTTCCACACCTAGTTCACAATGGTGACAATGGATATCTCTTTGAACCAGATGACGTTGATGATTTCAGCAATGCTCTTCTAAAGATTGCAACTGCAAATCAAAAGGAACTTGATCGCCTTTCTGAGAACTCTTTGCACCTAATTCAGTCCCATGACATCAAGCGCACCTTAGCTATCTTCGAAGGTCTATACAGATCTGAAGAAGGTTCTAAACGTGAGACCGATGACAACATGCCTGAATACATGAAACCAATTGGTCGTTTGAGCGTTGCGGTGAGAAGAGCTGAACTTAGGATGCGTAAGCAAACGCTTTTAGCCTTAGGCAAGATTTCAGACCTAGGGGATGAGATCAAGGATGGTCTGGAAGAACTTAGAGACGATGTGAAGCGTCAAGCTAAGAAGGTTGACAAGCAAGTGCGCAAGGGTGTCAGGAAGACCGTCACCAGGGCCAAGAAGGCCATCAAGCGCATGGAAGAATAGAAACCACACGGGGTGTTAGCTCAGCCGGTTAGAGCAGCGGACTCATAATCCGTCGGTCGCGGGTTCAAGTCCCGCACACCCCACCAGAACTAAAGAACGCTGCAAGTAAACCTTGCAGCGTTCTTTTCGTTTAGAAGGCTCTAACTGGTCTTACGGGTTGAGTTGAAGTCGAATTCAACTGTCTGCTGCTCAAGCCATCGAGGCCGACTGTATTTTCATATCTAGCATCGCCGTAGTGGGTGTGGACTCCTGAGTACTGGTTGGACAACCAATAGCGAGTGAAGTAATTGAGATTCCACGCACCGGTGAGTCTTCCGGCGATGTATGCGTTCTTAACGGCATCCATTTCCTCTCTATTTGGCAGATACCAATCATCGATCTGTACGCCCTTGTAGCTTGAAACGTAAGCTAGGGCTGCGGTCACCGCACATGGATTAGTAGCGTATGTGCCAACAGAATCAACTACCGCATAGCTGTTGTATTCACCACGGCCCAAAATAGTCGCATCAGATGTAATCAGCGCATCTCTACCAGCGGTACCTTGTCCTGAGCCATAAAGAACAAACGTTGGGTCTGCTGAACCACCAAACCATGAATTAGTGGCTGCTTCTAGGTAATGACAAGTGTCAGTGGTTGTAGGACCACATAGGAACCCGGTTTCATTCACGTGGACAACTTTTCCTCCACCAGGACCGATGTCACCAAGGACACAAATTCCACCTGCAGCACAGGTAAGCCTGACTTCCAAGTTGAAGGTTTTACTCATTGTTCCGACGGGGTTGGTCGCTGTGATGGTGTGTTCAGTGGTGCTGGTTAGCTCGGTTGGAATGCCAGTAATCAGACCAGTTTCAGCGCTATAGCTGAGGCCTGCTGGTAGTGATGGAGTGATCTCAAAACTCGAGATAGCTCCTCCGGTGCTAGTGATGCTATAGAGAGAAGGGGTTTCTTGAACATAGGCAACAAGGTTGTCCTGCGATAGCGAGAAGACGGGCGGATCGATGATTGTCAACGCGAAGGTTGTTTCGGAACTACCCGCAATGTTCGAGCCTGTGATGGTATAGACAACTTCAGTCTGAGGGCTAGTTGGAATTCCAGTTAGCAGACCAGTCGTGGCGCTAAAAGTCAGTCCTGCAGGTGCAGCAGGGGAAATCTGATACGTGGTTGGAGTTCCAGCTAGCTGGTTCAGCGAGTATCCAACTAGTGAAACACCCTTAATGCCAGTTTCACTGCTCGATGACAAGGATATTGAAGGTGCGCTGTAAACGCCGAGGCTGAAGGTGTGACTATCTGAACCAGCGATATTGGTTCCAGCGATGGTGTATGTCACAGGTGCTTGGTCGGCGGTAGGAGTTCCTGAAATCTGCCCTGTCGATTCACTGAACGATAGACCAGCTGGAAGCTCCGGGGAGATGTAGTAAGCGCCTATTGGTCCACCAGTGTTGGAAATGGTGTAGCCAACTATTGGCGTATTGACCACGACACTTTCAGAGCTATTACTTAGAGTGAATTTTGGTGCGGCAATCACCTCAAGGGTAAATGTTGTGTCGCTTCTACCTGCAACGTTAATTGCAGAAATTGTATAAGTGGTTGCACTCTGCGCGTTTGTAGGTTTACCGCTCAGAATTCCGGTGTTTACATTAAATGTCAGACCTGCTGGTGCAGCTGGCGAGATTTGATATGAAGTTGGTGTTCCGAGATTTGAGGTTATCGTGTAACCGGTAATGTTTGATCCCTTAATTGCAGTCTCTTCAGTTGAAGAGAGCTCAATCCCAGGTTGAGAGTAGATAGAGAGTTGAAAGGTGTGGCTGTCTGACCCTGCAACGTTTGTTCCAGTAATTGTGTATGTAGTTGGATCCTGATCAGATAACGCGGAGCCTTCGATCAGCCCTGTATCTGCATTCAGAATTATGCCCTCTGGAAGAGCGGGGCTGATGGTGTAATTGGTAATTCGACCCCCCGTGTTGGAGATGGTGTATCCAGTGATTGGTTGACCATTCACAGCAGCTTCATTGCTCTTACTTAGGCTAAAACTTGG
This sequence comes from Auritidibacter sp. Marseille-P8566, assembly GCA_945896925.1. GTDB lineage: Bacteria > Actinomycetota > Actinomycetes > Actinomycetales > Microbacteriaceae > Rhodoluna. The sequence continues at coordinate 26,963 of CAMDEV010000002.1, forward strand.
TGCAGCAAAAACTTCAATTGTGTATGTCTGTGAGCTCGACCCAGCAACGTTTACTGCAGTAATAGTCCAGGTAACGAAGGATTGAACAGTGCTGGCCACGCCTGAAATTAGACCAGTGACTGTATCGAAAGAGAGCCAAGATGGCGTTCCTTCGCTGATCTCAAAACTCTCGATAAGACCTCCGGTGCTAGTTAGCGTGTAACCAGTTAAGGACTGACCAACTGCCAAGTTCTCTGAATTGCTAGAAATCTGGAAAGCTGGCGGTAAAAATAATTTGATTCTGTATTGAAAACTTGAAGTACCGCCTGGGTTTGTACCGGTGAACGTGTAAATCTCGTTTGTTTCAATTTCTACTTGGGCTGAACCAGAAATTTCGCCGGTTAGTGAATTTAGCGTTATCCCTGAAGGTAGTTCTGGTGATACCGACCAGTTCGTTACCCTTCCACCGCTATTAGATACCGTGAAACCTGAAACTTCAGTGCCCGTAGCGAGCCTCTCAAGGTCACCTGAAGAGCTAAAACCAATTGGATTCTTTGGTGTCATCGTTAGAGAAGGAGCATCTAGAACTTCGATTGAGAAAGTTTTCGTTAGGAGCCCGGCAATGTTCTTTCCCGTAACTGAGTATTCGGTCTTTGCCATGGAGCTACTGGCAGTTCCGCTCAATGTGAAACCGGAAGAGTTGAAAGTTATTCCCGCCGGTAGCGCTGGGGTTACTGTCACCTCAGACATCAGTCCACCGTCAGAGAATAGCCACTGACTGTCGAAAGGAATTCCTGTGCCGAGAATAGCGTCCGGGTCGGAGCCATTCGCACCCAGTGAGAAGCTAGGTGGTGCGAGAATTTCGAGGCTTATAGTTTTCTTTGAAACACCCGCTGGATTTGTTGCAATGATTGTGTACTTCTTTTTGTTTTGTGGATTCGTTGGAGTTCCTACGAGCTTCCCTGTCTTACTATCGATTCGCATTCCAGCTGGTGCAGCTGGTTTGATTGAGTACTTATAAACCCTTCCACCAGTACTCTTGATGCTGTAACTCTTGAACGCCTTATTTGGTGAAACCAAGAAATTAGTTTTAGATAACTTCACAGAAGGTTTAGAGACTATTTCAATCGTCAATTTCTTTGTGCTAGTTCCGCTGATATTCGTCGCAGAAATGAGATAGCTTCGCTTTGGCTGCAACTCTGTTGGTCGTCCAGTGATTTTTCCATTCGCTGTGTTGAATGAGAGACCAACTGGCAACTCGGGAGAGATACTGAAAGTTGTTGCCGATCCGCCTATGTTTTTGAGACCGAAAGTCTTCATTCTTTGGTTGACGCCAAGGTCTAGAACGCCAAGTTTGAGAATTGGAACGCGGATTACTTGGATTGAAATCGTTTGAGATGTTACACCGCTCGAGTTTCGGGCAATTACCTTGTATTTTTTAGCTTTTTGCCAGAAACGTGGTTTACCTGAGATTTCACCAGAATTTGTATTAAGTCTTAGACCGCTAGGTAGCTTAGGGGAGACGCTAAACGATCTAATCTGTCCGCCAGTGCTTCTTGAAGTAGCAACAGTGGTGCTCGTTGAAGTACTGAGAACTGCCCTGTATACGCTGAGAGTAAATCTTGGCTTAGCAAGTGGCGTAGCGGTAGGAGAAGGTGTTGGAGCTAGATGGGGAGTCGGTTTAACACTGCTTTGATAGCTTAGATTAGCTCTGGTTGCAGAACCTGAAACAGCTGAAGCGCTGGTAGCGCCAATGGCTGCAGGAATTGATAGTGTGAACGCCAAAAGCACCGTGCAAAATTTCTTCATGCGCCGATAGTACAAAATAAGTCGGATCAGGCTGATTTCTATGTACAGGTGTATATGTCATTTAGGCCTCCTCATACTGGCTAGAAATCAAGTTTTGCGCGAAATTCGGTCAACCCCCGGTCATTGAGTGATAGCTCCCAAGAACCGTGTAGGTTAGCCACCCAGGTATCGATGATTGCTGTGCCGGTTCCTTTATTCAGTGCGCTGGAGTTAAGTGGCGCTCCATCATTTGTAATCACCAGAGTTAAACTTTGCTTATTCGTCTGGATAAGTTCTATCTCGATATTCTTGGCAGCCCCGTGAACAGCGGCATTTAGGGTAACCTGTTCGGTTATTCGATAGAGAGCTAAGCCTATAGATTTAAGTCGAGAGTACTCAACTCCGTTGGCTCTGATATTGATTTTCACAGTGTTTCGGTAAACGTCAAGTAGTGGGGTCAATAGAGAATCAAAAGTCAGAACGTCTAAATTTGGTGAAAGCGCTCTGCTAGCGTCTCTGATCTCAATTCTTCTCATAAGTTCGAGTTCATCAACAATTGATTGGAATCGGCTTCTAGTGGCTGGAGGAACGCTCTTCATAGCTTCAAGAAGTTGGTGATTTATAACGACGAGACCCGATTGCAGCGTGTTATGAAGATATTTTGAGACTAACTCTCGTGTTTCTTCCTCTGATTCGATAATTAGACTTCGCTGTTTCACTAATTCTTTAACAAGCTCCTCCTTGGCTGTTAGCTCCTCATTTAGGCGGTTAGCGACGACCGTCGAAATGATCTGAAATAGAAGTAAAGCGGTGAAGATTCTCAAGGCGGCTCTTGAGAAATCTATGGTTGGATCTGGAAAAAAAACATTCACTAGGAAATAGTGTGGAGCAATCCAAAAGATGTTGGCTGCAATGTAGATAAGAAACTTAAGTGAAATCTTTGTTTGTGAAGAAATTAACTTTTTAGAGTAGTTCAGAATCAGAGATAATCCGACTATAAGAAAAAAGATGCCGGCAATGACGCTTAACGCTGTCTTTACTGTCCATGCCACCGTGAGCGAGGGCTGTGCAACAGATAGCGTGACCGATGTGGCACCTATCATTGCGGCTACAACGGCAGGGGTTTGATAATGCCATGGTGCCTTTGCTGCGGGAACGATGGAATTTCTGAGGTTTAGGCCTTTCTCGAACCTAGTCATCGCCGAACCAACCCAGATCAGGGTTCGACCTTAGATAGCGAAGAACTGCGGTAGTTCTCAAATCTGTGCCTGGTTCTGGATCTGGTACGAGAATCTTATATATCTTGGTCAACTCGGCTCGAACGGTAATCGGTGCCAGGCCAAGCTCTTGAGAAGTCTTGCCAGTGTCATAACCCTGACATAGCAGGGACATGAGCTTTATTTGCCTCGGGTTAAGTTGCCTGAAATATTCAGCAGATGATGGGCTTGCTTCCTCGGCCTTAACGTTGTGGCTTTTACCTAAAGCGGAGTCAACTAGCACTCTAGAGATGTATTTACCGTCCAGTTCTGCGGTCTTTGCGATAGTAGACCAACCCATGTAGTAGTCACCTTGATCGGTTGGTTTAGCGCTTGAGGCGTATTGGGAGAAGAATACGATTCCAATGTCTGAGTTTCTGGATCTAATTTGATGTGCTAACTCAATTCCGGAAATGCTGCTTTGACCTAGAGAGATGTCCAGCAGCGCAGCATGGAACACTTGACTGTCTATTTTTGCCAAAGCGTCCGCACTGTTGCCAACACTCACAATCTCAAGTTCAGGCTGATTTCTAAGTAGCTTTGAAACGATGCTTAAAAGCGTTGGATCGTCCTCTACGTAAATGACCCTAGTTTTTTTCAAGTGGACCTCTGGGAATCTCTCCAGCACCTAAGAGTGTGCATTCAACGATATTAAGGTACGAGGAGACCACTGACTAACAAAGATGCGCTTGGCAGTTAATTCAGCGAAAGTAGAAGGCTTCAATTTTTGCCTCTTGTCTATAAGGGCTAAAGGCCGTGCTTAGAACTTTGCGAAATATAGAGAACTCAACTTCCACCCGAGTTTTTCGAGTAAGCGTTCTCGCAGTGAACCAAGATTGCTGTATGTAATCGTTATCATATTGCGACCGAAAAACCCTCACTAAACCAACTTAGGGGCCTCTTTAGGTGTTATTTTCTTAGTAATTCGATTGCCGAAAGCTTCGAAGAAATTAACCATCAAACTGGAGGCATTCACACATGAATCGTCAAATCAAGCGGGCTCTAGGGACCGTAGCAGCACTAAGTCTTGGCCTAGCTGGCTTTGTTGGAGCAGTAGCTCCAGCTCACGCAGCAGCAAGCACAACATTCAAGATCCACCTAAACGTTCCAAAGTCAGTAGCACAGGACTGGAACCTATGGCACTGGGGCACAGCAGTTGCCTCTATCAACAACACCATTGGTGAATCAACTCAGACCATCGACGGCGCTTCATGGACCGGCGACTCAACTCCTAACTTCGTTGGCGAAGATGCCTACGGTGCTTATGCAGAGTTCACCCTTCCTGTATCAGTAACTGCGCTAAACAACGTTATGCGCACCACTGAGTCATGGGATGGCCAGGCTGCAGTTGAGGCAGTCGAAGACGACCCTACAACTGAGGACACCGACGAGACTGTTGCAGCTAAGCCTGAAATCGCAGCTGCTGACAAGCCATTCGGTGGAGACAACATTTTCCCTGCTGGCGAAAGCTGGTGGAACGTTGGTACTCAGAAGCGTGAGTACCCAGAAGTTCGCTCATTCAAGGTGCACCTAAACACCTCTTTAAAGCTTGCTCAGTCACAGGGTTGGAACCTATACAGCTGGAACACATCTGTAGCCGCTCCAAAGCTTGTTGACCACTTCGTAACCACTACAACCACTAAGAAGGTTGGGAAGAAGACTGTTAAGGTAACCACAAAGACCTACCCATACAAGGGCAAGGTTGGGGCGACCATTACTGGTTGGCCATTCGTTGGTGAAGACAAGTACGGTGCTTACGCAATCGTAAAGACCATGGCTGTTTACTCTGAGAATGCAGGTTTGGTTCTACGTCGTTCAACTCCTACCAGTGAGTGGGCTGGCGTTCAGTCAGGCGACTACAAGAAGGACAACAGCAACGGTCTAAACCCGAACATTACCGATCTATACCTAGCATTCGGTACCAATGAGACCTATACCAAGGCTCCTGCGTTCGTTGGTCGTTACGGTGCAACTGCAACCTACGCAAACGGCAACATCACTGTTACTCCAGTTCGTCCAGCAGCTGCATCTCTAAAGGGTATGTTCCCTACAAAGATCGAAGTTAAGGCGATCAAGGGTGCAACTGTGAAGACCTGTACTATCCAGAACCAGGCAACAAACGCTGTATTCGCAAATGCAAGCTTTGGTCTTCCAGAGTCTTGTGACATCGCGGTAACAGCACCTGCTGCCGGTGACGATGCACAGACTTGGAACATCTTCGTTCAGGCATCAGCATTCGGTGTTGGTACTGGCCCAGGTGCAACAGACAAGGCAAACGCGAAGGTAACTATCGAAGCTCCTGTAGTTCCGTAGTTTCAACCTTCAAAAGCGCGGTGGGGTCCTAGGTTTCTAGGACCCCACTTCTCTTTATCTGGGAGTATGGAAACGATTTCATAACGACCCGATAAAGGTGCCGCCAATGCTAAGACCTAAGAATTAGGCTCTATGTAAGCGCTAAACACGATTTAGCCTTTTGGAAACTGTAAGCGATGGATATTTTGAGGAAGAAATGAAATTTAGCATCACCAAGACAACCAAAAGATTCCTATTGCCAGCTGTATTGGCCTTGTCCCTCATCGCCCCCGTCTCAAGTGTTTCCGCACCTGCTGAAGCAGCTGGATCTTGCCCAACAGCTCAGTGTGCTCAGCTAATCGTGCACTACAAGCGCAACACTCCAAGCAATTACGGTGACTGGGGGCTTTGGCTTTGGGCTCTCAAAGGTGCATCTAACCTTCCTGCCAGCACGGTGACCCCATTCTTCTCAAACGTTCTTGACAGCGATGGCTGGGCAAAAATTGACACCCAGGTGCCAATTAGCGCTAACGTGACACAACTTGGTCTGATTCCTCGGAGAAAAGACGGTTGGACTAAGGACGTTGACCTGGACCGCATCGTCAACTTGGATGAGAACAAATTTGCTGAAATCTGGATCAAACAGGACGACCCTTACCTATACAAGGACAGAAACTTCACTATCCCAGCAGAGATCTGGGGATCATCCATTGAATCTCTTCGAACAATCAAAGTAACGCTCAGTAAGGCAAACGGAACAGCTGGTCCTGGTTTTAGCATCTTGGGTGATGGCGCTCCAGCGATTGCAAGTGCGGAAAAGATTAAAGATCTCAACGGTGGGCTAACTTCCAGCAATAAGCAGTGGTTGATCACAACAGCAACAGACATTCCTCTTGGTGCGGTTCTGAACATCAACCACACCGACGCTGATCCTTTGCGCACTTTCGGAACAAAGAAGCTTGTTGCAGCTGGCGTATTCACAAGCCAAGCTTTCAAGGACCTCTACACCTACACCGGTGAAGATCTGGGTGCAACATACACTGCAGCGGAAACAAAGTTCAGAGTTTGGGCTCCGACAGCCAGTGAAGTTTCTCTTGCAACCTACGCAACCAATAACACCAGCGCTGAAAATGCTGTCGTTACACCGATGACCTCTGATGTCAAGGGAACCTGGGTTGCCACACTTCCTGGAAACAAGAACGGTTTGATTTACAACTACCGAGTAACTGTTGGTGGGGTAACTGAAGAGGCTGTCGACCCGTACGCACGTTCAGTCACACTCAACGGAAACAAGGGTGTTGTTCTTGACCTTGCAACAACCAACCCAACTGGTTGGGCAACACACACTAAGCCGGCTTTCTCAGGTAAATTGACTGACGCTGTCATGTATGAGTTGCATGTTCGTGACGCTTCGATTGACCCTTCAAGCGGCGTTAGCGCCGCTAACCGTGGAAAGTTCCTGGGCCTTGCTCAGCTAGGAACAACAACTAAAGTCGGTAAGACTTCTGCTTCAACCGGTCTCAGCCACTTTAAGGATCTTGGCGTAACTCACGTTCAACTTCTACCTTTCTATGACTATGCCTCCGGTGGTTCTGAAGACAGCCCAACATTCAACTGGGGTTACGATCCAAAGAACTTCAACGCTCCAGAAGGTCAATACTCATCAGACCCGAACAACCCAGTTGCTCGTGTGAAAGAGCTTAAAACTGCAATTATGGCAATGCACAAATCTGGTCTTCGTGTGACTATGGACGTTGTTTACGGACACGTTGCTAGTGCAACTGAATTCAGTCAGCAGCTAATTGTTCCAGGTTACTGGTTCAGACGTGACGCAAACGGAAACCTAACCAACGGTTCTGGTTGTGGAAATGACGTAGCAACTGAGCGTCCTATGGTTCGTAAGTTCATTGTTGACTCAATGAAGTACTGGACAAAGGAATACAAACTTGATGGATTCCGTGTTGACCAAATGGGTCTATGGGATGTCACAACTATGAATGAAGTCAGAGCTGGAGTTAGCTCAGTAGAACCTAAGGCAACCATCATTGGTGAAGGTTGGACCATGGGACCTTCAATTGGTGTTCCTCAGGGAATCCAGAGCCAACTAGTCAACATGCCAGGCATCGGTGCATTCAACGACGGTATTAGAAATGCTGTGAAGGGTAGCGCAGATGGATCAGACCCTGGTTACGTAAACGGAAACCCATACGGCACATTGAATTCTGTGAAGGCTGGCGTAATTGGAAACACCAGCACTAGCAAGGTTGTGGTTCCTTGGCTAACTCTTGAAGCAGGTCAGGCTGTTAACTACGCTGAAGCACACGACAACCTAAGTCTCTTTGACAAGCTTTGGCTGGTAAATGGTGGAACCTCAAGAACACAGGTTGCTAAGCAGTCACGTCAGATTGCTTCTATCTTGTTCTTGGCACAGGGAACACCGTTCATCCAGGCTGGTCAGGAATTCCTTCGTTCAAAGGAAGGCGAGCCAAACAGCTACAACTTGCCTGACTCAGTTAACAGCTTGAAGTGGGGAGAACGAGTCAAGGAAGCTTTGACCGTCAACTACTACAAGGGACTAATTGCAATTCGTAAGGCTCACCCGGCGTTCAGAATGAGCACTCCGGCTTCAATCACAGCAAACGTGAAATTCCTAACTGCTCCTAACGACACCCTTGCTTATTCGATCAACGGAAAAGCGGCAGGGGACAAGTGGGGAACGATTGTTGTGATCTCAAACCCTAACGCCACCACACAGAAAGTCACACTTCCAAGTGTTGGTGACTGGAAGGTTGTTGTGCAGGGAGACAAGGCTGGAGTTGACACCCTCACGACACTGAAGAAGGCAAAGACAGCTTCAGTGCCAGCTAACAGCACATTGGTTTTATACAAGTAACAAGTCCTTGAAACTCAACAGCAGTATCTATCAAGAAAGAGAAAGAAAAATGAAGCAAACAACTAGAAAAGTGGTTGGCCTGATCGCCGCACTAGGTGTTGTTGGTGCCGGCGTTTCTATCGGTACTCCAGCATCTGCTGCCTCTACTCTGACCGTCTGGGCAGATAAGGGCACTATCGACACAATCAAGTCTCGCGTGACAGCCTGGGATAACGCCAACGCTGAATACACAGTTCAGCTTGTTGAGCAGGACTTTGGTCTAGTTAGAGACAAGCTAAAGACTGCTGTTCCAAAGGGTCAGGGTCCAGATATTCTTGCTGGTGCTGCACACGACTGGATCGGTAACCTAGTTGCCGCTAACGTGCTACTTCCTATTGACGCAAACCTACCGAACAACTTCAAAGACGACTTCGTTCCAGGTGCGCTACAGGCGATGAAGTACAACGGTAAGTACTACGGAGTTCCAGGTTGGACTGAAAACATAGCGATTCTTCGTAACGTTAAGAAGGCTCCAAAGCCGGTAAAGTCTGTCAACGACATCAAGGATGGCGAGCTGGGTGTTAACTACAGTGCTACCACTTCAGACCCGTACCACCTATATCCATTCCAGAGTATGTTCAAGGCTCCAATCTTCACTACAGACTCTCAAGGTGACTGGACCAACACTGTTGGTATGGGCGGCACAAATGGTGCTAACTTCGCTAAGTGGTTGAAGCTAAAGGGAACCAAGTTCTTTGGTCCTCCAGCTAACGCAAAGATCCTCTGTGACTTCCTAAACCCAATTAACAAGACCAAGAAGACTGGTTTGATCAAGTACTGGGTAACTGGAGCATGGAACATCAACGCTATTGAAAACGGTGCTGGTGCATGTAAGACAGGTCTAAAGATTGGAAGCGGATACGCGATCGATCCATTCCCAACCGGTCCAACTGGAATCAAGGCACAGCAGTTCCTAGGCATCAGAGGCTACCTAATGGTTGCCTCAGGTCCTGGTAACACAACCAACGTTACAGCAGCTGTAGACCTAATGCGTTTCATGTCTTCAGAAGCTACCCAGTTCAGTCTTTACGATAACTTCAACAAGACTCCTGCTAACAAGGCAGCTCTAAACCGCGCTAAGGACAACCCTGTCATTGCTGGTTTTGCAAACGCTGCTAACACCGTCCCGATGCCTAACTCTCCAGCGATGGATGCAGCTTGGACCATTTGGGGTAAGGCTCAGACAAGAATCATTCAGGGTAAGGAAGCTAAACCTGATGTTGCTTGGGCCACAATGGTGAAAACCTTGCAGGCAACAATTAACAAAACTAAGTAACAAAACAGCGATAGTGGGCACCTCAAACGAGGTGCCCACTGTTTCGCTGATTAGCGTAAAAAGAAGTACTTTCTCAAGGCAAACTTTGAGAAAAGTTTGAAAGGACAAGGCATGGCCCGAACTAAAGTCAAGGCTTGGAAATCTGAAACCCCAAGCTTGGCGGGCATCCTTTGGAAGCTTGGCACACTAGGTATCACCGACGCGATCGCTGTAACCATGATTATGGTTCTTGTCGCTCAAGAGCTTTGGCTGGCAACAGCCGTTAGCATCGTGGTGCTTCTAGTTGTGAACTGGATTTACCTTCGTAAAGGTGGACTCCCAGCAAAGTATCTAGCTCCAGGAGTTTTGTTCCTTATTGTTTTCCAGGTTTATGTTCTCCTCTTTAGCGGATATACCGCATTTACTAACTACGGAAGCGCTCACAACGGTGATAAAGCTCTAGCTGTTCAAACAATAAAGAACGCTGCTTACCGAACCCTTGATGGCGAGGACTACACAATCGCTTTGGTAAAGTCAGACTCCACCGGTGCTCGCGGTTTCCTAATGACCAGCAACGCCGATGGGCAGGTCTACGTCGGTGAAGATAACAAGCCAAAGGTTCTAATCCCTGAAGGTTCATATACTCTAAGCCCGCTTTGTGCTGATAAGTATGACGAGGACATTGAGAACTGTGCTCACGCAGCGGAGTCTGCAACTGGCTATACAACAGTCAAACCTGAATCATTATCTGAACTAGAAAAGCGTAAGTACTCATCTCTTCGCGTTGAGATTGATCCAAATGATCCAACTATTGGCATCAAGTCTTCTGACTTTACAATCGCTCTGCCAGTTCAAGACACCCTGCAGTATGACGCAGAGGCAGATACTTTCACTGCGCTAACTAATGACGACTACGGAACATTCATGGCAGGGGATGTATTCAAGCCTGCCTCAGATGGTTACTTCCGCCTCAACGGTGACATCGATAGTCAAAAGCTTGACGGCGGGTGGCGTGTAGAAGTTGGACTTGCTAACTTCGAGAAGATTTTCACCGACGTGCAGCTCCGTGAGCCGTTGGTAAAGGTAATCACTTGGACCTTCATGTTCGCTTTCTTGACAGTGTTGACAACTTTCATCCTCGGACTCCTTATCGCGTTCTTGTTCAACCATGAGAAGCTAAAAGGTAAGCGGATTTACCGTGCGGTGATGATTTTGCCATACGCGTTCCCTGGTTTCCTTTCGGCTTACGTTTGGGTCGGTCTTTTGAATCGTGAAAACGGTTTTGTGAACACCGTTCTCCTAGGTCAAACGCCAGGTAATGAAGGTAACTTCCCTTGGCTATTGGAAGAGAACCCAGCAAGATTGGCCGTATTGCTGGTAAACCTTTGGCTAGGTTTCCCATACATGTTCCTAATCACAACCGGTGCATTGCAATCGATTCCTTCGGAACTGAATGAAGCTGCTGAAATTGACGGAGCTTCTGCCTGGCAGAACTTCCGTTTGATTAAACTTCCTTTGCTTTTGATTTCCATTGCTCCGCTGTTGATTGCATCTTTTGCCTACAACTTCAATAACTTCACGATTATTTACCTGCTCACCAAGGGTGGTCCAAACGATTCTGGAATTACGGATTACGACGTGGGTGGAACGGATATCTTGATTACGTTCGTCTATAAAATTGCTTTCTCCGGAACTGGTCAGAACTATGGATTGGCAAGCGCATTCTCAATTCTCATCTTCCTTGTGATCGCCACAATTTCATTGATCAGCTTCAGAAGAACTAAGAAACTGGAGGACATCGTCTAATGGCTCAGAAAAAGTTCAATATCTTTAGATGGTTCCTAAGAACTGGGTGGCGTCACCTCGTAGGTCTTGTTGTTTGTATGTACGCAATTTTCCCAATTCTTTACATCTTGTCGACATCTCTTTATCCAAACAACGACATCAACGACACGACAGCTTTGTTTGCCGAGATTTCTCCAGCAAACTACATTGAACTATTTGCTCAGGACACCAGACCCTTTGGTAGATGGTACTTAAACACTGTGTACATCGGTGTCTTCACAGCTCTTGGCTCAGTGTTCCTGAGTGCGCTAGCTGCTTTCGCTTTCTCAAGGCTGCGATTCCGTGGACGTCGCGGGGGACTGTTGTCATTGATTTTGATGCAGATGTTCCCTTCCATCCTTGGTTTGGTTGCAATCTTCGGTTTGATGAGTGACATCGGACAGGTCTTCCCTCAGATTGGTCTAAACACCCAGGCTGGTTTGGTGTTGGTTTACATGGGTGGAGCACTCGGTGCTGGAACCTACTTGATGTATGGATTCTTCAACACAGTGCCTAAGGAAATCGACGAGGCTGCGACCATTGACGGTGCATCTCACGCACGAATCTTCTTCACGATCATTCTGAGATTGGTTGCACCGATTCTTGCAGTCCAGATGCTTCTTAGCTACATCGGTGTCACTAGTGACTTCGTGCTGGCATCCATCTTGCTGACAGACCCCAACCAGCTAACCCTGGCAACAGGACTTCAGCAGTTCATCAGCGACCCATACTCTAAGGACTGGTCGATGTTTGCCGCAGGTGCTGTGCTATCAGCTCTTCCGAGCTTGGTACTGTTCCTGTTCCTCCAGAAATACATCACATCAGGTCTCACCGGTGGAGCTGTTAAGGGCTAGTTCTAAATACCTCTTTACCCGATTTATAGGTGGCTAGAACTTTAGTTTCTATTAGGTTTTGGGTTGTGAATGGGTTCTGATTTAGAACAACTGCATCAAAAGGCTGGTTTAGTTCAAGAGTGCCCTTTTCTATTGCATTGAGCATCAACTTCACGTTAGATGAGTATGCAGATATTCCCTGCTCGACTGAGACTGCTTGACTAGGGTTGTGCGGTTCTTGAGAATCTAGTTCTTTACGGTTAACAGCAACGGCTAGCCCCTTGACTGGGTTGTATGTTGAGATCGGCCAGTCGCTTGAGAAGACTGTTGTGACACCAGTTTCAAACATGTCTCTAAAGGCGTAGAGGCTCTCTAGACGGTCTTTGCCTAGTTGATTTAGGCAACTAAGCAGTAAGCCGTTGTTCTGAGCCCAGTAAGGCTGGCCACACGCCACAACACCTAAGTCAGCCATTCTAGTAAGCAGGCTTTGGTTAGTGAGTTCAGCATGGGCAATCACTGGGGGATAGCTGAAGGCATTTAGTTCCTCAAGAACATCTAAAGTCATTTCAGTTGCCGCATCCCCAATTGCATGGACATGGATTTGGAACTCGTTCTCGTGTGTCAAGGCTAAAGCTGCCCGAAAGTCATCACGTGGCCAGGTTGCCTCACCGTGATGGTTTGTAGTCAGGTATGGCTGTGAAACCAGTGCAGTTTGACTGCCGAACACACCGTCTGCAAAGAATTTTATCGAGGTTCCCTTTATCTGCCCTTTGGTGCCTTCAAGTTCTTTCCTCATTTGTATGAAGTAATTGATTTCTTCGTTAAAAGACGAAGGGTCTGCCCTGAAGCAAAGTGTGTAATCGAGTTGAAGCCTGTTTGATTTCCATGCTGCGAGGTAGGTTTCCGCCATTCCTCGATCAATCCAAGCGTCAACGCACTCAACAATTCCTGATTCAGCAAGTGCTCTATCGGACCAGAGTAAAGCGTCAACATCTTGTTCTTGGGAAAGTTTCGGGGCAAGATCCATTACCAAAGACATCGCTGGCCATTCGCGCAGTATTCCTGTCGGAACTCCAGACTCATCAACATCAACGCTGCCAGCTTCTAGTTCTGGCAATTGCCCGCTCATAAGGCCAACAATTTCAAGTGCTTTCGTGTTTACCCAAAGAGTGTGATGGTCATCACCATGAAGCACGACTGGTAGGTCTCCAACTGCTCTATCTAGAGTCTCTCTGTGAAAACGCATATCGAGTGATCTATCGAACACGGCTGCGTCAATCCAGTTGAGTTCTGGGTGCTCTGTTACGTAATTGGAGAGCGCTGTGACAAGAGCTTCTTCGGTTAGGCACTTACTTATGTCTAATCCTCTAGCTTCACGACCTGCGAAGAGGGGATGCGCATGTCCATCTCTAAAGGCGGGAGATAGGAACTTACCTTGTAGATCAACTGACTGTCTTTCAGAGCTTTCATCGAAAGCTTGTTGGCCTACGACTAGTCCTTCAGTAGAAACGTATAGAACATCGGTAAAGGATGAATTTCCTAGATAGATTTCACCGTTGTAATACTTAGTAACCAACTAGCCACGCTCGTTGAGATAGCAAACTCCGCAGAGCGATTCGTAGGTCACTTCAACACCGTCGATTGCAACTTGGTCACCGTGGAAGATGAACTCACCGTCAAACTTCCTACCGTTGAACATAGCTTTTCTGCCACAACGACAAATGGTTTTTAGCTCTTCCAAGCTGTGTGAGAGTTCCATGAGCCTAAGTGATCCTGGGAAACCAACAGTTAGGAAATCTGTCCTAATGCCGAAGGCAAGAACTGGAACACCATCCAACACTGCAAGTTCAAAAGCTTGATCCACTTGTTCTCTGGTTAGGAATTGAGCCTCGTCAATCAGGAGGCAGGAGAGATTCTTGATTCCCGGGATGATCAGTGAATCATTGGAATGCTCGTGCGCTAGTTCGCGAAGATTTGAATCTGGGGTAACTAGGAAGTCAACTCTGCGGTCAACTCCGAGCCTAGAAACGATTGTTGAATCACCTTTGGTGTCGATGGCTGGCTTGGCAATTAGGACCTGCTGGCTGCGCTCTTCGTAGTTGTGAGCAACCTGCAAAAGGGCAGTGCTCTTGCCGCTATTCATCGCACCATAACGGAAATACAACTTAGCCATTTATCAGCCTTTCTGAGCCAATACCAATGCTAGAGCGGAACTGACTTAGGTTTGCGCATTTAGGCCAGTAGTCGTAATCTATAACTCTCTGGAACACATCAGGACGTTGGGGAAGACGCACCTAGTGTCTGTTTCGGAGGTTTCGCCATGGCCAGAGGCCAGATACCCAGCAGGTTAGTGATTCACGCCTGCCCGGCTTCCGAGGTTGGCCGTATTCAAATCGTGAGCAATTGGACTAATCAAACTCTACTTCTAGGTTTTCAATCGGGTTCAGCCGACCTGAAACTTACCTATATCGAGGCAGAACATTTAGTCTCTGAAATAGCTCAAATACCTGGCTGCACCTTTGAGCTCATTCAGTCAGGTAAGGATGCCGGTGTCCTGTTCATGCACCAGCCAGGCCTTGGAATATTTAGGGGAGACCTCAATGGAGCTGGTTCAATTACTCTCAGCGAAGATCGGCTACAGGCAATGCTTGATGAGTCATCGGGAAATCACAGAGAGTTCACCAGACTGTTGAGGTTAGCGCTGGGTCAGTCTTGGGACGACTTGTTAGAACCTTTTAGAGCTCAAGAGTATTCAGAGAATGTCGTGTTACTAAACCGAGCAGGTTAGTTGTATGAACGGAATGCGATAACAGCGTTGTGTCCACCAAAACCAAATGAGTTTGAGATGGCAAGTAAGTTACCGCCTAGGGGGCGAGGGCTTGTTACAACATCAAGGTCGATTGCTGGGTCTGGGTCATCTAGATTAATCGTCGGTGGAGCAATCTTTTCGTGAAGAGCAAGAATAGTGAAAACTGCTTCTATAGCTCCAGCACCACCTAAAAGGTGACCGGTAGAAGATTTTGTAGCTGAAACTGGAATGCTCTTTAGGTGATCACCGAATACACGCTTCAGTGCATTGTATTCAGCAATGTCACCAACTGGAGTGCTAGTTGCGTGGGCGTTGATGTGTCCAACGTCCTCAGGCTTAGCGTTAGCCATCTTTAGTACACCGAGAACAGCTCTAGCAGCAGCAGAACCCTCAGGGTCCGGGGCGGTGATGTGGTGAGCATCGCTAGTTACATAACCACCGGCTAACTCTGCATAAATCTTTGCGCCACGAGCAAGTGCGTGCTCTTCAAGTTCTAGGACGATGGCTCCAGCGCCTTCACCCATGACAAAACCGTCTCGGTTGATGTCATATGGACGTGATGCCTTGGCGGGCTCATCATTGCGGCGTGAAAGAGCGTGCATCGAAGCGAAGGCTGCCATCGGCAGTGGATGCATAGCTGCTTCACAGCCACCAGCAACAACAATGTCGATTTCACCTGAACGAAGACGAGTTATCGCATTTGCGATAGCTTCAGTTCCTGAAGCACAAGCCGAAACAGAAGTTCTAACTCCACCACGAGCAGAGATGTCCATACCGATTGCAGCTGCTGGACCATTCGGCATCAGCATTGGCACAGTCATAGGAAGTACTCTTCTTGGACCTTTGGTTAGAAGAGTGTCGTAGGCATCGAGAAGTGTCCAAACACCACCGATCCCCGTGGCGAACTCAACAGAAAGACGTTCTGGATCGAAGCTTTGAACTGCTGCATCGGCCCACGCTTCTCTTGCAGCGATAAGAGCGAACTGGCTAGAAGGGTCTAGTCGTTTAGTTTCTTGGAGAGTGAGTATCTCACTGGCTGCAACCTTGGCTCGGCCAGCAAATGTAACAGGTAGTTCGTGTCTAGTAATCCACTCATAATCGAGCGTTACTATGCCGGACTCACCGGCAAGCAGGGCTTGCCAGGTTGTCTGGACGTTGCCACCGAGTGGCGTCGTAGCGCCAAGCCCGGTAACAACGATTTTTTGATTCAAGAGTTATTAGCCCTGAGCTGAGGTGATGAAGTTAACTGCATCAGCAACGGTTAGTAGGTTCTTGACTTCTTCATCTGGAATCTTCACTGAGAACTTCTCTTCAGCGTTAACCACGATGGTCATCATTGAGATTGAGTCGATGTCTAGATCGTTGGTGAAAGACTTTTCCATCTTTACTGAGTCGGTGTCGATACCTGTCTCTTCGTTTACGATGTCTGCGAGTCCTGCTAGTACTTCGTCATGCGAAAGTGCCATTGATTTTGCTCCTTGTTGGTTTGTTTTCTTGGGTTAAGTTTAGGGCAGAACTACTACTTGAGCAGCGAAGGCAAGCCCAGCGCCAAAGCCTATTTGGAGGGCCAGACCGTCAGATTTCACAGTGCCATCCTTGAGCAACTGGTGCATTGCTAGTGGAACGCTTGCGGCTGAGGTATTGCCGGTGGTTACTATATCTCTCGCCACAGCAACAGATTCAGGCAGTTTTAGCTGCTTTACAAGCTCATCAATGATTCTGATGTTGGCCTGGTGAGTTACCAGAGCTGAGAGGTCTTCAGCCTTGATACCTGCAACATCAAGTGCCTGCTGAGCGACCTTGACCATCTCCCAGACAGCCCACTTGAACACAGTCAGACCATCCTGACGAAGAGTTGGCCAGCTTGCTTCTCCATCTCTGAAATCAAGAAGAGATCCGGTCATGCTCACTGATGACCAATGCGAACCATCTGAACCCCAAACAGTCGGAGAAATACCTGCTTCATCGGCTGGACCGACGATTGCAGCACCTGCACCATCACCTAGAAGGAATGAGATGGAGCGATCAGTTGGATCGATGAAATCACTTAGCTTTTCGCCACCAACAACCAACACGTATTTAGCAACTCCAGATCTAACTAGAGCGTCAGCTTGAGCTATTCCGTAGCAGTAACCGGCACAGGCTGCAGAGATGTCAAAAGCAGGAGCTGGGTTAGCCCCGATAAGTTCAGCAAGCAGAGTAGCAGCTGAAGGGGTTTGATAGGGGTGAGTGATGGTGCTGAAGATTACGGCACCAATCTCAGAGGGCTCTATTCCGGCACCTTTGATTGCTTCATTAGAGGCTTCGACTGCCATGTCCATCAAAGACTGATCTTTGTCTGCTCTGGCACGAGTAATTACTCCGGTGCGTTGCCTGATCCACTCGTCACTTGAATCAATCGGACCAGCGATCTCATCGTTGGTTACCGTTAGGTGTCCACGAGATGCGCCCAGCGAGTAAATCTTGCTGAAGCGGACAGTTTCAAACTGATTCAGTTTTGCATGTGACATAACTAACTACTTCCTTAGGCGTGAAATCAGATTATTAGCAGATTCAATATCTGCTGGGGACTTGAGTGCAACTATTTCAACACCTGGCATACCACGTTTGGCTAAGCCAGCAAGAGTTCCAGCAGGGGATACCTCAATAACGCCAGTGACACCAGCTTCCACCATTGCACTCATGCATAAATCCCAACGAACTGAGTTAGCAACCTGTCCGACCAGAAGGTTAATAAACTCAGACCCAAATTGTACTAGTTGACCTGCTTGGTTAGACCAGATAGTTAGCTGAGGGTCTGAAACGTTAAGTGTCTTTGTGAATACTTCTAGTTCTTCAACGGCTGGAACCATGAAGCTTGTGTGAAAAGCACCGGCAACACTAAGCGGAATAACCTTCGCATATTCTGGAGGGCTTGCTACGAGAGCTTGAATTGCTTCCTTTGAACCAGCAGCAACAATCTGACCTGCACCGTTGTAGTTGGCACCAGATAGGCCAAGCTCTGAAAGCTTTGCAATCACGATATCTTGATCCCCGCCAAGAATTGCAGCCATTGATTGCTCGGATGCTGAAGCAGCCTTCGCCATCGCTCTTGCTCTAACATTTACTAACTGCATGGATTCAGTGTTGCTGATTATTCCTGCAAGACTTGCTGCGCTTAGTTCACCAACCGAGTGACCAGCTACACCTGAAACATCTTTTAGGTTCAGAAGGTTTGCGCTTGCAATACTGGCTGCAACGATTAGTGGTTGTGCGATAGCTGTATCGCGAATTGTCTCTTCGTCGCTTAGAGTTCCGTGCTTAATCAGATCTACTGAAATGGTTTCTGAGAACTCTTCTAGTTGTGTTTTGTATTCCGGTAGCTCAAGCCATTCGTTGAGAAAGCCAGGTTTCTGAGAACCTTGACCTGGACAAAGAATAACTAACATCGACTAAGCGTCTCCGCCTGAAGCTCCTGAAGTTCCAGCTGTTACATCTAGCAAACGATACTTATCAATTGCTAATTGTGGAATGTGGGCTGCAACTTCACCTCGAGAAGCCAGTTGTTCAAGAACGCGAACAACAATCGACGGACCATCGATCTTGAATGCACGTCTTGCTGCAGCTCTTGTGTCCGAGAAACCGAAGCCATCTGCACCTAGAGTTGCATACTCACCAGGAATCCACTTGCGAATCTGATCTGGAACCTGGTGCATGTAATCAGAGACACCAATGAATGGGCCAGGAGAACCAGCAAGCTTATTGGTTAGGTATGGAAGCGGTGCTGACTCTGATGGGTATAGGAACTTCTGCTCATCGCAAGCCAAAGCATTTCTTCTTAGCTCTGACCAAGATGTAACGGACCAAATGTCTGCAGAAACATTCCAGTCATCCTGCAATAGTTGTTGAGCTTCGTAAGCCCAAGGAACTGCAACACCGGAAGCAAGAATCTGGGCTTTCTTAGTTGAAGGTGCACCAACACTGATTCGGTGGATACCATTTAGGATTCCATCGACATCAACACCAACAGGTTCTGCTGGTTGAACGATTGGCTCGTTGTATACGGTTATGTAGTAAATGACGTTTGGGTCAACGTGGGAACCGCCATACATTCTCTCGATACCAGCCTTGATGATGTGACCAATCTCGTATCCGTAAGCAGGGTCATAGGTAATAACACCAGTGTTGGTTGCAGCAAGGATTGGTGAGTGTCCGTCAGCGTGCTGAAGTCCTTCACCGGTAAGTGTTGTTCTACCTGCGGTTGCACCAATCATGAACCCACGGGAAAGTTGGTCGGTCGCAGCCCAGATTGCATCTGCTGTTCTTTGGAAACCAAACATCGAGTAGAAGACATAGAACGGGATTAGCGGCTGACCCTGAGTTGCATATGAAGTTGCAACTGCAGTGAAAGCTGCTACGGA
The DNA here is from genome assembly GCA_945896925.1 of Auritidibacter sp. Marseille-P8566. Classification (GTDB taxonomy): domain Bacteria; phylum Actinomycetota; class Actinomycetes; order Actinomycetales; family Microbacteriaceae; genus Rhodoluna. Next base: position 46,331 of record CAMDEV010000002.1, read on the forward strand.
TCCAGCTTCGTTAATACCGGTGTGCAGGATCTGACCTGCTTCTGATTCCTTGTATGAAAGTAGTAGGTCACGGTCAACTGAGATGTAGTGCTGTCCTCTTGGGTTGTAGATCTTTGCGGTAGGGAAGAAAGCATCCATACCGAAAGTTCTAGCCTCATCAGGAATGATTGGAACAATTCGAGGGCCTAGCTCTGGAGTCCTTAGCAGATCCTTCAACAAACGTACGAACGCCATTGTGGTTGCAACTTCTTGAGTTCCAGAACCACCCTTAGCGACATCCCAAACCTTAGCTTCAGGAAGTTCGAATGAAACGTACTTGCTTCTTCGCTCTGGTAGGTAACCACCTAGAGCCTTACGACGCTCGTGCATGTAATCAAGTTCAGGAGCAGACTCAGGCTTAAAGTATGGAGGCTGGTATGGATCAGCTTCTAGTGCTGCATCGCTAATTGGAATGTTTAGGTCATCTCTAAATGACTTTAGGTTCTCCAGGGTTAGCTTCTTCATCTGGTGGGTAGCGTTTCTACCTTCGAATGATTTACCTAGACCGTAACCCTTGATGGTCTTTGCCAAGATCACTGTTGGCTGACCCTTGTGAGCCATAGCTGCAGCGTATGCTGCGTAGATCTTTCGGTAGTCGTGTCCTCCACGCTTTAGAGTCCAGATCTGTTCGTCTGTGATACCGTCAACCAGCTTTGCGGTGCGAGGATCTCTTCCGAAGAAGTTCTCTCTAATGAAGCCACCGTCCATGGTCTTGTATGTTTGGAAATCACCATCAGGAGTGGTGTTCATCAAGTTCACGAGAGCACCGTCGTTGTCATTAGCAAGCAGTGAATCCCACTCGCGACCCCAAATAACTTTGATGACGTTCCAACCAGCACCGCGGAAGAAGGATTCAAGTTCCTGAATAATCTTTCCGTTACCACGAACAGGACCATCTAGTCTCTGCAGATTGCAGTTCACAACGAAAGTTAGGTTATCTAGTCCATCGTTAGCTGCAAGCTGAAGTGCACCTCGTGATTCAACTTCGTCAAGCTCGCCATCACCCAGGAACGCCCAGACATGTTGGTCTTGAGTGTCTTTGAAACCACGACCAGCAAGGTATCTGTTTGTTTGTGCTTGATAAATAGCGTTGATTGGTCCAATACCCATTGACACGGTAGGGAACTGCCAGAACTCTGGCATCAGTCTTGGGTGCGGATAAGAAGATAGACCTCCACCAACGTGTGACTTTTCTTGTCTAAAACCATTTAGTTGATCTTCTGAAAGACGACCCTCAAGGAAAGCTCTTGCATAAGGGCCAGGGCTTGCGTGACCCTGAATGAAAATCTGGTCTCCACCTGAAGGGTGGTCCTGTCCCTTGAAGAAGTGATTGAAACCAACTTCGTAAAGAGACGCGGAAGATGCAAATGTTGAGATGTGTCCACCAACTGCAATTCCTGGACGCTGAGCTCGGTGCACCAAGATAGCTGCGTTCCAACGCATCCAAGCGCGGTAGGTGCGTTCAATTGTTTCGTCCCCAGGGAAAGCTGGCTCGTCAGCGGTTGCGATGGTGTTGATGTAATCGGTAGTTGGAATAGATGGAACATTCAATTGAAGTTCGTGTGAGCGACGAAGGAGGTTGAGCATGATTTCGCGAGCACGGGCCTTGCCGTGAACTCTAGCTAAAGCATCAAGTGATTCGAGCCACTCTCTGGTCTCTTCTGGATCTTGATCTGGTGTGCTGCTTGCAAAAGCGTCCTGGTTGTTAACGGACAACTTATCCTCGTTTCGACTCTTCAGCTTGAAGCCATTCATGGCGTCTTCAAGCAAAAATGGTAACCTAGCCCTGTTCGGACCCTAACTAAGTTTAGGGTTTGTTCGCAGTGCTTATTTGGATTAGCCCTTAAACCTACCGAAGGAGTTTTCATGTCACTACTTATTGGTGATCTATCCCCAGACTTTACCCTGCCAAACCAATTTGGCGAAGATGTGACACTAAGCCAATTCCGGGGAGTAAAGCCTGTGGTTTTGGTCTTTTACCCGCTTTCTTTCTCAGGTATCTGTACTGGTGAATTGTGCGAAATTAGAGACAATTTCGCCAATTTTGAGTCAAAAGACGTCGAATTGCTAGCTATTTCGGTTGACAGCAAGTATGTCCAGAAGGTTTTCGCTGAGCACGAGGGCTACAAGTTCTCGGTTTTGGCTGATTTCTGGCCTCATGGAGGCGTTGCTAAGGACTATGGAGTGTTTCTAGAGGAGCACGGAATCTCTAACCGAGCGACCTTTGTGATCGATAAAGACGGTGTTTTGGTGTCAAAGTTCGTAACCGCACCGGGTCAAGCTCGTTCTCTAGATGAATACGATCGCGCTCTGGCAACATTGACCGCCTAGCCTAGGGTATAGTTTTCTAAGCGCCACTTGGCGCTGCGTCGAGAGTCGGGCCTTTAGCTCAGTTGGTAGAGCGCCACGCTTACACCGTGGATGTCATCGGTTCGAGCCCGGTAGGGCCCACTTTTCGACTTTTACTGCCTTGAGGCATAGGTATATGCCTCGGCAGTAAGATTTGCCTATGGAATCCAACCAATTTTTACCTCCCGTTCGCAAGTCTCTAACTTTCGAAGAACTGGCTGCCAGAGTCGAATACGCAACCTCCACACGCATGGGCCTAGAGGCCATGATGGATCTTGTCGTCGCCCAAGAGGCTCTAAGAGCCCAAGAAGACAAAGAAATCGAAGAGTGGCTAGAGCAGATGGAAGCCAATGGTTCGCCAGAGGCACTTCGAGCAGCAGAAAACTTCCGAAGAACTCAGTCTGGACAAGCAGAGCTTCCTCAGGTTCAAAGCCAACCAGTCGTTGAAGAAGTAGAAACAAGCACAGGCACTTTCTCTTGGTTTACTCAACCAGATCCTGAAGAAGAAGTTGAAGAAGAAGTTGAAGAAGTAGTTGTAGCAGAGATTCCATTAGCGGAGGCAGTCGAGGAAATTCTCGAAGAAGAAGAGCCTGTTGTCGAACAAGTTCTGCTTGAGGAATCCATTCCGGAAGAACAAGAAGGAATCCAGGGCTGGTCACTTGTTGAACCTGTAGCAGTTGAACCTGTTGGTACTGAAACGGCAGACGAGTTTGAGCATCTACTTGCAAGCGCTGCAGCTGAAGAAGAAATGACTGCACTCGAAGAACTGGAAAACGTATCTGAAACTGATTCAGTTGATCAAGAGGACGCTGCCGGAAACATTCTCATTCCATCGGACGAACACAGAAACAGAAAACCTATTTCACAATTACTTGTTTGGTTAGGTGTCAGTGCCACAGTTGTTCCAGTTCTACTCACTTGGCTTCTAATTACCTTTGGTTTGAGTGCTAACGCTGTGATCGCAGATCTGGTTGCAGGTTACTTTGTTGCTGGAACAGTAATAGCCACCGCAAGCTTGGCTGGTAAGCGCAGTGGACTCTCAACATCAATCGTGTCTAGAGCCGTCTACGGTGTTTGGGGTAACGCGATTCCAGGAACTCTAGTTTTCGTGGTTAGAGCAACTGTTGCAGCTCTTCTGATTGCCTTCACTGCACTTCTCATTAATGGAACTGACCCGAGTATTCCTAACCTGACCGAATCTGCAGCAACAATCGGAACTTTCGATTTAACTTTCGGATTGGTAGCATCTGTGATTGCTGTTCTGCTGGTAACTGCAGTCAGTTTCGTCAGAGCAATCGGCTCTCGAGTGCTTCAGGTTGTGCTTAGTTCATCGGCATTAGCGGCGACAATCATTGCTCTTGCCGGTATCTCAACCAAGAAGCTTGAATTAGTAACGCCAGGAGTCGCTGAAATCACATCTAAGGAATCCTTAGTTGGTTTCGCCCTTGTAGTGATGGTGGTAACTGTTCTATGGGCTGCTGTTGCGCCTAATCTTGCGAAAGCCATCCCAATGCGTGAGCGAGGTCTACGAGTATTTGGTTGGGTAGCGGTTGCTAACTTTATAGCTCCTGCCCTGGTAGCTATCACAGCACTGAGTTGGCTTGGCCCTCGAGCTAAGCAGCTTGCTGTCATCGTCCCATTAGATCTCAGCGCACTGCTGAAGATTGTCATGGAGTTACCTCAGTACTCAAGGATCGCTTTGGTTACCGGCGTCGCAATTACTCTCAGCTATGCACTGTTACTTACTCTGAAAACTGCAGTGTTAGACCTAACAGCCTTACTACCAATAAAGAGGGTTACAGCGTCACTTC
>CAMDEV010000003.1 GCA_945896925.1 Auritidibacter sp. Marseille-P8566
TAGCTAGCGATGAAGAAGATGCTCTAGATTACGCAAGAAATCTACTTAGCTTCCTGCCAGAAAATAACCTCAGTGAAGCAATTAGCTACGAGTCAAACAGCTCACTTGAAATCACTGACGAAGACCGGCTACTGAACACCATCATTCCTGATTCACCCAACCAGCCATACAGCATGATCAAGGTAATCGAATCGATTGTTGATGACAACCAATTCCTTGAGGTTCAACCACTGTTTGCACCAAACATCGTGATTGGTTTTGCTCGTATCGCCGGCTCCTCTGTTGCGATCATCGCTAACCAACCTCAGGCCCTAGCTGGAACGCTAAACATCGATGCTGCTGAAAAAGCTGCTCGCTTTGTTCGTTTTGCAGATGCTTTCTCAATTCCAGTGCTAACTCTTGTTGACGTACCTGGTTACCTACCGGGAGCAGATCAGGAGTGGGCTGGTGTTATCCGTCGTGGAGCAAAACTGATCTATGCATACGCAGAGGCAACAGTTCCACTGGTAACAGTTATTACTCGTAAGGCTTACGGAGGCGCATACATCGTTATGGGCTCTAAGCAACTGGGAGCAGACATCAACCTTGCCTGGCCAACTGCTGAGATAGCGGTTATGGGTGGAGAAGGTGCGGTGAATATCTTGTTCAAGGACAAGATAAAAGCTGCTGAAGAAGCTGGTGAGGATATCAAGAAAGTCAGAGCTCAGCTTGCTGCTGAATACACTTATAGCGTTGCTAGCCCATACCTTGCTGCTGAACGTGGTGAGTTAGATGGCATCATCGAGCCAGCTGCTACACGTGTTTCAGTCATCAAGGCACTTGCCGCTCTGAAGACCAAGCGCGCAGCAACACCTCCTAAAAAGCACGGAAACATTCCACTGTAATGAGTGATGAACTGAACCTCGCTGAGAGCATAAAGGTGATCTCTGGGAACCCAACTCCTCAAGAGTTAGCAGCTGTCATTGCCATTTTGGAGGCAACCCACGCTGAGCAGGCGGCTGAGAAGAAACAGGCTAAGAAGCCAGCGTCTTCTTGGAACCGTAACTCCGGCAACCTTCGTGGGAACCTGCTACCTGGCTTTGGTCAATGGCGAGCACAATACCGACCAGGGATGGACTAAAACAGGACTAGATTTATTTCAGGTTTTAATCAACTGAAAGGACCTGTAATGACTCGTGAACCATCAGATCTAGACCTACTCGCTGAAGACTGGGTACAGAAACTCGTTGAACTAAGCCCAGAATTTGCAACCTACGCTGGTTTCAAAGTTGGCGAAGACAAACTAGAAGACACCAGCCCAGAAGCCGGTGCTGAATACAACAAAATCCAAAAAGAGATGCTAGCCAAAGTTGAAGCAACTCCAGTGCGAGATGAGATTGACAAAGTCACCAAGCTAGCAATGACTTCAACCCTAAAACTCAGTGGTGAGATTTATGATTCAGGTCTTTGGAGAAGAGATCTAAACCCAATTGCATCTCCTGCTCAGGGCATCAGAGATATCTTCGACCTATCACCTACTGCAACAGTTGATAACTGGGAAAACATTTCTAAGCGTATGCAGGCAGTTGACACAGCTGTTGACGGATACATCGCGACTCTTCGCGAGGGTATCAAGCACAATGACACTCCTGCTATTCGTCAGATCAAAATTGCCATCACACAGGCTGAGCAACTTTTGACTCCAGAGGGTTTCTTTAGAAAGTTTGCAAAGAACGCTGAAGCAACTGAAGGCTCAATTCCAGATTCACTTAAGGCTGAGCTTCTAGCATCTGCAGAAGTTGCTACCGAAGGGTATGCCAAGCTAACTAACTTCTTCAAGGAAGAACTTCTTCCTACTGGTAACACAGAAGATGCAATCGGTAGAGAGCGTTACGCTCTGCTCAGCGCTCAGTACCTAGGTAAGCGCGTAGACCTAGATGAGACCTACGAGTGGGGTAAAGAAGAACTTGCTCGTGTGGTTGCAGAACAGAACGCAGTAGCAAATGAAATAAAGCCAGGTGCCACTGTTCAAGAAGCTATCGAATTCCTAGACAACGACCCTAAGCGTAAGTTGCACGGTACCGATGAACTGCAACGCTGGATGCAGAAGCTTTCAGATGCTGCAATTGAGAAACTGAGTGGAACCCACTTTGACATTGCAGAGCCACTACGCAAGCTAGAGTGCATGATTGCTCCAACTCAGCACGGTGGTATCTACTACACCAGCCCAACCGATGACTTCTCTAGACCAGGTCGTATGTGGTGGTCAGTTCCTGTTGGTGTTACCGAGTTCGACACTTGGCGCGAGACCACAACCGTTTATCACGAAGGCGTGCCAGGACACCACCTTCAGATTGCACAGAAGGTATACAACAAGGCAGATCTAAACTCCTGGCGCAGACTAGCTTCTTGGTCTTCAGGTCACGGTGAAGGTTGGGCTCTATACGCAGAGCGTCTAATGCAAGAGCTAGGTTTCCTAGATGATCCAGGTGACCGTCTTGGAATGCTAGATGGTCAGCGCATGCGTGCTGCTCGTGTAGTTCTAGACATCGGAGTTCACCTAGGTAAGCCAAGACTTGATGGCACCGGTAAGTGGGACTTCGACTACGCACTTGATTTCATGAGCAAGAACGTAAACATGTCTGAGCAGTTCATCAACTTCGAAGTGCACCGTTACTTCGGTTGGCCAGGACAGGCCCCTTCATACAAGATTGGTCAAAGAATCTGGGAGCAGATCAGAGACGAATACAAGGCTCGTCAGGGTGCAAACTTCAACATCAAGGAATTCCACATGAAGGCCTTGAACCTTGGAAGCATTGGACTGGATACACTAGAAACAGCTTTACTGGGATAAGTGAAGGTCGTGCGGTGGCTCCTCTGAAAAGAGGAGCCATCTCCCTTTTAAGCCTGTCCCCCAAAGTGGGGACTAATACACAGAGCGAATATTCGGCAGATTAGAAACTACGGAGTTTAGTTTTATTCCGTAAGTGAATTTCTAATTATCAAGGGGATTCGGAATTCATCCAGGGGACGGGCCAGGAGTTGGCGAAAGCTGACTCCCAGGCCCGTTGGGGTTTAAGGGATAAGTCGAAGTGACACTAACGGTTGGGCTTGGCCAGATAGAGTCGCCACCACAGTCAATACAAAACTCTCACCCTTGGGGCTTCTAATGGTTACGCGGCCTTGAGTAACATCTTGCAGCGCCAGTACCGCTCTGTTGAGTATTTCGTTTTTACTCTCAGCACTGAGATGATCCGTTCCGCCTTCGTCTAGAACGGCAACTTCACAACCAAGATTTCGAAGCCTAGCGATTTCTGATTTCATTTCAGGTGAAAGCAGATTCCTACCTCTGATCTCATCACGCAAGCTCAGCTCAAGCATTTTTGTTTGGAGCTTACGCTCTGGCGAGAGAGGGTTCTTTGCAGCTGCAACTTCAGAGAGCATCGGAATAGCTGCACCGAGAATCTCTTGGAGCCGGGACGCTCGCTCATTTCTAGTTGCAGTGATAGCAGCAATCTGTGACCTAGAGTTTTCTTCTTGAAGACGGTATTGGTCAACTTCTGAATTCGCTCTTTGAATTCCTGTTGAAACTCCAAGACCGGCAAGCACCAAAACTACAGCACCGATTAAGCCACCTGTCATAGCGACGATAGCTCCATACTGATAAAGCAATTGAGCTGCTAAAGAGATGGTTCCGAGAACTGCTAGCAGTCGCTGCTGCCTAACTGCTGTAACAGTAAGGATGACTGCAGTTCCCATAACTACCCAACCACCGACTGAAACATCGTTGATGACAGCTCGCTGCCAGATCACGAGTGCTGGCATGATAACAGTTACGACCAAGTTAAACAGGGCTTGCGCAAGGGGAAGTCTTAAACCTCTGTATAGCAAGAAAGATGGGATGGCTGCTGATAAATATAGACAGAGCGCAAGGAGTTCGTAGTTTCTTTGTAATGGGTTAGGTAGCAGCATCGATTGCACTGGCAAATAGATTGCGTAGATGAATGGAATGGTTGAGGCTATCCCACGGCGAATGACAATCATGCTTGACTCCACTCCAGCACAACTGTTGTTCCTTTGCGAGGGGCCGAAACAATGTGTGCTTTACCGCCTATGCTCTCTAATCTTCCTTGGATGGAAAGCTTGATTCCCAACCTTCCGGTAGGGACACGATTAGGTCTAAAACCAACCCCATCATCTTTCACAACAAGCTTCAAAGTTCCTTGAGATGATTTGAGATGCAGCTCACGCTTAGCTTTGCCGCCAGCGTGCAGGACAGAGTTTTGAACGGCCTGAATTGTTGCCTCAGTAAGAGCTGAGGCAACCTCACCGTTGACAGCGAAGGAGGTTAGGCAGTTCTTGTTGAACTCAATCTCTGGATCAATACGTCTGGCCGCCGAAATTACGGAGTCAAATAGCGATGAGCAGAGCACGCTAGCCGAAGCCTCATAAACGCTATCTGGTGTCTGCAGTCTCTGGATTGCGATGTTGGCTAAATCTGCTGAAGCCTTGATCTCATCCTCAGTCGTAGCTCTACCAGCGCTAATAAGCGCTGTTAGCACGCTGTCGTGCACAAGAGCATCCAGCCTCGAGCGTTCCTTGGCTTGAGCTTCAACTTGGGCTTCTAGGATTGCAGCTTCCATCCGTTCACTGTTTGCAATGTCACTCCTGCTTGCTGCATACCGGAGCATTAGCGCAATAACAGCTACTGAACCATTGGTGAGGATTGTGTAAAGGCCATCCAAGTAGGAAGTTTCAAGTGAGTGATTTCCACCGATTGGAATTGAAAATAGGTATTGAGTGACAACATTCACAACTACGTAGTAAACAACTACCCAACGCATTGAGAAGCCAAGAGCTGCTGCCAGCCAACCAGTTGACATCGCCCACCAAATAAACGGATAGAACCGGCCATCTTGATCAGGTGTGCTAGTAACAAGTACTGACCAGAGTAACGGGAGAAAAGCGATAGCAATGGCGTGTATTCGCAAATACATGTAGTTTGCCGACCCAAACCAGAAAGTTGTGAAATAGGCAGCTGTTGTTGCCCAGATGCATCCCATAACTGTCCAAGCCAAAGGCTGATTCAACATTGGAAGTTGAGCGTAGAAGTTAGCAAAACCTTCTATAGAAAAAAGTACAGATCCAGCAGCTAGAGCCCTACCAATCAACCGGTCTACTCTCGCAGTTGCAAAAGTTGAACTTAGTTTGGTTTGAACTGCCATTAGAGAAGATCCCCCGGATACTGATCATCTTCAATTAGCCGAATCAATAGTTCAGACTTACCTCGAACCGGTCTTCCAACATCCGAGTACTTGTCTCTGACTCGGTCGATGTGTTCTTTGGCAGTGCTGTTTGTTACATTGAGTTGGAAAGCAACTTGCTTTAGAGACATTCCAGATGCGTATAAACGAACCACTTCTAACTCTCGCTCTGTGAGCTTCACTTTGAATTCATGGTCTGAATCAATAGCAGCAATGGTCTCAGTTGTATTCACAATGGTTCCATCTGCAACCAATTCAATTGCAGCAAAGAGATCATCCATCTGTTGGCTCTTTGTAATAAGTGCAGCCGCTCCTGCACTCAAAGCTGATAGCACCTGAGCTTTTCGATCTGCAATGGAGAAGATTACAACTTCACTACCCTGGTCAATGAGTGTCTTGACGTTTGCTGCTGGTTCACTGCCATCGGCTAATGAAAGGTCTAAGACAATGACCTGTGGCTTTGTTAGTAGCTGAGGAATGAGCTCATTGACAGTTGGAGCGCTACCAACTAGCTCTAGCCCTCTTTGCTGGCACGCGCCAGCAAACCCCAGCCTGATGGCTTCGTGGTCATCAACTATCGCAACAGTTATGGTCATTTCACCAGACTAACGATTGTCTCGAAGTGGTGGGTGTGTGGGAATAGGTCGTAGGCCGCAATCTTTGTGATTTTGTATCCAGCGTCAGTTAGAGGTTTCAGATCTCTGCTCAACGCAATAGGGTCACAGGCAACATAGATCAGATGAGAAGGAGATAACTCAAGAAGTCTCTCGATCACGTGTTTACCAGCACCAGATCTTGGCGGGTCAATAATGATGGTGCTCTTCGCCTTAAGTGACCCATGGGAAGCAAGTTCATCTAGGAAACGCTCGGTTGGCAGAGCAACAGATTTTGCACCTTTGATATCAACTAGGTTGCGTTTAGCATCCTCAGCCGCAGTCTTTGAAGCTTCAACAGTTGTGATCTTCAGATCTAAGCCAAAAGCATTAGCAAGAGCGCCACTGAAGAGCCCAACTCCTCCGTAAAGGTCATAGTTCTGAGCTTGAGGATCAAAACCTTGAGCCTTGGCCATGCCAACAACTTCATTGGCTAGTAGGTTGGCAGCTTCTTTGTGAACCTGCCAGAAAGCACCTGGAGACAATCTAAAAGTTCGACCGCCAGCCCGTTCAATGACCTTTTCTTCACCCTTTAGTTTCTTATCGATAGTCCACTGCAACTGGCCAGTGCTTGAGTATGCAATCTCGATCTTCTTTACGTCTTGCCAGTTCTTAAGATGAATACCAAGTTCTTCAATCTCACTAACAGCCAAAGCAAGTTTTCTAACTCGAACAACCTCGTGACTTCTTTCACGGTAAGGACCAGCATCTCCGTTTTCATCAACATGTAGTTGCACTCGTGTGCGATAGCCAAGTCCGTTGGCTTCATCATCCCCTGGAGCTGCTAGGACTTCAACTCGCATCTCAATTCCAGCAAATCTCTGGAGTCCCTCTTCTAAGACATCTGCTTTTAGTTCTCTCTGACGAGAGAGTTTGATGTGGCCGAATTCTGCTCCACCAGCTAGTTCTGCATTCTTCCAAATGTGAGGAACTCGATCTGGAGAAGCCTCAATAATTTGAACAGGTTCTGCTCGACAGAAAGAACCCCCCTTATCCTCAAAGACTCTAACCTTGGCAACTTCACCCGGTAGGACGTGAGAGACGAAAACAACCCTGCCTTCGTGTCTCGCCACGAAGATGCCACCGTGCGCAACCTTCTCTATTTGCACTTCAAAGACTTGGTCTAACCAGTTAATTGTTTTATTCACTAAATAAGTGTTTCACAATGCTTTGGGTAGTCTTGACCCGTGACCAAACTAGTTTTAGCTTCCACCTCCCCTGCAAGACTCAGGCTGCTCAGAGATGCTGGCATTGACCCGATCGTCATTGCCCCAGGAGTTGATGAAGAACATGTTGCTGATCTGGCTATGCAGGCAGGACAAATCAGTAACACGGCAGACCTAGTCTTGCTTCTTGCTAAAGCTAAGGCAGAAGCAGTAGTAAACCACCCAGATGCTCAGGGAGCACTAATTATTGGTTGCGACAGTGCCCTAGATCTTGATGGTGAAGCACTTGGCAAACCTCATGACCCTGAGGTTGCCATTGAACGCTGGAAGGCCATGAGGGGTCGCTCAGGCAGGCTATACAGCGGTCACTGGCTTATAGATAACCGAGTTTCCAGCCCAACGCCGCCCGCAACCGGTCATGCCAGCAACACCACAGTTCACTTCGCTGAGCTCTCAGACAGTGAAATATTGGCCTATGTTGGCACTGGAGAGCCCTTGAAGGTAGCGGGAGGATTCACCATAGACGGGCTTGGTGGAGCCTTTATAAAGGCTATTGAGGGTGATGCCCATACGGTAATTGGCCTAAGTTTGAGCACTCTGAGAGAACTCTGTTTGACCCTAGATGTCGATTACCCGAGCCTCTGGCGCGGGTAAATAGGTAGGCTTAATACCTATGACTGCATCAAACACAGCCAAAATCACCAAGGTCCTGATTGCTAACCGCGGTGAGATCGCCGTTCGCATCATTCGAGCGGCCAAGGATTCTGGCATTGCATCTGTTGCTGTCTATGCAGACCAAGACCGTGATGCACTGCACACCAGAATGGCCGATGAGGCCTATGCCCTAAATGGCACCACCAGTGCTGAGACCTATCTTGTAATAGACAAGATTCTTGAAATTGCTAAACGCTCAGGTGCGGACGCTATCCACCCTGGCTACGGATTCCTTGCCGAGAATGCTGCCTTTGCTCAGGCAGTAATCGATGCCGGCATTATCTGGATTGGCCCATCCCCTAAAGCTATTGATCAGCTCGGTGACAAAGTTTCAGCTAGACACGTTGCAGAGAAAGTTGGAGCGCCACTAGCTCCAGGAACTCTAAACCCAGTATCGGGAGCAGAAGAAGTTCTAGAGTTCGTAGCCCAACATGGTCTACCAATTGCTATCAAGGCTGCCTACGGTGGTGGTGGTCGTGGAATCAAGGTTGTCTATGACCAAGATGAAATCACAGAAGCTTTCGAATCAGCTACCCGTGAAGCAGTTGCTGCTTTCGGTAGAGGCGAATGCTTCGTTGAGAAGTATTTAGAAAAGCCTCGTCACGTTGAGACTCAATGTATTGCAGATGCTTATGGAAATGTTGTTGTTGTTTCAACCAGAGACTGTTCTCTACAACGCAGACACCAGAAGCTAGTTGAAGAAGCACCAGCTCCTTTCCTAACTGAAGATCAGGTTAAGCGTCTCTACGAATCTTCTAAAGCAATCTTGAAAGAGGTTGGTTATCAAGGCGCTGGAACCTGTGAGTTCTTAGTTGCTCAAGATGGCACCATCTCATTCCTGGAAGTAAACACCAGATTGCAGGTAGAGCACCCAGTATCTGAAGAAGTAACTGGACTTGATCTTGTTCGTGAACAATTCAGAATTGCCGAAGGTGGCAAGCTGGATTATTCGGATCCTGTAATCAAGGGGCATAGCTTCGAGTTCAGAATCAATGGTGAAGATGCTGGTAGAAACTTTATGCCAGCACCAGGATCTGTAACAGTATTTAATGTTCCAGGTGGACCTGGTGTTCGTATTGATACCGGTGTTGAGGCTGGTTCAGAGATATCAGGTTCATTCGACTCAATGATTGCCAAACTAATCGTTACTGGCTCAACTAGAACTGAAGCTCTAGACCGCTCAAGAAGAGCACTAGCCGAGCTACATATTGAAGGTATGCCAACTGTCCTTCCATTCCACCGCAAGATTGTCAACGATCCTGCATTTATTGGTAAAGACAACAAGTTCGGTATCTACACTCGCTGGATTGAAACCGAGTGGAATAACGACATTGAACCTTGGTCAGGAAGCACAACCGAAAGCGCTCCAAGCCCAGAACGAAACAGTGTTGTAGTTGAAGTTGATGGCAAGCGGATTGAAGTTTCACTTCCTAAGCGTCTATTTGCTTCTGGTGGTTCAAGACCAGCTCACTCAGCACCTAAGCGAAAAGCTCACTCAAACGTTCAGATTGATTCAGGTAAAGCGCTAACTTCTCAGATGCAAGCAACCGTTGTAAAGATTGCTGTTGCTGAAGGTGACGAAGTAAAAGCCGGTCAACAACTAATAGTGCTAGAAGCCATGAAGATGGAATCTCCTCAGAACGCCCTAAAAGACGCCAAGATCAAGAAGATTCACGTAGGCGTTGGCTCAACTGTTCCAGCAGGAACAATGTTGATTGAGTTCGAAGACTAACTACAAATTAGGCACGTGCAAAGCACGAGCAGCATCAGTTATGGATGTTGAGATTGATGGGTAGACAGCAAAAGTTCTTGCTACCTGGTCAACTGTGAGTCTGTTTTCAACTGCAATTGCTATTGGGTAGATGAGCTCACTAGCTTTAGGTGCTACTACTACTCCACCGATGACTGTTCCACCTGATGATGCAACTAGTTTGATGAAACCATCGTTTATGCCCTGAACCTTTGCTCTTGGGTTTAGTTCAAGTTCTATCTTGTGAACAGTGCCATTTACTTTGCCTGCTAGAACATCTTTCTCTGTCCAACCAACGGAAGCGATCTCAGGAGCTGTGAAGACGTTAGCTGCAACGTTTCTAAGTTCTGTTGGTCTGGCAACATCTCCAAGAGTGTGAAATACAGCAGTTCTACCCTGCATTGCTGAAACTGATGCAAGTGGAAGGAAAGTTGTACAGTCACCAACTGCATAGACATTGGCTCTAGATGTTCTAGCAACCTTGTTGACAACAACATGTCCTGATTCGGTTAATTCAACTCCAGCTTCCTGAAGACCAAGACCTGCGGTATTAGGAATAGACCCAACAGCCATCAAACAGTGTGAGCCTGAAATCACTCTGCCATCACTAAGTGTTACTTCAACTCCGCTACCGGTGTTCACAACACTTTCAGCTCTGGATTTAGAGAGGACTTGCATTCCGTTTCTAATGAAAACTTTCTCGATTAAGGCTGCAGCATCTGCATCTTCACCTGGGAGCACTGTGTCTCTTGAGGAGATAAGTGTTACTTGAGAACCAAGACCCATAAACGCTGATGCAAACTCAGCACCGGTAACACCAGAACCCACCACAATCATGTGTTCTGGTAGTTCCTTCAAATCATATAGATCTAGCCAAGTGAGGATTCTTGAACCATCAGGTTCAGCAGAAGAGATAGTTCTAGGGTGGGCCCCAACAGCCACGATTATGGTTTTAGCTTCTAGCTTTTCTTCCTTGCCATCGTGATGAGTTGCAATCACATGGTGGTTTCCTTCTAATCGTCCAGAACCATGAATCAACCGAACACCTAAAGATGTCAACTGGTGAGTCATCTCAGTTGACTGATCTTTAGCAATGCTTAGAAGCCTCTGGTTGATAGCACCGAGGTCTAGATCTACCTTTGGGTCAACCAGTTTGCCTTCGGCTTTGAACCTGATACCTAATGACGACGCTTCTCTAACTGAGTTAGCTGCATCTGCTGTTGCGATAAGTGCTTTAGAAGGGACAACATCGGTTAGAACGGCTGATCCGCCAACACCATTACGCTCAATGAGCGTTACTTGAGCTCCAAGCTGGATACCTGCAACTGCGGCCTCGTAGCCGCCAGGGCCACCACCAATAATGACGATGTGGTGCTTGATTTGTTGAAGATTACTCACCTCTCAATTGTGTCGCATATTTGAAGATTAGACTTGCCTTATGAGTAATCCATTGGACGATCCAAAGGCGGATCCTTTCGAAATAGCCTCCCTAGCAGCCCAAGTAATTGCTGAAAAGTCAGGTATTGCAAAGCACGATATAGCCATGACCCTTGGCTCTGGCTGGGCTAAATCAGCTGACCTAATTGGTGAGACCATCGCTACTATCGATGCAGCCGATGTTCCGGGCTTTACTAAGAGCGAAGTAGTTGGGCACATCTCAACCATTCGTTCAATACTCTTGCCTAGCGGAAAGCATGCCCTAGTCTTAGGCGCTAGAACTCACTACTACGAAGGTCACGGAGTTAGACGAGTAGTTCACGGTTCTAGAACTGCAGCCGCAGCTGGCTGCAAGATCATGATCTTGACCAACGGTGCTGGTGGCATCAAGACTTCTTGGGCACCAGGAACACCAGTACTAATCAGTGATCACATCAACTTCACTTCTGCTAGCCCTATCGAAGGTGCAAACTTCGTTGATTTAACTGACCTTTACTCACTTCGCCTTAGAGATATAGCTAGAACTGTTGATTCCTCTCTAGATGAAGGTGTCTATATGCAGTTCCGTGGACCGCACTACGAAACGCCGGCAGAAGTCCAGATGGCTAAGAGCATGGGTGCACACATTGTTGGTATGTCAACAGCACTTGAAGCCATAGCAGCTAGACAGTCAGGTCTTGAAGTTCTAGGTCTATCTCTGTCAACCAACCTTGCTGCTGGCATCAGTGCCACTCCCCTGTCTCATAAAGAAGTTCTAGAAGCAGGTAAAGAAGCTGAGCCTAGAATCAGTGCTTTGCTTGCCGAGATTATTACCAAGCTTTAGTCATGACCGATCTCCAAACTCTCTTGATTAAGGCTCAGTCTTGGCATGACCAAGACCCTGATCCTGTAACAAGGGCAGAGCTCGCAGAACTCATTCAAAGAAAAGATGAAACCGAATTAGCTTCACGCTTTAGTTCTCGTCTGGCCTTTGGAACAGCAGGGCTTAGAGGCGAGCTAGGAGCTGGCTCTAATCGGATGAATCGAGTACTGGTGGCTCAAACTGCTGCTGGTATCGGTCGATACCTGCTCTCTAAAGAAAAATCACCGAGTGTGATTATTGGTTTTGATGGCAGAGTGAACAGCGACGTCTTTGCAAAGGATTCTGCAGAAGTTCTAACCGGAATGGGTATCCGAGTATTACTCCTAGATCAGATGGGGCCAACGCCACTTGTTGCCTTTGCAACTAGAGAACTGAAGATGAGTGCTGGGATTATGGTCACTGCCTCTCACAACCCACCTAGAGACAACGGATACAAGGTCTACCTAGGTGGTTCATTCAATGGTTCACAGATCATCTCACCCATTGATACAGACATCGCTAAAGAAATTGGCACTGTTGCAGCAACTGAGACCTTTGCTTCATTAACTAAGTCTTCAAACTATGAAGTAATTGGTGATGAGATTCGTGAGCAGTATTTGCAGAGTGTTCTAACTGTTGCCGGAACAGTTGTGAAGAAGTCGATCAAAGTCGTATACACACCCTTACACGGTGTTGGCTGGGCGACCATTGAACCGCTGTTTAACAGAGCCGGTTCTGAAAGTTTGATTACTGTTGATCAGCAAATAGAACCTGATGGTGCATTTCCAACAGTTGCCTTTCCTAACCCTGAGGAACCAGGCGCATTAGATCTAGCCTTCGAAATAGCTTCTGACTACAAAGCAGATCTCATCATTGCCAATGACCCTGATGCTGACCGAGTAGCGGTTGCTTTACCAACCGATATTGGCTGGCAAAGACTTACCGGCGATCAGGTTGGTTTGATTCTCGCTGATGAGATTGCAAAGACCGCTACCAAGGGAACACTTGCCTGCAGCATCGTTTCAAGTTCTGCCTTGGCTCAGGTTGCTAAACACTACGGCCTTGACTTCAAGCAGACCCTCACCGGCTTCAAATGGATCAGTAAGGTTCCTAACCTCATTTTTGGTTATGAGGAGGCTCTTGGCTATTGCATAGACCCTAAGCATGTTGCTGATAAAGATGGAATAAGTGCCGCGCTGATGCTTTCTAACATTGCTAGACGTGAAGCTCTAGCAGGTAGAACGCTTTGGGATCTGCTAGCTGAACTAGGTAATCGTTATGGGCATTACGCAACCGGGCAAATTTCTATTCGTGTAACGAACCTGAGTGTTATCTCAACTGCGATGAGCACTCTTAGAGCTAAACCACCTCTAGAGCTTGCCGGTAAGAGACTCATGTATACCGACATGGCTATCGGGTCAGAAACACTACCTGCAACAGATGGGTTGATGTTTGAATTGAGCTATAACCGCAGGGTAATTATTAGGCCTAGCGGGACAGAGCCTAAGTTGAAGTGTTACCTGCAGGCAGTTGGGTCTAGCGCAGTTGAAGCGGATGGCCTGCTGGCAGAACTAACTGAGAGCTGCCGAGAGTTTCTCGCGGATTTCAACTAAGTCAAAGACATGTTCAATGGCAACGATTTTGCCTGGCATCTTCTCTAACTGATAGACCAACTCTGGAGTGGTCAAGATGATATCTGCTGTTGGGCCTTCGATTTTGGCCTTAGAGATATCTGCTGCCTGAACTTCAGCGCTGACACCAAGCGTCTCTAACACTTTTTCAGCGTTCATTTTTAGTAGGACTGAGGTGCCGATACCCATCCCACAAACGGCAATTATCTTCACAGTTCGAGCCTAACGAAGTAGTTCGCGAACTTGCTCTACATTCTCAGCTTGTAACAACATGTTTACTTTCATTACATCCATCAACAGTTCACTCAAGGAAGCCATTAGATCAATGTGACTGTCGTGATCAACTGCTGCTAAGCCAATAACTAGTTTCACTGGATCATTCGCTTCACTTCCAAAGACAACAGGTTCGCTCAACGTAATGAGAGCTAGTCCCGTTCCCAATACGTCTACAGAAGGTCTGGCGTGAGCTAAAGCAATACCTGGGGCGATAACCATGTATGGGCCAAGCTCTTCAACAGCTTGGACCATTGCTTGGGTGTATTCAGATGTTGTTCTATTACTTCTAATCAGTGCTTCCCCTGCTAACTCAATGGCCTGCTTCCAGTTTGAAGCGGTTGCTTTAACTGAAATAGATCCTTCAGCTAGAGCTTGATTTAGCAGGTCAGACATTAATTACTCAGCCGCTTGAGCAAAAGCATCTGTGATGCGCTCAATGATTTCGGTTCTGACATCCATGTCGATGAAAGCGGCGTTTGCTGCGTTCAATTGGAAGAGTTCGATGTCATCAAGGTCATAGCCAAAGGTCTCAGTGAGAAGTTCTAGTTCACGAGTGATGCTGGTTCCGCTCATCAATCTGTTGTCAGTGTTCACAGTGACGTTGAAGCCCAGACGGTAAAGATCATCAAATGGGTGATCTGACATCTGAGGGTTCTCAACTCCGGGGATAGCTCCGGTTTGCAGGTTTGATGAAGGTGATAGTTCTAGCGGGATACCTCTTTCTAGAACCCAGGTAGCAACATCACCAAATGCATACTTGCTGTCATCATCAGCATCAACAAAGACATCCTCAATGATGCGAACACCGTGACCAAGTCTTAGAGTTCTACCATCGATGATGGCATCTCTTATTGACTCTTTGCCATCTGCTTCACCGGCGTGCAGGGTTACCGGCATCAACTGCTCATTTAGCCAAGCAAAGGCCTTGGCATGTCTTGATGGGCTAAAACCGGCTTCAGGTCCTGCGTAGTCAAAACCAACTACGCCTCTGTCGCGGTATTTAACTGCTAGCTCTGCAATCTCTTGCGCTCTGTCGTTCTGGCGCATTGCAGTAATTAGTTGACCGGTTCTGAGGAAACCACCTTTGACCGATACTTCATGTCTAGCCTGGGTTAGGCCTTCTTCAACGTATTCAACTACCTGCTCAAGGGTTAGCCCTTGCTCTAGGTGTTGCTCTGGAGCCCAGCGAATTTCACCGTAGATAACACCGTCGGCCGCTAGATCAAGTGCAAATTCCTTAGCAACACGAATAAGGCCTTCTTTAGTTTGCATCACTGCGGTGGTGTGAACGAAAGTTTCAAGGTATCTAACCAAAGAACCTGAGTCACAAGAATCTAGGAACCAGTTTCTAAGGTCCTCTGCATTATCGGCAGGTAGCTTGTGGCCAATCTTGGCTGCTAGTTCAATGATGGTTTCAGGTCTAAGCCCACCATCTAGATGATCGTGCAGGGATACCTTAGGTAGAGCTTTGATGTTTAACTTGGACATTATTTCTTTCTGTTATGCGTTGATACGGTCAAGAATTAGTGGAGTTGGAGTTGAGCTCTTTGTCTCTTCAATTGTGATTCCAGTACTCAGAGCATCAAGTGCTCTCTCGAATCTCTCAGGAGTGTCGGTGTATAGGGTCATCAGTGGTTCACCTGCTGTGACCTTATCTCCACGCTTTGCGTGAAGCACAATACCTGCACCAAACTGAACTGGATCTTCCTTACGTGCACGACCTGCACCCAGTCGCCAGGAGGCTGTTCCAACTGCAAGAGCATCTAGTTCATTTAGGAAACCAGTGCTAGGAGCTGTAATGACGTGTTCGTGCTTAGCCTTTGGCAAAGTAGCGTGTGGGTCTCCGTGTTGAGCCTTGATCATCTCATTCCACTTGTCCATCGCTCTACCGTCATTCAGCGCTGAAGCAACATCAACATCACGTTTACCTGCCAAACGAAGCATCTCGGTAGCAAGGGCAACAGTAATGTCGATTAGATCCTGAGACCCTCCTCCTGCTAAAACCTCAACTGCCTCTTCAACTTCAAGGGCATTACCAATCTTCTTACCCAGAGGGGTAGACATATCTGTCAGCAAAGCACTGGTCTTTACTCCCGCATCGGCTCCTAGCTGAGTTAGCACCTGGGCTAGTTCCTTTGCTCGGTCAAGGTTCTTCATGAAAGCACCTGAACCAACCTTGACATCTAGAACTAGGGCTGAAGTTCCTTCAGCAATCTTCTTACTCATAATCGAAGAAGCGATCAGTGGAATTGCTTCAACTGTTCCAGTGACATCTCTAAGCGCATAGAGTTTCTTGTCTGCAGGGGCTAACCCTGCTCCAGCAGCACAAATAACCGCACCAATATCTCCAAGCTGTTTGTGCATCTGCTGATTGCTGAGCGATGCCTGCCAACCAGGAATTGCTTCAAGCTTGTCTAGTGTTCCACCGGTGTGACCCAATCCTCTTCCAGAGAGCTGAGGAACCGCAACGCCAAAGGCAGCAACAAGTGGCGCAAGCATCAGAGTGATCTTGTCACCAACACCACCGGTTGAATGCTTATCTGCAGTTGGCATTGTGATGTCGCTGAAATCTAATCTTTCACCGGTAGCAATCATCGCAAGCGTTAGGTCTTTGATCTCTCTACGGTTCATGCCATTGAGAAGAATTGCCATCGCCATCGCTGACATCTGCTCATCGGCAACACTTCCTGCGGTGTATTGATTGACTAGCCAGTTGATTTGGTCGGTACTTAGCTCTTGCTTCTCACGTTTAGCGACAATGAGTT
This sequence comes from Auritidibacter sp. Marseille-P8566, assembly GCA_945896925.1. Classification (GTDB taxonomy): domain Bacteria; phylum Actinomycetota; class Actinomycetes; order Actinomycetales; family Microbacteriaceae; genus Rhodoluna. Next base: position 16,477 of record CAMDEV010000003.1, read on the forward strand.
CAACTGCTGAATATTCTTTAGACATGATTCTTTCTAGTTGCGCTTGTCTTGGCCAAAGCCTTCAGCGAGGTCTCTAGGACCAAAGGCATCAGGTAATACTTCTTCAATGGTCTTTAGGCCACTGACTGTCTGCAAGATCATTCCTGGTGCTGAGTGTTCAAATAGCAACTGTCTGCAGCGACCGCATGGCATCAAAACATTCTCTGCACCATCAACACAGTAGAAGGCAACAAGTTTGCCTCCCCCAGTCATCGAAAGATTACTGACCAGACCACACTCAGCACATAGTCCAATGCCATAGCTTGCGTTTTCCACGTTGCAACCAGAGACAATGCGCCCATCGTCAACGAGAGCTGCTGCACCAACTGGAAAGTGACTGTATGGGGCGTAGGCGTTCTTCATTGCAGCAATTGCTGCACTCTTTAGTTCATCCCAATTGATTTCAGACATAGTTACCCCTTTATGTATGGTTGGCCGGATGCAGCTGGTGGCCTAACCTTGCCAGCAAATCCTGCAACAGCAACCAGGGTAACTAGGTAAGGAACCATGGTGATGAAGTCAACTGGAATACCAGGAGATACCTGGTTTGCCCAGACTCTAAGAATGATGGTGAAGCCAAAAAGGAGAGCGGCAAGAGTCACATAGATCGGTTGCCATCTTCCAAGGATGACAACAGCAAGAGCGATAAAGCCCTGACCTGCTGACATCTCACGACCGAAAGAACCAACGTTACCGATGGTAAGTGCTGCTCCTCCAAGACCAGCAACCATTCCACCTAGAGTTACCCACCAGAATCTAGTTTTAGCAACATTGATACCAACAGTGTCTGCGGCTAGAGGATGTTCACCAACCGCTCTTGCACGAAGGCCTAGTTTGGTTCTAAACAAGATAAACCAAAGTACTGGAACGATGATGAACATCAAGTAGACAGTGATTCTGTTGTTGAAAAGGACTTGACCTAGAACAGGAATATCTGAGAGCAGCGGAAGCGCTATCTTGTCAAAAGTTCCTGGGTAGTTCAGGTGTGATGAGTCGTTGTCCAACCATGCTGAGTGCAGGAAGTTGGTGATACCAATAACCAGAACGTTTAGGAGAACACCGATGATGATTTGCTCAACCAAATACTTGATGGCAAGAGATGCCAAAACCATTGACAAGACACCGGCAGCAACCATAGCTGCAACCATTCCGACATACAGATTCCCTGTCATGGTTCCAACAACTGCTGAAACAAATGCACCGGTGAGTAGCTGACCTTCGATGGCAATGTTTACAACACCAACACGTTCAGACATCACACCTGCCATACCACCGAGAATCAACGGGATAGCCAACACCAAGGTGTTGCTCAGGATGAAGATCATCTGAACACCCTGAACAGCTCCCGTTGCTAACCAACCTAGGAGTGCCATCATTACACCAAAGCCGAAGATTGCGATCAGCCAGACCGGGGTCTTCTTAGCATGCACACTTCTATAGATCGAGAACGCTGCAATGAGTAGCAGAACTACACCAACTACTGTGCAGAACAACATCGAATTAACTGTGAAAGCAGGGAGCTGAATAGCCTCACGCTTATCGCTCCAAACGAAACTGACATCGCCTGGCTTACCTAAGAAACCGAAGAAAGCTATCACCACTAGGGCAGACAAAAGAAGAGTAATAGGAGTCTTTAGAGTTGGCTTTGATTCCAGCTTAGAGAACATGCCTGGGGTAACTTCAATCTTGCTCATTATTTGACCACCTTTGCAGCTTTTGCCTTCTGAGCAGATTCAATAACTTTGATTGAAGGCTTAGGTAGACGATAAAAAGCACGAATAATCGGTGGCGCTGCAATGAAGAGCACAATCAAGGCCTTCACAACTCCCAACACTTCTGGAGACACACCAGCCACCTGCATAGTGGCAGAACCGGCCTTGAAGGCGCCAAAGAGCAAGCCCGCCATCACCACACCACCGGCACGGGAACCGCCGAGAAGTGCAACGGTAATCGCATCGAAACCAATACCCGCTTCGATGCTTGGGGTTAGTCCACCATCAACACTCAGTCCCTGGTTGGCTGCAGCAAGTCCAGCAAAAGCTGCTGAGATAGCCAAAGCCCAAACAAAGGTGTTCTCCACCTTGATACCAGCTGCTCTTGCTGCAGATGCGTTGTGGCCAACCATCTTGAATCTAAAACCAAATGTTGATCTCTCCATCAGCCACCAGTAAGCAAATACTGAAATAACGGCAAAGATAAGACCAAAGTGAAGGTTGAATTCTGGGCCAAGCAGTGCACCTAGCTTTGCAGTGTCATCCGGATTATCTGACTTAGGTGTTCCACCTCCATTTGCTTCAAGCAACAGATTTGGTTCACGAAGTAGATAAGTAAAGAACGAGGTAGCAACATAGTTCAACATGATGGTCACGATCACCTCGTGAGCACCGGTTCGAGACTTGAGGATACCTACAATAATTCCCCAAACCATCGCGCACAGCACAGCAGCTAGCACAGCAACCATCATGTGGATGATCATTGGAAGGTGAACTCTGGTTGAAACGAAAGTAGCTCCTGCTAGACCCATCATGATCTGACCGGTAGCGCCGATGTTGAACAGGCCTACGCGGAAAGTTAGAGCGACACCTAGACCCGCCATAATCAGAGGTGCTGCGAAACGAAGAGTTTCAGTAAGTGGTCTTATACCTTCAAAGAAGGTATCCGCTTGTAAGTTGAAGACCGACCCGGTAAATAGAGCTCCATAGCCATCCTGAACAGTCCACCAAACTGTTGATAGCGCATAGTTTGGATCAGCTCCAAACTCTGACCAAGAAGATACAACGTCTTCATTGAAGACCACCATAAAGATTGCACCAATGAAGAAACCCAGAAGAACTGAAAGAGCAATACGAACCGGGTCTCCAGCCATGATCTCTCGAAGAACGCTTGTTGCCTTATCTTCTTGAGCGGGAGATTCAAGCTTCACTTTTTTAGCACTCATGCTGCGATACCTGCCATCATCTTTCCAAGTTTTTCACGAGTGGTTTTAGAATCTACGATTCCAACAATCTTGCCTCGATACATCACTGCGATACGGTCGGCTAGCGCTAATACTTCATCCAACTCAGTTGAAATAATCACGACAGTCTTACCAGCATCACGAGCAGCAATAATCTGCTCGTGAATGAATTCGATAGAACCAACGTCAACACCGCGGGTTGGTTGTGATGCAACTAAAACCTTTAGTTCACGGCTTAGCTCACGAGCAACAACAACCTTCTGCTGGTTACCTCCAGAGAGCTGCTTAGCCAAAGTGGTTGCCGATGGTGTTCTGATATCAAACTCTTCAATCAATTCGTCAGCAATACGGTCCCTGGCAGCAAAGTCGATTTGGAAACCCTTAGCAAATGGAGCTCCGAATGAACCATCAAGCATTAGGTTCTCAGCAATTGTAAAGTCACCTACTAGACCATCTTTCTTGCGGTCTTCTGGAATGTATCCAAGCCCTGCTTCAAGAACTTCGCGCACTGTGCTCTTAGTGAGATCACGACCAGCAACCTCAATGCTTCCGCTGTGAATCTTTCGAAGACCAAGAATTGCTTCAGCAAGTTCGGTCTGACCATTCCCCTGAACACCAGCAATAGCTAGAACTTCACCGTCGCGAACTGTGAAGCTAACTCCATCAACCATTTGGTGTTGACGGTCATCCAAAACAGTTAGGTCTTTGACAACCAGAGTCTCAGCACCAACCTTGACTGGTTTTCTAGTTACATTCAAATCAACCTCTCTACCAACCATCAACGAAGCTAACTCGCTAGCGCTTGATTTAGGTAAAGGAGAAGCAACAACCTTTCCCTGACGAATTACAGTAATCCGGTTGGAAACCTGCTGAACTTCACGAAGCTTGTGAGTAATGAAAATAATTGAGGTTCCCGATTTAGCAAGACCTCTCATGATCTCCATGAGCTCATCAGTTTCCTGAGGGGTCAATACTGCTGTTGGTTCATCTAGAACTAGAATTTTGGCATTTCTAGCAAGTGACTTAATGATTTCAACTCGCTGCTGTGCTCCAACTGGAAGATCTTGGATTTTGGCATCAGGATCAATCTCAAAACCAAAACGGTCTGAAATTTCCTTAACGAGTTCACGGGCTTTATCTAGATCAAGCCCACCAATCTTTGAAGTGGGCTCGTTACCTAGAACGACGTTCTCGGCAACAGTGAATACGGGAATTAGCATGAAGTGCTGGTGAACCATTCCAATACCGGCAGCCATCGCATCGCCTGGGCCATTGAAGTTCACGGGCTGGTCATCAATAAGTATCTGACCTTCATCAGGTTGCAATAGACCGTAGAGGACATTCATCAGGGTTGATTTACCTGCGCCGTTTTCACCTAGCAGGCTATGAATTTCACCTGGCTCGAGGGTGAGGCTGATGTTGTCGTTGGCGGTAAGAGTACCAAATCTCTTAGTGATGTTACGCAGTTCTAGTTTCATGGCAGACTGCTGGCTCCTTTGCGCATCCTTGCCTCTAATCTATCTCACCCAAGAGATATCCATTTAAAGCAGAACTGCCGGGGTTCTCACCCCGGCAGTTCCAACTATTTACTTATTAGCTAAGTGGGTTGATTGAACCATCGATGATTCCAGCCTTAAGCTCGTCGAGCTTAGTCTTTAGGTCACCTGTGATGAATTCAGTCTCTGATAGAGCAGTTCCGTCGTTAGCCAAGGTACCGGTGTATGCATCGCCAGTGAACTCAGTCTTGTCAACTGCGCCAGCCTTGATGATGTCATAAACAGCCTGGGTCATACGCTTCTCGATGGAGGTCAACATCTTGCCGTTGTACTCGTCTAGAAGGCTCCAGTTCTTGTCAACACCGATCATCTTTGCATCGACACCAGCTTCGCTGATTGCCTCTGAAAGTGCACCGAACTGGTCTCCACCAACAGGTAGAAGAACGTCTGCACCCTGAGCGATCTGACCAGCAGCAATTGTCTTACCAGCTGGGTCGTTAGGGGCAAATCCACCAATGAAGTCACCAGTCTGAGTGGTTGCATCCCAACCAACAACAGTTACAGGAGTTCCGGTCTCAGCTTCGTATGCCTTAGCACCGTAGTAGAAGCCGTCCATGAATGCAGTAACTGCACCGATCTGTAGGCCACCGTAAACACCAACAACCTTTGAGGTTGAAGAGTATGCAGCTGCGTAACCTGCTAGGTATGATGACTCAGCCATGTTGTAACCAACTGGCTTTAGGTTTGTTGCACCGTTTGACCAACCGTCGATAGTAACGAAGGCATTGTCTGGATTAGCTTCTGCTGATGCGTTAACTGCGTCAACTAGGTTGAAACCTACTGCGAAGATAACGTCACACTCTGCGGCAACCATTGAGTCTAGGTTTGGAGCGAAGTCTTCAGCTGAGTTAGATTCTGCATCCTTAACCTCAACGCCGAACTCGTCCTTAGCCTTCATCAAACCGTCCATTACAGATTCGTTGAATGACTTGTCTGTCCATGAACCTTCGTCTGAAACACCACATGCGATGTATCCAGCACCAGGCTTAGGTGATGCACATCCCGATAGCACGAGCAAGCTGGCTGATGCCATTGCTACTGCTGCTAGGGCCTTACGTGAAACACTGTTCACTTGTTCCTCCTGATTAATTTCGGCCGGTGCCAATCACCAGCCACACACAGGGCAAGACTACTCCTGCCCACAGACAGAAACGCCCCAGAACTAGGTATTTTTACCTAGGCGTTACAAATAGCCCTTACTTTTGGGCTTCCAAGACCGCTTTATACTCTTCAAGCAGCGCAGTGGTGGTTCCATCAAATACTGTGTCATCCAGCGGCCTTAGCTCAATGTAGCCATTTGCCAGTGCTAGTGGATCCATCAAAATCGGGTCTAGTGCAAAATTCTTATCCAAGACATCTTTAGCTACTCTCAGAACGAGTGCGTTGTAGTTTCTTTCAACTGAGGCGACGACTGTTTTATCTACAGTTTCCAAGGTGTGCCCGAGTTGCAGATCAGACCCAATAACAGCCCCAGTTCTAGAACTCAGATCTAACTTCTTCCAGATAAATGAATCTGCAAACAAGGCTAGAGCTACTTCCCCATCCACTTTCGCAAGCCTTTGATTCAAGGCTTCACCATCGCTGACATTCAATTTAGTAACAGTCACCGCTTCGTCAGCCTTCTCGTTGAATGCACTCACTCCCGATCTAAATGCTTTATTTAGCTCTACAGAGTTGAAGTACACATCTTGAATAACCAGTAGAACTCTGCCGTTGGTTGCTTTAGCAGCAGTTGCAAATCCGGCTAGAGCCGCTCCGCTCTTCAGATCATCAGCGACCCAGCGAACGTTTGCAGGTTGATTAGCTGGTGAATAACCGCCAACGGTTAGAGCAACTATAAATTGGTGCTTTGCAGCAAACTGAGAAACCTCAGTGTTCAACCTGTCTTCAGCTGAGAGAAAATAAACACAGCCACCTTGGAGGCTTGTGAAAAGCAATGACTGGATTTCTGCAGATTCGAAGTTACCTGGTACTTCTACTTCTTTAACATTCAGTCCATAAACAACTTTTGCTTCAATTAGGTCATTGGAAAGTTGTTTGACTGGAGAGCCCGATACATCTGTTGAATAACTGACTAGGCAAGAACTTGCTTTCGCCTTGTGAGTTGGAGTCTCGTTAGTTGAACTTGAGCAGCCAGCAAGCGAAGCGACCAGTAGGGTCGCTCCAGCAAAAATGGCTAAAGGTTTCATTGAGTTGACCTAGAGAACGTCGCTGTGGCCAGTGTTTTTCAACGCATCCACGAGATTCTTGACCTTTTGAGCATGTTCTTTAGTTGTAATGAGAAGTGCATCTGGGGTGTCAACAACAATTACATCTTCCAGACCAATGAGTGCAACAAGTCTCCCTGTCTCACTGATCAGAATTCCGTTTGACTTATCTGACAAGACTTTGGCATCACCTAGCACAGCTAGGTGATTACGCTTTCCGCCGGATTGAAGTTCTGCGATAGCCGCAAAATCCCCAACATCGTGCCAACCAAAATGAGCAGGAACTACTGATACCAAACCGGAGGCTGCTGCAGGTTCTGCAACAGAGTAGTCGATGGCAACTTTCTTTAGCCCTGGCCAGATCTCTTCAAAGGTTCTGGCTTCTGAGTCTGTGTTCCAAGAATCGGCTAACTCCATGACCTTGCTGTGGAGTTCAGGTTCGGTTTTGGCTAACACCTCAAGAATCAGCGATGCGGGGGCGATAAACATTCCAGCATTCCAAAGGTACTTGCCCGACTGAACATACTCTCTAGCTCGTTCAATGTTTGGCTTCTCTACGAAGTGTTCCACTTCTCGAGCAGTGGCTGCCGAGTCAATCTTGGCTCCCAGCTTGATGTATCCAAAACCAACAGATGGTTCGGTTGGCTGGATACCGATGGTGACAATCTTTCCGGTTGCCGCTACCTCAACTGCTTCACGAACACAGTTTCCAAACTGTTCGTCATCAGTAATTACGTGGTCAGCGGCAAATGATCCGATGATCACATCTGGTTCACGCTTCATAAGCACTGCAGCTGCCAACGCAATAGCAGCAGTTGAATCTTTAGGGCTAGGTTCAAGAATTAGATTCAATCGGTCCAGTTCCGTGCATTGTTCTGTCACCGCTTTGCGGTGAGCAACGCCTGTCACCACGAGAATTCGCTCTGCTCCAGAAAGTGGTGCGAGTCTGTCCCAGGTGTCTTGAAGAAGGGTCTGACCGGAGCCGGTTAGATCGTGAAGAAACTTAGGAGCCGATGCCCTAGATAGTGGCCAAAGCCTGCTACCGATTCCCCCGGCTGGAATAACTGAAAAGAAACGAGCCATCGGCTCTCTCTGGTTGCTCATAACTTAAAACCCTAACCCAGTTGCCCCCAATCGCCTGTTTCGTTAATCTGCACAAGTTATCATTAAGGTCTGTAAGGCCCGAAAAATCGGAGCCAATCTAGGAGGATTTTTAGTGGTAACTCGACCAGCCGGAACGCTATATCGCGGCAAATTGGGCATGTGGAGCTGGGTGCTGCACCGTATTACCGGTGTTGGTATCTACTTCTTCTTACTTGTACACATTTTGGACACTGCTTTGGTGCGTGTCAGCGCAGAGGCGTATAACTCTGTAGTGGCCTCATATAAGACCGAAATAATCGGTTTGGCTGAAATCGGTTTGGTTGGTGCCATCCTCTTCCACGGTTTCAACGGTATTCGAATCATTTTGATTGATTACTGGCGCAAGGGCGCAAAGTACCAAAACCAGATGTTCTGGGTTGTCCTTCTTATCTGGAGCGTCTTGATGGCTGGCTTCATCCCTCGTCAAATTATGCACATCTTTGGAGAGTAGTCATGGCCATAATTATTGAACAACCAGATGCACCTCGCTCAAGAAAGAGCGCTCAGTGGGAAAAGCGCGCTTGGATCTTCATGCGTATTTCGGGTGTCTTACTTCTAGTTCTCATCATCGGTCACCTTTCAGTGAACCTAGTCCTACCTGAGCGTGGTGTAAAAGCAATCGACTTCGCATTCGTAGCCGGTAAGTGGGCTGATCCGTTCTGGCAGGTCTATGACGGGCTAATGCTCTGGCTAGCTCTAATTCACGGAACCAATGGAATGAGAACTCTGGTCAACGACTACACCGAAAGAGAGTGGCTTCGTAAAGCTTTGAACATTACTCTTTGGGTAACAGCAGGCCTACTTATCCTGCTTGGAACTTTGGTAATTACAACCTTCGATCCTTGCATCGACCCAGAAGTTCACACCTACCTACCTGATCTAGTTTGCAAGGGTTAAAGGAATAAATGTCAGAAGTTAAAGTTCATCACCATCAGTATGACGTTGTAATTGTTGGTGCCGGTGGCGCTGGTATGCGTGCTGCGATTGAAGCAGGGCCGCACGCCAAGACCGCTGTTATCTCTAAGCTCTTCCCAACCCGTTCACACACTGGAGCTGCTCAAGGTGGTATGGCCGCTGCTCTAGCCAACGTTGAAGAAGACTCCTGGGAATGGCACACCTTCGACACCGTTAAAGGTGGCGACTACCTAGTTGACCAGGACGCTGCGGAAATTCTTGCTAAAGAATCTGTTCAGGCAGTTATCGACTTAGAAAACATGGGCTTGCCTTTCAACAGAACTCCTGACGGCAAGATCGACCAGAGAAGATTCGGTGGTCACACCAGAGATCACGGTAAGGCTCCGGTTAGAAGATCTTGTTATGCAGCTGACCGAACAGGTCACATGATCCTGCAGACCTTGTATCAAAACTGCGTAAAGCTTGGCATTGAGTTCTATAACGAGTTCTATGTTCTAGACCTAGTTATGAACACTGTTGATGGTGTTGAAAGACCAGCAGCTGTTGTTGCCTATGAACTAGCAACTGGAGAGCTACACGTCTTCCAAGGTAAGTCAATAGTGTTTGCTACCGGTGGATTCGGAAAGATCTTCAAGACCACATCTAACGCTCACACTCTCACCGGTGATGGTGTTGGCATCATCTACCGAAAGGGTCTTCCACTGGAAGACATGGAGTTCTACCAATTCCATCCAACCGGTCTTGCTGGCCTTGGCATCTTGCTTTCTGAGGCGGCTCGTGGTGAAGGCGGAATCCTTCGAAACGCATCTGGCGAAAGATTCATGGAGCGCTATGCCCCAACCATCAAGGATCTAGCGCCTCGAGACATGGTTGCCAGAGCTATGGCAAACGAGGTTCGTGAAGGAAGAGGAGCAGGCCCAAACAAGGACTACGTGTTACTAGACCTCACTCACCTAGAGCCTGCTGTTATTGATGCAAAGCTTCCAGATATCACCGAGTTTGCTAGAACCTACCTAGGTGTTGAGCCATACACAGAACCCGTTCCAGTATTCCCAACTGCGCACTATGCAATGGGTGGAATCCCAACCAACATCAAAGCTGAAGTGCTAAGAGATAACGACACTGTTGTTCCAGGTCTCTATGCAGCTGGCGAATGTGCTTGTGTTTCTGTGCACGGTGCTAACCGTCTAGGAACTAACTCACTGTTAGATATCAATGTGTTTGGTAAGCGTGCAGGTATCTACGCGGTTGAGTATGCCAAGGATGCAAAGTTTGTTGATGTTCCAGAAGATGCAATTGCTGAAACTGTGAAGTTAATTGAGCACATGAGAAACGCAACTGGAACAGAGAAGATTGCAGTTATCCGTAAAGAGCTTCAAGACACCATGGATAAGAATGCTCAGGTTTATAGAACCGAAGAATCGCTCAACGAAGCACTAGAGAAGATTAAAGAACTTCGTAAGAGATATGAGCACATCCAGGTTCAGGACCGCGGTATGAGATTCAATACCGATCTACTCGAAGCAATTGAACTTGGCTTCTTGTTAGATCTTGCAGAAGTTCTTGCTTTCACTGCACGTGAGAGAAGAGAATCTCGCGGTGGTCACTTCCGTGAAGACTTTGAAACTCGTAATGATGAAAAGTTCATGGTTCACTCAATGGCATACAAAACAGAAAAAGACATCAAGATTGACTGGAAGCCAGTAACTATTACCAACTACCCACCAATGGAGCGTAAGTACTAATGAGCACTGCAGTTGAATCAGTAAAGGAAATCGCAGAGGTTCCTTCTTTTCAGGTGACCCTGTTTGTTCGTCGCTTTGATCCAGAGAACGATGCTGAGCCTAAGTGGCAGGACTTCGATGTCACTGTTTTCGGAACAGATCGTGTCCTTGATGCCCTTCACAAAATCAAGTGGGAACTAGATGGTTCTCTAACTTTCAGAAGATCTTGTGCTCACGGTGTCTGTGGTTCAGATGCAATGCGTATCAACGGTAGAAACAGATTGGCTTGTAAGACTCTGATTAAGGATCTCGACATTACTCAGCCGATTTATGTTGAACCAATAAAGGGTCTTAAGGTTGAGAAAGACCTAGTCGTAGACATGAACCCGTTCTACCAGGCTTACCGCGATGTCAAACCTTTCCTGATTGCCTCTGACTCCCCTACCAAGGAACGCATTCAGTCTCCTGAAGACAGGGCTAGATTCGATGACACCACAAAGTGCATTCTCTGTGCAGCCTGTACAACTTCTTGCCCGGTTTTCTGGACAGACAACCAATACTTTGGTCCAGCTGCCATCGTGAATGCACACCGTTTCATCTTTGACTCAAGAGACGAAGCAGCTGAGGTAAGGCTAGATATCTTGAACGATAAAGAAGGTGTCTGGCGTTGCCGAACTACCTTCAACTGCACCGAAGCCTGCCCTAGAGGAATTGAAGTCACCAAGGCAATTGCTGAGGTCAAGCAGGCTGTTCTTCGTGGTCGCGCCTAGTCTGGGAAATCTCTAAAAACTCTCCCGTTTGACTGGTTGTTCCCCAAATTGAAACATAGGCTTAAGCCATGTCTGAACACGAGTGCAATCCCAGCGCAAAGGAAGCTAAAGAGACGCTAGGTCTATCCCGTCGAAACTTCTTCGCGGGAGTTGCACTAGCAGCTTCCACATTAGGACTTTCAACTCTCGCTTCATCAGCTCAAGCGGCCAGCAAGAAATACAAAGTTTGTTCAATCAAAGATATCAAAATTGGTGGAGGAAGCATTTTCAAGATTGCCGGTGCTGGTGGCTTGCAAGTCTTAATCACCCAGCCTAAATCAGGCGTTTTCAGAGCGTTCAACCCAGCGTGCACCCACGAAGGTTTTCGACTTGGCAGCATTAGCGGAACAAACATCATTTGCCCGGTTCACCGAGCAACTTTTGATACCAACACCGGACGTGCGACTAGAGGTCCAGCACGGCAACCTCTAACTAAATACACATTGACTGTTGAGAATAAAAATATTTTCGTAACGATTAGGTCCTAAGTGCTCTAACCAATCCAGGTAGCAGCGCTGGAGACAAAGACAAACTCGTTACACCATATTCGATAAACAACTTTGCAGACTCTGGATCCCCTGCCGCCTCACCACAGATACCAACCGGTTTGTGTGCAGCTGTTGATGCTGAAATGACTCTCTCAATCAAGCCAAGTACTTCAGGTTTCCTCACATCACTCAATGCAATCGCTGAGTTGGTGCGATCGAGATTCAAGGTGTATTGCGTGAGGTCATTAGTTCCTATGCTGACGAAATCAACTGTGTTCAGAATCCCAGCAAAAGTGTCTTCCTGACAGACCTCAGGAACTTCAATCATCACCCCAACAATTTTCAAGCCATAATTCTTAGCTAATTCAACAAACTGCTTTGCCTGCTTCGAGCTTGTAATCATCGGCGCCATTACCCACAGTTCAGTTTCTGGATATCTCTTCGAGCTCTCTGCCAATGCTTCAAGTTGAGTCTCTAATACTTCTAGGTTAGAAAGTAGCGCTTGGAAGCCACGGTTCGCATATTTACCCGTCTCGGTTAGCGAGAGGAAAGGAAGAGGTTTATCGGTATCTAGATCAAGCACTCGAACAATCACCCGCTTGCCTGGAAAAGCGGATAGCAGTCTTGAGTATTCAAGAATCTGTTTCTCAAGAGAAGGTGCCTGCTTCTCTCCAAGAAAGAGTAACTCAGTTCTGAATAACCCAACTCCTTGAGCCCCAAAAGCTAGAGCAGATTCTGCCTCTGAAGACGAACCTAGGTTGGCAAAGAGAGCAACCGGTAAGTCGAAGTTACTAACATCAGGGTGATGAGGGTTCTTGGTGAGAGCTTCCTGATACTGTCTCAGTTCCAGTTCATTTGGGTTTACTAAAACCTGTCCACTGCTGGAATCAACGATTACCTGATCCCCCAGTTGAATGAACTCAGAACCTAGGACAGAAACTACTGTTGGAAGATTTGCAGCTCTTGCCAGTATTGCAGTGTGAGAAGTTGCGCTGCCTGTGCTGGTAATCAATCCAACAATTGAAGTGTTGGCTAATCTGCTCATTTCCAATGGCCCGACCGAGTCGGCAAACAAGACAAAGGGCTCAGCTGGGAAATCTACTGCACCCTCACCGCTCAAAACCTGAATTACTCGATTACCCAGTTCTTCAATGTCTGATGCCCTAGCAGCGAAGTATTCACCCAGAGAAGACAGTGCTTTTGCCGCTCCCGCGAAAGCGCCTGACACTGCACGTTGTGAGTTAGCGCCATCAGCTAGACGTTCCTTTATTCCAGCCAAAAGGGATGGATCGCTTAGGGTGAGCTTCATCGCCTCAAGAATTGAAGCTGCTTCGGCATCAGAGTTCTTTGCGCTTTCGTCTAAGTCTTTTTCAACCTGGGCAATAGCAGCAGTAATTGCCATCAGTCCTCTAGAGCTACCCGCCTTATCGCTTTCCCAGGGCACATATTTAGCGCTGGTGTATTTGAAAGCACGGCCGATGGCAATACCCGTGCCAACACCGGCACCAACTAATACGCGTTCACTCACCAGACAAGTCTAAGTTCACCTTAAACTTGTCCCATGCCTAAAGCCTCAGTAAAAGTAGCGACAATCAATGTCAACGGTGTCAGAGCCGCTTACCGCAGAGGCCTTGCGGACTGGGTGAAGGCTGAATCCCCGGATATCATTGCCCTGCAGGAAGTTAGAGCAGAGACCAAAGATCTTGAAGAGATCTTTGCTGAGATGCCGGGTGGTCCTTGGCACATCCTGCACGACAATGCTTCGGCTAAAGGCAGAGCTGGTGTTGCAGTCGTTTCCAAGGTCAAGGCCATAGCTTCAAGAACAGAACTAGGCCCGAAGGCTTTTGATAGTGCCGGCAGATGGTTGGAAGTTGATTTCAAGATTGGCTCAAAAATCTTCACAGTAATAAGTACATATGTTCACTCAGGTGAAGTTGACTCTCCTAAGCAAGTTGAGAAGTACAAATTCTTAGATGCCATGACTAAGAGAATGGCCGCACTTAGAAAAGAAGAAGGACTGACGGTTGTTGTTGGCGATCTCAACGTTGGTCACACCGAACTAGACATCAAGAACTGGAAGGGTAATCTTAAGAATGCGGGTTTCCTTCCAGAGGAACGCGCATACTTTGACATCTGGATGCACAAACAGGGTTGGGTGGATCTAGGAAGAGTCGCACACCCAGAAACTCCTGGCCCATACACCTGGTGGTCATTCAGAGGACAGGCTTTTGATACTGATACCGGTTGGAGAATCGACTACCAGATTGCAACTCCAAAGCTTGCCAAGCTAGCAAGTAACTACAAAGTTCACAGAGCTGCTAGTTACGACACTCGTTTCACAGACCATTCCCCTGTAGTTGTTGAGTACGCTATCTAACATGACTGGCAAACCTAATCTCCTAAGCGGCATGCAGCCAAGTGCATCCTCACTGCACCTCGGAAACTACCTAGGCGCTCTAGTCAACTGGGTAAACATGCAGAGAGACTTCAACGCTTTCTATGTCATTGTGGATCTTCATGCCATCACAGTTCCTCAGGATCCGAACGAACTTAGAACCAACACCAGAAGAACTGCCGCTCAATACATAGCAGCTGGCATCGACCCTCAAGAATCAGCCCTGTTCGTTCAGAGCCACGTTCCTGCACACGCAGAACTAGCCTGGGTACTTAATTGCATCACCGGTTTTGGTGAAGCAAGCCGGATGACCCAGTTCAAAGACAAGTCTCAAAAAGCGGGAAGCGACTCTGCTTCGGTGGGGCTCTTTACCTACCCGATTCTTCAGGCAGCAGACATTCTTCTATATCAACCAAAAGCAGTTCCAGTTGGTGAAGATCAGAGACAACACCTTGAACTAACTAGAGATCTTGCTGAAAGATTCAACTCCAGATTCGGTAAGACCTTCACGATGCCCGAAGCCCACATCCTCAAAGAAACTGCAAAGATCTACGATCTTCAAAACCCAACCGCAAAGATGTCTAAGTCGGCTCAAGACCCGAAGGGCTTGGTCAACCTTATGGACGATGACTCAACAATTGCCAAGAAGATAAAGAGTGCTGTTACCGATACCGATGCTTCAATCAGAGTCGACTGGGAGAACAAGCCAGGTGTCTCAAACCTTCTTTCTATTCACTCATCTGTCAGCGGTGAATCACTGATTTCACTCGAGGAGAGATTCGCTGGAGCGGGCTACGGTGTCCTAAAGTCTGAGGTGGCAGATGTGGTAGTCAATGCTCTTGCCCCAATCAGAGATAGGGCAAACGAACTAATGAGTGACACCACAGAACTAGACAGACTCCTTGCATCTGGTGCTGAAAAGGCCAGATCTGTGGCAGAAGCAACCTTGGCTGATGTGTATGACAGAGTCGGGTTTATCCGAGCTAAATAGGTCTCTAGTAACGGAAATCTCACTTGAGCGTTCCCGACATCCAAATCGTTATGAAGACAATTGAGTACGATATCAGTTACCTTGTAAACCTTTTACTATATTGGCTAGGGGATGTAATTTGCGTCCCAAAACATAACCAAGGAGAGAAGTAATGAGCTTTAAAGCAAAGCGCGCGCTAGCAGCTGTTTCAGCTGTTGCACTATCGTCACTGTTCCTAGCTGGTTGTTCATCGACGAACGACAATGCAGCAGGAGACTGTGCAGCATACTCAGATTATCTGGGTAACGAAGGCACAACAGTAGAGATCTACACAACCATCATCGATCCAGAAGCAGCTCTCTTCCAAGAGTCACTTGTTGAGTTCGAAGAATGTACTGGAATCACAGTTAACTGGAACGGAACTCAGGAATTTGAAGCTCAGATTTCAGTTCGCGTCGAAGGTGGAACTGAGCCAGACCTAGCAATTTTCCCACAGCCAGGTCTTCTAGCTAAGTTTGCTGACACCCTAGTTGCTGCACCAGATGCAGTTAGCGCTTCAGTTGACGAGAACTACTCACCAGACTGGAAGAACTACGGAACCGTTAACGGAACCTTCTTCGCTGCTCCTCTAGGTGCAAACGTGAAGTCATTCGTTTGGTACAACCCTAAGGTCTTCGCAGACAACGGTTACAGCATCCCTTCTACTTGGGAAGAGCTACTAACCCTTTCTGACACCATCGCCGCTGACGGACAGATTCAGCCATGGTGTGCTGGTTTCGGTTCTGGTGAAGCTACCGGTTGGGTCGGAACTGACTGGATGGAAGACATCATGCTTCGTACCGCTTCAGCCGAGACTTACGACGCGTGGACCACTCACGGAATTCCTTTCAATGACCCTGCGGTTGTCACCGCGA
Organism: Auritidibacter sp. Marseille-P8566; assembly: GCA_945896925.1. Taxonomy (GTDB): domain Bacteria; phylum Actinomycetota; class Actinomycetes; order Actinomycetales; family Microbacteriaceae; genus Rhodoluna. The sequence continues at coordinate 32,593 of CAMDEV010000003.1, forward strand.
TTGGTGAAGCTGGCAAGATCCTGAAGAACCCAGACTACGTAGGTGACGTTGCTTCTATCGCAACCACAACCTTCCAGGATGGTGGAGCAGGTATCGTTGACGGAACTTGTGCAATGCACCGCCAGGCATCATTCATTGGTGGAATCTTGGCTGCTGACCACGGAGCAGAAATTGTTGACCCTTCAGACACATCAAAGGAAAACGGAATCTCAGTGTTCTACTTCCCAGGTGCATCTGCTGACAACAAGCCAGCTCTTGGTGGTGGAGAGTTCGTTGGAGCTTTCGCAGACCGTCCAGAAGTTGCTGCAGTTCAGCACTACCTAACCACACCACTATGGAACAACAAGAAGGCTGCTCTTGGTGGATGGTTCTCAGCAAACAAGGGACTGGACGAGGCTAACGTTGCTGACCCAGTAAACAAGGTTGCTGTTCAGATCCTAAAGAATGCAACTACCTTCCGTTTCGATGGCTCTGACGTTATGCCAGCAGCTGTTGGTGCAGGTACATTCTGGAAGGAAATGACTGCTTGGGTCGCTGAAGACAAGTCCGACATGGACGTGCTTGACGCTATCGAAGCATCATGGCCAACCAACTAATTAGGATATAAGTACCCTAGAAATGGGGTGTGGCGGTCACTTTTGTGAAAGCCACACCCCATTTCCATTAAGTCAGGAACACATGTTACACATCCCATTTGCAGCAGGAAGAAAGACCCCCTGGGAAGTCATCTACCCAAATCTCTTCCTGTTGATCATCTCTCTAGTTGTCTTCGCAGCAATCATTTACTTAGTTTTCCTAATCGCCTCCAGGGCCTCCGTCAAAGTTCAAGAGTGGCTCAAGTATGTGGTCTTCCTAGTACCAGCCACCTTGCTACTGGTAATCGGTTTGGTTTATCCGACACTTAGAACAGTTCTAATGTCTTTCATGAACGATGACAGCACCGAGTTTGTTGGAGTAGAGAACTACGTCTGGTCTTTCACAATCCCAGAGATTTTGATCGTGCTCAGAAACACAGCCATCTGGGTTTTCGTTGTTCCAATTGTTTCTACCCTTTTAGGGCTCGTCATTGCATACATGACCGACCGCATGAAAAGAGCTGCAGTCGTCAAATCCCTCATCTTTTTACCAATGGCTATATCGTTTGTTGGTGCCGGTGTTATTTGGAAATTTGTCTACGACTACCAACCCAACCTAACTAAGGCTGACCTTGGTCTATTCAGTGCCCTTTCTAAATCAATTGGCATAGACCCACCTAACTGGCTTCTAGAAGCTCCCCTAAACACCTTCCTACTCATCGTTGTAATGGTTTGGATTCAGACCGGTTTCGCAATGGTCGTGCTCTCAGCTGCCATGAAGAATGTTCCTGAAGAGGTTGTTGAAGCGGCAATGCTCGACGGCGCAACTGTTTTCAAAACCTTTATTAGGGTCACAATTCCGATGATCAGAGCGACCATCGTAGTTGTGCTAACCACCATCTCAATTGGAACTCTGAAGGTGTTTGACATCGTTAGGACAATGACTGGCGGTAACTTCCAGACCAACGTTATTGCCAATGAGATGTATTCACAGACCTTTAGACAGATGAACTATGGTCACGGTAGTGCTCTTGCAGTTATTCTCCTGGTCTGTGTAATTCCGATCATCGCCTATAACCTACGACAACTGAAGATTGAAAGGACGGAGCGCTAATGAAAGCTCCTAAGAAAGCAAGAGACGTTTTCTCATCTCCTATCGCCTCAGCTGCCGCAGTAATCATTGCTGTTGTTTGGACTATCCCAACATTCGGACTTTTGGTTTCTTCTATTCGTCCAGAGCAAGACATCAACTCAAACGGCTGGTGGAACTTCTTCCTTCAACCAAACGTCACCTTTGATAACTATGCTCAGGTACTTTTCGCTGGAACAGGAACTAACCCGCCTCTAGTGTTGTTCTTCTTCAACAGCTTGGCCCTTACTCTGCCTGCAGTAATCTTCCCTATCACTTTGGCACTATTTGCTGCCTACGCTCTGGCTTGGTTTGAGTTCAAAGGTAAAGACCTGTTGTTCTCGATCATCTTTGGTTTGCAGATTGTTCCACTTCAGCTAACTCTGGTTCCATTGCTTCAGCTCTTCGCTAAGGGACTTAGCATCAATGGTTTTGTAATCATTCCAGATCTGGGCATTACAGGAACTTTCATTCCAATCTGGATTGCTCACACCATCTACGGTCTACCGTTAGCCATCTTCCTTCTGCACAACTTCCTAAGACAGATCCCTCGTGAACTGATCGAAGCTGGACGTGTTGATGGCGCTAACTGGTTCACCCTATTCAGCAAGATTGTCTTGCCGCTGTCAGTTCCGGCAATTGCTTCATTCTCGATCTTCCAGTTCCTTTGGGTCTGGAATGACCTGCTGGTCGGCCTTACCTTCGGTGGTGGAGTCAAGGAAGTTGCTCCAATGACAGTTCGTATCGCTGAAATGGTTGGAACTAGAGGAAGCGGTTGGGAGCTTTTGACTGCTGGAGCGTTCGTCTCAATGATTGTTCCTCTGATCGTATTCTTCGCTCTCCAGCGCTATTTCGTCCGTGGTTTGCTAGCTGGTTCAGTAAAGGGCTAGCAGAACCGACAATAAACTCGCATCTTTGGTCTTAATCTGGGATGCTTGTTCAGTAGTAATAGTTCTTCGGGGTCAGTGTAAATCTGAACCGGCGGTTATAGTCCGCGACCCGACAAGCAGCCTTCATTGGCAACACCTTTAGGTGGTTTGGCGGTTGATTTGGTGAAACTCCAGAACCGACGGTTAAAGTCCGGATGGTAGAAGAACAGGAGGCTAGCCCTTTTAAGGGTTTAGTCTTTGGCCGCCTGCCGACTGTGCCCCGAAGTGCTTCTTTTAGGAAGGCTCGGGATGACAAATCTCAGTGTGTTTGAACCGGCGATGCGCCGTGCACTTGAGCTAGCTGCACTCGGTCCTGCCTACGGAGTCAACCCACAGGTTGGGGCTCTAATCCTAGATAGAGATTTGAATGTTATTGCCGAAGGTTTTCATAAGGGTTCTGGAACCCCTCACGCCGAGGTTGATGCTCTGAGCAAGCTAACTAGCGTTCCTGAAGGGTCAACTGCTGTTGTTACTCTAGAGCCTTGCAATCACACTGGTAGAACTGGTCCTTGTGCTCAAGCACTTATTGCTGCCGGTATCTCACGTGTTGTTTATGCAACTAAAGATCCAGGTAATGAATCAGCAAATGGAGCTCAGAGTCTAAGCGATGCAGGTGTTGAAGTCGTCTTTGGTGTCCTAGAACAAGAAGCCAAGGAACAGGGTCGCGTTTGGCTAACTGCAATGCAGAAGCAGAGGCCTTTTGTAACTTTGAAGTGGGCTCAGACTCTAGATGGCAGAAGTGCTGCTAGCGATAAGACCAGTAAATGGATTACAGGACAAGAAGCTAGAGAAGATGTCCACCTTAGAAGATCTCAGCTAGATGCAATCCTGGTTGGTTCAGGCACAGTCAAATACGACAACCCAGATCTAACAGCACGTAAGCCTGATGGTTCAAGATACGAACACCAACCACTTCGTGTGGTTGTTGGTAAGAGTGAACTCTCCTCTGACCTTAGAGTCTTCAATGACGAAGCTCCAACCGTTCAACTAAAGACTCATGATTTGAATGATGTTCTATCCCAGCTTTGGGTTAGAGGAACAAGGCATGTTCTTGTTGAAGGTGGAGCTGAGATAGCTAGTGAATTTATAAAACAGGGGCTTTTCGATGAAGTACTTATTTATCAAGCACCTCTTTTGTTAGGTGGCAGCAATGTCGCCGTTACCGACATCGGCATTAGCACTATGGCGGATGCCTTGCAGTTGAACTTTGTTGAAATCAAACAGCTAGGCGCTGATTTGTTTATTAGAGCCACACCAAAAGGAGAGAACTAATGTTTACCGGAATCATTGAAGAACTGGGCAAGGTAGTGGCCATTGAAGAACAACCCGATGCGCTCAGATTGACTATCTCGGGGCCCCTCGTTACCAGCGATGTAAAGCGTGGGGACTCAATTGCCTGCAGTGGAACCTGTTTGACTGCCATTGAGATCGAGAATGGCACCTTCACAGCAGATGTGATGCATGAGACCATCAGGCTAACCAGCATGAACGGTGTGAAGGTAGGCGATCTCATCAACCTAGAGCGTGCGATGACCATGAACACCCGTTTTGGTGGACACCATGTTCAGGGTCACGTTGATGGTGTTGGAGAGTTCATTTCTAGAGAAGCTAGTGAGAACTGGGACTGGGTGAGGATCAGGATTCCAGTTGAACTGATGAAGTATGTGGTTCTAAAGGGTTCAATTACTTTAGATGGCATCTCATTGACTGTGAACGAATTGGGTGAAGACTTTGTTGGTTTGTCTCTGATTCCAGAAACACTTAAGGTAACAACCCTTGGCTATAAGAGCCCAGGCGACAAGGTCAATGTTGAAGTTGACATCATGGCTAAGCACATTGAACGACTACTAGAAAGCAGAAACAACTAATGGCACTTGCAACCATCGAACAGGCTTTAGAGGCCCTACGTTCAGGTAAACCTGTTTTTGTAGCGGACGATGAGAATCGTGAGAACGAAGGCGATGCCATCATGGCAGCGCAGTTCATGTCCACCGAGTGGATGGCCTGGTTTGTAAACAAGACCTCTGGTTTCCTATGTGCACCAATGGATGAGCATACTGCTAACCAGCTAGAGCTCCCGCTGATGACAACAAACAACCAAGATCCCCACTCAACCAACTACACCGTTACCGTAGACGCTGCATCTCGTGAGAGTACTGGTATCTCAGCTGCTGATCGAGCGCTAACTGCTAGAACATTGGCAAGTTCAACTGCAGGCCCTGAGTCACTTATTAGACCTGGTCACATCCTTCCTCTAAGAGCACACCCTCACGGTGTCTTTGGTAGACGTGGTCACACCGAAGCAGCTGTTGATCTACTGAAGCTTGCTGGGCTCTCCCCCGTTGCAATTATCGGTGAGATGGTAAACCAAGACGGTTCAATGATGAGATTCGATGACCTTGTAAAAGTTGGAGAAGCTGAGAGCCTTCCAGTAATCACTGTGGCTCAGCTAGTTGAATATCTAGAACTTAATTCAATTCAGCTGGTAACAACACCTAATAACAGAATTCGTTTCGAAGCAGAAGCTAACGTTCCAACTATTCACGGAAATTTCAAGCTTCGCGGTTACTACGACATCAAGACAGGTGCAGACCACGTTGCCATCATTAAGGGAAACCCAACTGGCAAAGACGTTCTAGTTCGTCTTCACAGCGAATGTATTACCGGTGAAGCATTCGGTTCTTTGAAGTGTGAGTGTGGACCCCAGTTGCAGTATGCAATGGACATGATTGAAGCTGACCCTAACGGTGGAATTGTTATCTACCTAAGAGGTCAAGAAGGTCGCGGAATTGGTTTACTAAACAAGCTAAAGGCTTACGCCCTTCAAGAGCAAGGCTTGGACACAGTTGAAGCAAACCTTGCTCTAGGACTACCTTCCGAAGCTAGAGAGTATGGCGCTGCTGTTTCTATTCTTAGAGAGCTCGGAGTTAGAAGCGTGAGACTTATGACTAACAACCCAGCGAAAGCTAACTTCTTAACCGAAGCTGGTATCCCAGTTACCTCTTATGTTCCAGTAATCGTTGGTGAAGCAATTCAGAACCTCGGCTACCTGGAAACTAAGCGCTCAAAGATGGGCCACCGTCTACCTGAAATCGTCGCAGAAATGGAGCAGTAATGTCTGGTCACGCCCCAAAACTAGAAATCGATGCAAGAGATCTTGCAGTAACAATCATTGTTACCTCTTGGCACACCGAAATAGCAGACGCACTCCTTGCTGGTGCTGAGAGAACTCTTAAGGCTGCTGGCAACGATGTTTACTCAATCATCAAAGTGCCAGGCGCTTTTGAATTACCATTGGCAGCTAAGTGGGCTATTGATGATGGTGCAGATGTTGTTATTGCTCTAGGTGTTGTCATCAAGGGTGAAACCCCACACTTTGACTTCGTCTGCGATTCAGCAACTGCTGGGCTAACCCAGATTCAATTAGAGAATGACACTCCAATCGGCTTTGGATTACTAACCGTTGACAACCTGCAACAAGCCCTTGACAGAGCTGGTTTACCAAACAGCAAAGAGGATAAAGGTGCAGAAGCTGTCGAGGCAGCTATCAGTATGGCCATGCTTCGCTCATAGACTATTTCTGTTACCTAAACAGAAAAGGGCATCATGGACGATTCAACTAAAGAATTACTCATCCACATCTTCCTAGTACTGCACATCCTCGGTATTGCAGTATTGCTAGCTGGCTTCTTCAGCAACCTGAAGGATCTAACCAAAGGCATCAAGGTTAACTCGGGAATCCTCCACGGTGCATACCTAATGCTTGCAACTGGCCTTGCCATGGCAGGACTTGCAGTTGACCCAAGCAAACTAAACGTTGTTGTCATCTCGCTAAAGAGCATCTCGCTGACCGCAATCTTCTTCATTGCATACACTTTCCGCAAGAAAGACAATCCTCCGGTTTGGGCAGTGCCTGCGATTGTTGGACTGACCACACTAAACATTGTGTTAGCCATCTTTGGCAGTGTTGCTGGAGACTAGCGCAAGAACAATGCAGTTAGTCGGCGGGTTGTGAAAAACAGCCCGCCGATTATCATTGCCACGAAGTAGAGGGCGTGACCTAACATCGACAGCAACAAAGTCACCGTAGGTCTTGGTAAGTCCGGTTGCGGTAATCATGGCCTCAGGCAAGGCTTTTTTACTGATTCTTTTGGCACAGCTCTGTGTCCTTCTATCAAAATTTTAGTGGTGCATAACAAGCCACAGCCTTCTAGTCTATTCGCCGAAACTGATATCCTTGAGAAATGAACCCCGCCAAGAGCGTCAAAGTACGCCCAGGTAATCGCAGAACAACAGGCAAAGAACAGTTCTATACCCCGACCAATCTGGCCCTTAGATTAGCCACAGCAGTTAGCGAAAGAGTTGGTGGTTTTGCAGACAAGACGGTGATAGAACCAGCTGGTGGAACCGGGTCTTTCCTTCAAGCGGCTAAGGCGTTGGAAGCGGACAAACTGATCAGCTTTGATATCGAACCAAAAGCTGAGGGCGTCTTACTTGCTGACTTTCTTGTCGAAACCAAAGGATTGGAGAAAGTAAGCAACGCCATCACCATTTCTAATCCACCTTTTGGAAGGAATAACTCCCTGAGTATCCCCTTCTTCAACAAAGCAGCTCAGCACAGCCAATACATCGCATTCGTTGTCCCTAGGAGCTGGCGCAAATGGTCGGTTATCAACCGCCTAAATAGAAATTTTCATCTGATCCACGATGAAGATCTCTCCATTGACTATGTCGATGAACTAGGTGAGATGGTTTGGCAGAAGGCCAGGCTAAAAACTTGTTTCCAAATCTGGGAGAGAAGAGAAGCGCTTAGATCTTTAGTAAAGGTCAAAGACCACGGTCTGCTATCAAAGGTAAAGCCGGATCAGGCTGATGTCGCACTAACCGTATTTGGCTATGGTTGTGGGAAAGTTAGAACATCCTTTGATCGTGTGCCAAACAGCACCGTGATGTTTCTGAAATTGCATGACAAACGTGTATTGAAAGCACTTCAGTCAGTTGATTTCAGTAAGTTTTATAAGAACACCGCATACACCGAAGCGCTATCGCTTCAAGAAATCAGATACCTAATCAACGAAGCAGTCCTGGGTGATCCAGGTCTAGAAAAGTAAGGCACAAGATGAGTTCATTTGGTTCTAGGGGAAATAGACCGGGCAAGAAAGATTCAGGCCCTAAGGCTAAGTTCAGCCAGCTCTGGCCATACATGAAAGAACAGCGCAGACTGCTGGTCTTCGCAGTAATCCTCAGTTTGCTCTCCGCCAGCGTAAACCTTGCCCAACCACTAGTGGTTGGTAACATCATCAGCACTGTTCAAAAAGGTTCTGATGTTGTTCCACTGGCACTGATACTGCTAGCCATCACATTGCTTAGCGCTGTTGCTGGCGGGGCCATGTATTACGTCTTAGCTAAAGCTGGTGAAGGTGTCGTCTTCTCAGCTAGATCTAAACTCTCAACCAGGTTGCTCAGACTTCCTATATTTGAATACGACCTCAGAAGAACTGGAGACCTAGTCTCTAGAGTTGGTTCAGATACCACCCTGCTGCGAGCAGCTCTAACCCAAGGTCTAGTAGATGGTGCTGGTGGGGCACTTCTGTTTATTGGTTCAGTAGTTGCCATGGCAGTAATTGACTGGCTATTGCTCCTAATTACGTTGTTGATGATCTCTATTGCAGTCGCTGCGATTGGCGTCACTTCCAGAAGAATCAGGTCTGCGACAACCAAAGCTCAAGAGCGTGTTGGAAACATGTCTGCCTCAGTTGAAAGAGCACTATCAGCGGTTAGAACAATCAGAGCTGCTCGTGCAGAATCTAGAGAGTCAGCACAGATCCAAACGGACGCAACTGAGGCTTATAACCAAGGTGTGAAGATTGCTGGAATCAACTCTTGGGTAACCCCAATCGGTGGTTTAGCTGCCAATGGTGCTTTCATTGTTGTTCTAGGTGTCGGTGGATACCGTGTGGCTTCGGGTCAAACAGAGGTTGCATCACTCATTACATTCATCCTCCTAATGTTCATTATGATCAGACCGGTCGGTCAATTCTTTGGCGCATACTCTTCGGTGCAATCAGCGCTGGGAGCGCTGGCTCGAATCCAAGAGATATTAGATATCCCTCTGGAAGATACCGATACTGAAAGAGCTCAGAAATCTAAGCGCGCTGCTGTAAACAAAACAGCTATCGAATTTAGAAACGTGAAGTTCCGATACCCAGCCAGACCAGAAGTTGCTTTAGATAAGGAAGGTAACCCTATTCCTGACGCTGCACCGGTCATGAGCGAACCTAAAGAAGTGTTGAAAGGTGTTTCATTCAAGATTGAACGTGGCTCTCGAGTTGCTATAGTGGGCCCATCCGGAGCAGGCAAGTCAACTGTCTTTAGTTTGATTGAACGATTTTATGAACCAACTGGAGGAGAAATTCTTCTTGATGGTCAAGCAGTTCATTCAATCAGCCGTTCTGATCTCAGAGGTCAAATCGGTTATGTCGAGCAAGATGCTCCGGTACTTGCCGGCAGCATTAGAGAGAACCTACTAATTGGTTCACCTGATGCCCCTGAAGCCGAGCTCAAGCGAGTGTTAAGAGAAGTAAACCTCACTGCAGTTTTGAAAAGAGACAAGCGAGGATTAGATGCTGAGGTAGGAGAGCAGGGCATCATGCTCTCCGGTGGTGAGCGTCAACGACTGGCTATCGCAAGAACGTTGCTCAGTGCACCGCCAATCATGTTGTTGGACGAATCAACCTCCAGCCTGGATGGTCTAAATGAACAACGGATGCGTGAGGCAATTGATGCCGTTGCGAAGAACCGAACAATGATTGTCATTGCCCACCGACTCTCGACTGTTATTGATAGCGATCAGATCATCGTCATCGACCAAGGTAAGGTAATTGGCGCTGGGACCCACAAGCAATTGCTGAAAACTACACCTCTGTACCGTGAACTAGCGGGAACACAGATGCTTAGCTAAGTCTCCCCTTTGTCTGCGGTCGGGTCTAGTCTTTAACCATTCAAACCCAAATGGAGACATGATGAATAAGAGAAGCACAATTGAGAAACTAGCGGTCCCGATGTTCGTAAGCGGCATCTTGGCGATGATTGGATCCGCGTTCATCTCTCTGGGCACTGCGGCAAGCGCTACCAGCCCGGTGAATTACAAAAAAATCACCATGACCTACCTTTCCAGTGGTTATAGCCCTAGTGATAGCAACTGTGGTGCTACCCAGAGTTACTATGGCTACTCAACTAGGGATTCGTTCAGATCCAAGTACTCAAACAGCTCTAGCAACCAGAAGACCTTCTTGTGTACCGCTACTCTCTATGTGGTTGATGATGTCGAGATCCCAACTCCAAAGCCGGTCCCTACGGTGACAGTCATCTATGAGCAACCTGTGCACCCTACCCCTACTTACACATACACTCCTAAACCAACAAGGACCCCAAAACCGACCCCGACGCCTAAACCAACCCCCACTTCAACTCCGACCCCAAGCTTCACCCCAAAGCCGACCCCGACTTTCACCCCCATTTTTACCCCCTCGCCAAGGCCAACCCTGCCAATTCCCTCAACACGAACCCCCTAAGGGCTCTTTTCGTGAGAAACTAGAAGTCAGTGCGTTCTGGCGCAACGAATCTAGTTAGGAATGGAAATAGAGTGAAGAAACTTACTTTCCCTATTGTTATGGCGATTGCTGGTCTGCTCTCAGTGGTTGTTATTGCTCAGAACTTTGTCTCAAAGAGCCCAACCACAATTAAAGAGTTAACGCTCACCTATGAAGAAGGTGTAACAGGAACTCCACACCAGCCAGGCGACACAATTGAACTTCCTACCGGTGTCGATCAGGTATACCTAGTAGTCACTCCTACCGATGAGAAGGCGAGCGTCGAAATTGAAGGCGACAGCAACTTTGAAGTTGGAGATAACACAGTAACCATTACCGTGACAGGTGCTGATAACAAATCAAGCACACCGTATACCTTGACTTTGAAGAAGGCTGAACTATCTGGCTGGTGTGATGAGAACGTGGACACCATCAAGCTATACAACGAAGACTACGAACTGGCAGATATCTATCAGGACATTTCGCTAGCGTACCTAGACGAGCGTCTGCCGGTAATTCAGGAAAATCTGTCCTGTTTCAGCGATGCTCTGCAGGCATACGTAAACGAGAATTACTAAATTATTTAGTTAGTAGCGGAGGCTGTCAGTTATTACTGGCAGCCTCTATTACATTTCGCACCAGCATTGCTCTGGTCATTGGACCGACACCGCCAGGGTTTGGCGAAAGATATCCAGCCACCGCGTCTACTGCTGGAACAACATCCCCAACTAAACCTGAATCAACTCTGGTGATGCCAACATCGAGGACAGCAGCTCCAGCCTTTATCCACTCTGGCTTTACAAAGTGCGGAGAGCCAAGTGCGGCAACAACGATGTCAGCACGCTTTACTGCGTGCTGAATATCTCTTGATCGTGAGTGAAGAAGTGTAACTGTCGCGTCAACTCCCTTTTTGTTTAACAACAAACCAAGTGGGCGACCAACTGTAATGCCTCTACCGATAATCGCTACCTCGGCACCGGTTAGTTCAACGCTGTAACGTTCAAGCAATTCAACGATTCCAGCTGGTGTGCAAGGAAGCGGGGAGGTCATTGGATCAGAACCGGCAAGAACTAGCTTCCCTAGATTGATAGGATGCAATCCATCCGCATCCTTAGCTGGGTCGATTAGTTCTAGCATTTCATTGGTGTCGAAACCAAATGGCAGTGGAAGTTGGATGATGTATCCAGTGACATCTTTGGCATCGTTTAGATCTTTGATTGCTGCCTTGACATCTGCAACGCTGGCTGTTGCTGGTAAATCAATCCTTACCGAGTGAACACCGACTTCTTGGCAGTCTCTGTGTTTACCTGCAACATAACTGTGTGAACCAGCATCATCGCCAACTAGGAGCGTTCCGAGGCCTGGACTTATTCCCTTTTGCTTTAACTCAATAACCTTTAAGGCAAGTTCTGCCTTGATCTGCTTGGCAGTCGCTAGCCCGTCTAGAACGATAGCGTTCAAAGGTTTACCAGTTCTCTAGACCGCTGTATAGCGGGAAGGCTTGGGTTAGTTTACGTACTCTGTCAGCAAGAGCGTTGATATCTGGATTAGGCATGAATACTGAGGCAATGATGTCTGCAACTTCTGTAAATTCAACATCCCCAAAGCCGCGGGTAGCTAGGGCTGGGGTTCCAATACGAACACCAGATGTAACTAGAGCTGGTCTTGGGTCATTAGGAACAGAGTTACGGTTCACAGTTATACCAACATCGTGCAGTAGGTCTTCAGCAGTTTTACCGTCGATAGGTGAGTTACGAAGATCTACTAGCACAAGGTGAACATCTGTTCCTCCAGTTAGAACATCAACGCCGTTAGCTCTCACGTCTTGCTTCATTAGACGCTCTGAGATTATTTGAGCTCCTCGAATAGTTCTTGCTTGTCTCTCCTTGAACTCTTCACCCATCGCAGCTCTGAAGGCAACTGCCTTCGCTGCGATTACGTGCATGAGTGGCCCACCCTGCTGACCTGGGAATACAGCAGAGTCAATCTTCTTGGCGTATTCAGCTTTACAAAGAATCAAACCTGAACGAGGTCCAGCCAGAGTCTTGTGAACTGTTGTTGAGACAACATCTGCGTATGGAACTGGGTTAGGGTGAACACCCGCTGCGACAAGACCTGCGAAGTGAGCCATATCGACCCAAAGCTTCGCACCGACTTCATCAGCAATCTTTCTAAATTCAGCAAAGTCAAGATGACGAGAATATGCAGACCAGCCAGCAATCAGAACCTGAGGCTTGACCTCATGCGCTCTTGCTCTAACAACGTCCATGTCAATCAAGAAAGTTTCTGGGTCTAGACCATAGGCATATGCTTCATACATCTTGCCGGAGAAGTTCAACTTCATGCCGTGAGTTAGGTGACCACCGTGAGCAAGTTCAAGACCTAGGATTCGATCACCTGGGTTAGCAAGAGCCATCAGCACTGCAGCGTTAGCGCTTGCACCTGAGTGCGGTTGAACGTTAGCGTGCTCTGCACCAAATAGTTCCTTAGCTCGGTCACGGGCAAGATTCTCGGCAATGTCAACTGCTTCACAACCGCCGTAGTAACGCTTACCTGGATATCCCTCTGCATACTTATTAGTTAGCACTGAGCCTTGAGCTTCTAGCACTCCCCTAGAAACAAAGTTCTCTGAAGCAATCATCTCTAGGAAGTTGCGTTGACGATCTAGTTCAGCTTTTAGAACTGCAGCAATCTCTGGGTCGGTTGCTTCTAGCGGGTCGTTGAATGTTGATGGCAAATTAGACACTTGGGAACTCCTATATTGGCTTGAACGGATTGGCCCAGGCGCACGACCAAAATGCCTTCGCTCCCTGATGGAACCCCATCTTTAGCGCCAGTTGCGATAAGGCAATTCTATAACCACCGCCCCTATGCGAAGATGAACACCAGTGAAAACTGGCGTTATCGCCCTAAACTTGACCCTATGACTAAGCCATTGAACCACTGGGTCCTCACCTTTGTCTGTGAAGACAAGCCAGGCATTGTCCATGCCATCTCTGGGGCTATAGTCGCGGCCTCTGGCAACATCACCGAGAGCCAGCAATTCACCAGTGCCGAGACCGGTAAGTTCTTTATGCGCCTTCAGGTTGAGGTATCAGCCAGCAAAGAAGAGTTCAGCGCTCAGATTGCTGGAGTCGCTGAGACCTTTGGTCTGGACTGGCAATTAGATGAGGTTGGTCGCAAACTTAGAACCTTAGTTCTGGTTAGTAAGAGTGCTCACTGTCTAAATGACCTCCTCTTCAATCAGCGCTCAGGCCAGATTCCGATCGAGATTCCCGCTGTCTTTAGCAACCACCCAGATCTAGCTGAGTTAGCTGAGTTTTACGGTGTAAAGTTTGAGAGCCATTCGATTCCTGATGCCGCTAGCAAAGCTGCTTTTGAGCACATGCTACGCGATTACATCAAACTGGCTGACATAGAACTTATCGTGCTAGCCAGATTCATGCAGGTGCTTAGCCCTGAATTCTGTGCCGACTTTGAGGGCAAGATCATAAACATTCACCACTCCTTCTTACCCGGCTTCAAGGGTGCTAACCCTTATGCCCAGGCTCATGCCCGTGGTGTGAAGTTAATCGGAGCAACTGCTCACTTTGTCACTAATGAACTTGATGAAGGTCCAATCATTGAGCAAAACGTGGTGCGAGTAGATCACGGCGACTCTAAGAAAGAACTTGTTGCTATTGGACAGGATGTCGAGTCAAAGACCCTCGCCCAAGCGGTTAGATGGTTTGCTGAGCACCGAGTGCTACTCGATACTGATAGAACAGTCATCTTCCGCTAGAGCAAGGGTCTAAACCCGACTAGTGCTTACGTCTCCTAGTTCTCATCTGTGATCCTGCGGCCACCGAAGCAAGAGCCAAAGCAACTACAGATAGCCCCAGTGCAATCAACCAGGTTTGCTGCTGTGAGCTAGAAACTAGGACCTTCTTCTTACCTTCTCTCACTAGTTCTTTTGAAACAGTCCCAGGCTTTGCTTCAGGCTTTAGCTCCTTGGTAGGTGGAACCGAAACATACTCAGCTGCCGGCGGGGAGAAAATCACTTCCTCTTCGGGAGTGATGGTCACTGCACCACCTGTTGGATTGTTCGGTTCAACACTCTGATTGACTATCTCATCGGGTGTGATTGTTACGACGTTCGAAGGCACCACTTCTAGCGGACCTACGTTAGATGCAGTGTCTGAAACAGAGTTAGCAGCCAGTGTTACCTGTGTGGTTCCAACACCGCAGTTCAACAATGTAATTTGCCAGCCAAGTCCAACTCTAAGAACCGAGTAGTTCAATGAACATGACTGCGCTGTGCCTGAGAAGCTGAAGTTAGCTGCAGTCATTCCGGTCACCGGTTCTTCACTATCAAAAACCCATGTTGGCGTGCCAGCAGATCCTGGTTCAGTCACATCAAAGACATGAATCACTGGAGAGGTTGTGTCAATCTTTGTTGTGTTGGTTTGATTGAACAAACTTGGACCTATATTTCCTGCAGCATCCATTACGGCTGATGAGTTAAGAACCAAACCAGCAAGATGACCATCGAGACAGTTTCCAATGGTGATTACATATTGACTACCTGATCCTGTCATTGACTGGATAGAGCAGCCATCGCCTTTCACGTTCCAGTCCACATTGTCTGCAGCTAATCCAGTAACTGCTTCAGTAAAAGTTGCTTTATATACAAGAAGACTGTTTGCGCTAGCTTGTTTCACCAAGGTATCTAGTTCTGGAACCGTTCTGTCCAGAATGATAGGAGTAGTTGAAACTGGTCGCACAGGGCCAATAGCATTTCCGGTTACCGTATCTGCTTTCAGAGTGAGGCTGATAGTTCCATCCTGACAACCGGCCACCTTGGCTGCATAACTTGCTCCGGAACCGGTCAGAGTTGAAACGTAACAACCTGTTGCTGTTCCTGAGATTGTGAAGTCATCTGCGGTTAGACCTGTCACAGACTGGCCAAAGGCGATATTGAATATTGGTGTTGCAGCATTGCTAGGTGAAGCGGGTGCAGTAAAGGAACTAACTACAGGACCAAGGTGGTATGTAATGCTGGCTGTTCCGTTTCCCGACTGGAAAGCAGAGTAATAAGAGACCGCGTTTAGCTTTGTAGTGTTGACATAACTAGAGCCACCGCCTCCACCGCCACCATCAACTCCAATTGGATCGGTATCAGCACCTCCACCACCGCCACCGAAGTAACCACCGCCACCACCACCGCCACCGGCGACAGTTGTTCCTGGTGTGGTTGCGGAACCACCAGCACCACCCTGACCACTTGCTCCAGCAGTTCCATTGGTAGTTGCAGCCCCAAATGAAACTCCCCCAGCTCCACCAGCGGTTGGAGTTCCTCCAGCACCACCTAGACCTTGCCCATTGCCACCGGCAGTTCCTGTTGTCCCTCCCGCAGAACCGCCGGTTCCACCAACCCAACCACCGGTTCCTCCACCACCGCCGGCAACGGCAATGCGATCGGCTAGAGCAGTGCTGGTTCTAATGTCAGTAGCACCTCCACCAGAGCCCTCATCACCGTGACCTGAACCTGCGGCTCCGCCACCGTTATATCCACCGGCGGCGTTATTACCTGATGATCCCTGTCCGCCAACATAGATATATAGATTCCCAGTTGGCACTGCTCTGAAGGTGGCGTTGGTCTTTGAACCATTACCGCCACTCCTACCGCCCTGAGCCCCAGAGAGTGAAATGTTCATAGTTCTGATATCAGCAGGCGGTGTCCAAACGTAGTAGTCACCCGAATAAGGGAAAGTGATTGTGCAACTTGTTTTACTTACGTTGCATGAAGGAGTCGGAGTTGTTGCCTGAGCTTGCACTTGAGGAACAACAGCCAATCCGATGATTACCGAGAATGCACCGGATAAGAAAATTGGTCTTAGCCAGTTAGTTTTTTTGTGTTTATACATGCCCCCAAAGATAAAACTCCAGCACTTTTTGTGCTGGAGTTTTACACAGGCAAAACTAATGCTTGTTATTCACAGTTAGCTAAGGCGAGCCTTTAGGTTCTCAGCAAGAGTTGCCATGAACTCATCTGTGGTCTGGAAAGCTTGACCACTTCCAACTAGAGCAGCTAGATCTTTAGTCATGTTGCCTGACTCAACGGTCTTGATAACGACATCCTCTAGAGTCTCAGCGAATCTTAGAACATCAGGAGTATTGTCTAGCTTTGCTCTGTGCATAAGCGCACGAGTCCAAGCGTAGATAGAAGCGATTGGGTTAGTTGAAGTCTTCTTACCTGCTTGCCAGTCACGGTAGTGACGGGTAACAGTTCCGTGAGCAGCTTCAGCAAGACAGGTCTTACCATCAGGAGTAGTTAGCACTGATGTCATTAGACCAAGTGAACCAAAGCCTTGAGCAACAGTGTCAGACTGAACGTCACCGTCATAGTTCTTACATGCCCAGACGTAGCCACCTTCCCACTTCAATGCAGCAGCAACCATGTCATCGATTAGGCGGTGCTCATAAGTCAAACCAGCAGCTTCAAACTTTGACTTGTATTCTGCATCAAACACTTCCTGGAAAGCATCCTTGAATGCACCATCGTAAGCCTTCAAGATGGTGTTCTTGGTTGAAAGGTAAACCGGATAATTTCTTGCTAATCCGTAATTGAAAGATGCTCTAGCAAAGTCACGGATTGAGTCCATGTAGTTATACATACCCATCGCAACTCCACCGTGCTCTGGATAGTCAGCAACAGTTATGGTAGTTGGCTCAGAACCATCGGCTGGAGCCCAGGTCATTGTTACTCGGCCTGGACCTGGAACCTTGAAGTCGGTTGCCTTGTATTGATCTCCGTGAGCGTGACGACCAATGATAATCGGCTTGGTCCAACCAGGTACCAGTCTTGGCACGTTTGAGATGATA
>CAMDEV010000004.1 GCA_945896925.1 Auritidibacter sp. Marseille-P8566
TAATAGGAATATGCGACTATTCCCCGTTTGATCTTGTCAATCGAGGCCTCTGCAGCCTCAGAAAGCTCATCCTGATGCACTTTGGCTATCTGTTCTAGAAGGTCAATTGTCTGCTTACACCAGCGTATGAAGTCTCCAGCCAGCATGCCAGTGGCGGTCAAGATGCTGTCCAGCCTTGCCCCTGTTGCCCAACGATACATCTGCAATGCCATTGCCGAATCAGGCTCACTGGTGAGCGGAAGATTGTGAAATCTAGAAACTTCCTGGAGGTCATCCCAGACATTCAACGTGTTATCAAAGACTTCAACGAAGGCACCTTTTGGATGCTTAGGAGTTATGTTTTCATCGTCTCTACGTGATTCATAAACCAACGCTGAGGCTATAGCTGCAAGGGTTGGCGCATCAACGTTATGCCAGACCTTGCGTCGAAGGCACTCTGCGACCAGTAGATCTCTTTCACCATAAATCTTGGCTAGTTTTTTACCTGACTCGGTGACCTCGAGATCACCCTCGCTCACTTCTAAGTAGTTGAGCTCGACAAGCATGTCGCTGATGCGGTCAAAGGTCTTAGCCACTTGGTTAGTTCTTGATTCGATTTGGCGAATGATGGCTTTAGTTTCTTTCTCAAGTTTCCACCAGCGTTCACCCCAGCGTGCATGCACCTCACGATCAGGGCAGGCGTGGCAAGGATGTGATCGAAGGTCTTTCTTCAAGTTTGCAAGTTTGAGTTCCTGAGCCCTTCTCCCCTTGGTCTGCCTCAGGTCATTTCTTCTTGCCTGTCGGCCAGCCTGAGCTGACTCTCTTTCAAGCTCATTAGTTTCTTTGCGAAGCCTTGCATACTCCCGGAAATCCCCAAGGTGACACTTCATTGATTGCTCATAGCCATCGAGCGCCTCTTGCTTCTCACGAATACCTCTAGCAAGTCCAACTACTGATCTGTCAGCTTGGAATTGCGCGAAAGATGTTTCTAGAACATCTCTAGACCTTCGCTGACCGAATGCTTCGATTAGGTTGACGGCCATGTTGAACGTCGGCTTGAAAGACGAATTGAGCGGATATGTTCGTTTAGAAGCAAGCGAGGCAACATATGTTGGGTCTAGGTTGGCAGCCCACTGAATCACGGAGTGACCTTCAGTATCAATACCTCTTCTACCCGCACGGCCAGTTAGCTGCGTGTATTCACCAGGGGTGATCTGAACTCTTCCCTCACCGTTGTATTTATCCAAACGATCAAGAACAACAGTTCTTGCTGGCATGTTAATTCCAAGTGCGAGAGTTTCAGTTGCAAAGACAACCTTGACTAATTTTCTGAGGAACAGCTCTTCAACAACTTCTTTGAATGCAGGCAGTAAGCCAGCATGGTGAGCAGCAACTCCTCTTTCAAGGGCGTTGAGCCATTCAAAGTAACCTAGCGCTGACAAATCTTCGTCAGCGATGGTCGCACACTTCTCCTCAGCGATACGTCGGATCAGCTGCTTGTCTTCAGGTTTGGTTAGCCTGATGCCCGACGCTAGAACGGATTGGACCGCAGCTTCACAACCCGCACGAGAGAAGATGAAGAAGATTGCCGGAAGCAAGTCAGCTTCATCGAGAATCGCAATGATTTCAGGCTTAGTGACTTTCGGTATTCGGCTCAGATTCCGATCATTTAGCCCAGCATGACCTCTTCTACCCCTGGTTGGTTTGTTTATTGGCTGACGCATCTTGTTGGCATGACGCTGAACTAGATCGACGTTTACTCTTGTCTGTTGAGATTCATCATCAAAGAGCGGGATAAGTTCATCGCCAAACAGCACGTGTTGATTTAGAGGGACTGGGCGAACTTCAGAAACAATTACTGAAGTGTCTCCCCTGACTTCGTCAAGCCAAGCACCAAACTCTTCAGCATTAGAGACCGTTGCACTCAGTGAGACAATCTTCACGTCCTTAGGCAGGTGAAGAATTACCTCCTCCCATACTGCTCCCCTAAACCTGTCTGCCAGATAGTGAACTTCATCCATCACCACATAGCCAAGGCTGATTAGTGCGTTCGAATTGGCATAGATCATGTTTCGCAAGACTTCGGTTGTCATAACCAATATCTGTGCATCCGAGTTGATGTTGGTGTCGCCTGTGAGTAACCCAACAGACTCTTCACCGTAGCGAGCCTGAAGCTCAGCAAACTTTTGGTTACTTAGGGCTTTGATAGGTGTTGTGTAGAAGACTTTCAAAGATTTCTCAACGGCAAGGTGAATCGCGAATTCACCAACGATGGTTTTACCTGCTCCAGTGGGTGCTGCAACGAGCACACCTTGACCCAGAACTAAAGCTCGGCAGGCTCTCTCTTGGAAGTCATCCAAGGGAAATTTGAGTAGCGATGTGAAATTATCTAAGCTCGCATGCCTCTTAGTTTGTTTAGCCTTGGCAAATCTCTCTGCAGGGCTTAGTTCTTCTGACATCACTCAACTTCATCTGGGACATAGTTTGTGACTAGATCAACTTCGTCAACATTCTTCTGACGCATCGCTCGTCTCTTGTCGTTCAAAAGTGCGATACCAGCGGAGAGGTAGAAGAAAGCGATCAGTGGAATCATCAGTAAAAACATAGACATAGGGTCAGACACTGGAGTTGCTATGGCACCAATCAAAGAAATCAAGAAGATTGCTGGTCGCCAACCTTTAAGAATCGTTTTACCTGAGATAGTTCCCAATGCGTTTAGCAAGACAAGAATTGCCGGGAGAACAAAAGCAATACCGAAAACAAGAAGCACTCGAACAGTGAAGAGAACATACTCAGCAGCATTAATCATGTTGGCGCTACCTTCAGGCGTGAAAGAGAGAAAACTTCTCACAAAGCCTGGGAATAACCACCAACCGAAGTACGCTCCACCAAGAAATAAGGGTGAACTGATAAGCACGAAAACAACGGCGTAGCGACGTTCACGCTTCTTTAGTGCAGGAGCAAAGAATGACCAAATCTGGTACAGCCAAATCGGGCTTGTTATAAAAACACCAATGAAGAAAGCGATCTGCATGTGGAGATCGAAAGCGGAAACCACTGAGCCAAAGTTGATTTGAGCATTTACGTTTTGATCTTCAGCTAAAGCCTTAATGGGCTTCTGGAGTTCGGCAAACACCAAATCGAACAGAACCCAACCTGCGATTGTGCCAGCGACAATTGCTAAACCGGCTTTGAATAACCTGTTGCGAAGTTCACGGAAGTGTCCCGATAGCTTCATTTTCTTCTCGGGATTGCGGCGAGATGCCATTAGTCGTCTTTAGGTTGTTCTTTCTCAGGAGTAGCCTTTTTGTCTTCAGCTCTCTCATCACCTAGCTGCTTCATCTCTTTTCTAAAGATGCGCATCGACTGGCCAAGGCTCTTAGCAAAACCTGGAAGCTTTGGAGCACCCCAAATAACAAGCACTACAAGCACGATAAAAATAAAGTGCCAACCCTCTAGACCTCTAAACATCTACTGCCTTACTCTTCTAAATCGATTTCATTGGAACTACTACCATCTAGCCTACGCTCTCTAGCGAGCCTTGAGCGCTTTAGAGAGCTAACTTCGATAGCTAAGGCCTTCACCTTTACTCCAATTGGAGCATATGACCTAGCAACCCGCTTTGAGGATTGGTTTAGTCGATAGCCGGCAAAGCTTAGCGCCACTGCAGCTAGCAGGGCCAGACCGCCAAAGACGTAGAGCCAGAGATAATCCATTACTCGGCATCCTCTGGCGGTGCACTTGGAATCTCTCCCATAGCCTTCAGGGCGAAATCCCTTACAGCCGCTCTAGCTTCTTCTGGAGCAACAACTTTGGCTGCTCCGCCGTATCTAGAGATGATTCGACCTAGGTTCCTAACATCTCCTACCAAAATCTTGAAGCTCTTTACATATTCTGAGACGGTAACTGGTTCATCCACTGGTCTGAAATCGACCATCAGGCTAAATGCCTCAGGTTCAACTTCGATTGTCACCAAAGTATCTGTCTCTGCTGGGTGATAAACCTCGTCGTCCAACTCCGCATTTAGAGCTTCTCGTGAAATAGGAACTTCGGTTAGCTTGGCGTTGCGCATGCGGTCTACTCGAAAAGATCTGACGTCCTTATTTTCAGGACTCCAACCCTTTAGATATATCAGTTCACCACGAAGATCAATTCGAAGAGGCTCAATCACTCTCCCAATCCTCATCTCCCCCTTTAGGTTTAGATAGTCACAAATAATCGATCTGCCGAGTTTAATCGCCTGCCTAATAGTGATTAGGTCGGCATCTCTTGAACCTGGTTGAACTATTACCTCAGGAGCATTACCCCTGGAGTCTCCAGTGGAAAGAATATTTTGCAGAGCAAGAATCTCTTCGCTTTCAGCAAGTCCTGGTAGCGAACTCAGATACACCAAACCAGCAGCCAAGGCTGAGGCTTGTCTAGAGGAAAGTCTTGGAACATCTTCAACAACGTTTTCGAGGTTGTATGAGATTCGGACAAGACCTTCTTCAAGAGCGTCGTAGTCCACAACATATCGGTCTGGGTTCTGGAAGTTGGCAAGATCCATGAAGCCGATGTTTTTTACAGCTTTGACTATCTCGTCTGGAGTTACCTCAAAACGCTCTGCCAATTCAGTAACTTCATACTCATCTTCTTGAACTAAGAAACCAGTAAGAGAAAGCATTAGGTTATAGCGATCGGAATCATCCAATCTTTCTGGGTTAGGCATGATCGTTAGCTACCCTTTCGTAACCTGCCTGAACTACCTGAATCAAAATCTCAGGCTTCAAAACCTTTACTTGCCCCGCATACTCTCGAAGCTGTTCAGCTAATACATAGACATCGTGGTAGTTGATAGTCACCTCATCAGAGGTGCCATTTCCTTGAAGATCTAACTCAAATTTGAACCAAGCTTCAGAGTCGCGCTCCACTTTGATTTTTGCGGTCTGTTTCGCGCCCAATGAATCAAGATCCTCAACTGCCATGAGTATTTGTTCTTGTGTTGGAGGGTCAAATGGCTTCACACCTTTGACGGAAGTTACTTTACTCACAATTCTTCGGAGCATGAAGTTTCGGGTGTCTTGCTTATCCTCATCCCAACCCATCACAATCCATTGCCCTGCAACAAGCCTCAGCAACCAGGGTTGGAGTGTTCTCTTCTGGATTTCAGAGGTTTGAGGCTTTCGATACATAAAGCTAACGACCTGGTGGTCGGAAATGGCATTGTTCAAATCTCTGAAGGACGGTTCAGATGCCTGAATTCTAGGAGCGATTCCAACAATGTCTGAATCCTCACCCACAGCACCCATCGCCCTTAACTTGGTGATACCTCGGCTAGCTGCAGTTGAGAGAGAGCCTCCAGCCCAGGCATCAGCAGCTAGGTTCAGAAGAGCCATCTGACGTGGAGTGAATTTAACATTCTTAGGCCAGTAAAAACTCTCACGCTTAATCGAATAGACAGTTACCTGATTATTCTCATCCTCGTGAGGTGGAATAGTCACTTCTAGTTGAATTCCGTTGTGAATCAGACTTGACTTGTCTCTTTCGAACTTACGCTCTAAAGAAGAGTTGTCACCGCCGTCAACGTATTCATTTTCATAGCCAGGCACAGACCGCAGAATCTCATTCTTAGTCAGACCATTGCGCGTGTAGAGCAGAGCACAAGTCAAATTAAATAAGCGCTCAGGCTTAGTTATTTTGTATGGACTGGACTTAGATTCGCTCATTGCACCAATTCGTGATTATTTTTTGACACCTAGGATGTCAATAACGAAAAGCAGTGTTGCGCCACCAGGGATTGAACCACCATTACCATCTGCGCCGTAACCGTCAGTTGCGGGCATCGATGCAATCACCTGTGAACCAACAGTTTCACCGTCAATAGCCTTGACGAAACCAGGAATCAAACCACCGTCCCCAGTTTTTAGAGTGAAAGTAGCAGGACCATTTCCTGAATCCCATGACGAATCAAAAGGCGCACCGATCTCTGTTCCCCAAACCCAGCCAACGTAGTGAACAGTGATTGAATCGCCTGCCTTAACGGTTTCGCCTGAACCCTTAATCAAGGTTGCTTTCTGAAAATCTTTAGGAGCTGAGAAGGATGGTGCAACCAAACCAGGCTGACCAGTCTTAGGTGCACGAACAACAGAAGGTAATCCGCTAGGAAGAGGCTGAATTGATCCATTTGCGTGTGGAAGGTAAACCTTCTTCAACTCAAGTAAGTAGGTTGTTCCGTTGACATCGGCTTCTGACTTCGGGTTAGCGAAGACAACTAGGCTGCCTTCTTTAACTCCAGTTATTGCATCGCAGAATACTTTTGTTGCTGAAGAATCAAATACTTCGCTTGCAGCATCAGTGCCGTCAAACTTGCTGTTCGCTAGAACTTCTCCAGTGGACGAGTTGACAATTACGTATTCGATAGTCACCAACTGGTTGCCTGTAAATGCTGGCCCACTTCCTTCTTTGACAACCTTCGTCTGAGAAGTCTTGATCAATGATAGCTGTGAGGTTCCATCCCCCTTAGTTGGGAACTTAACTGTTGGAACTTTGCCTTCGGCTGATGTAACTTCAACCTGCTCGATTTCAGCACCACCTTTGTATGACTCACAAGACTGGGTAATGCCCGCGTATGAGTCAGTACCGCTGGTGCAGCCTGCGAGCAATAGTACTGAAGCGGCAGCTACCGCGAGGATTGATTTAGATCTAGACAAGGAGGAACTTCTTTCTAAAGGTTTCTAGAAGTTTACTCTCCAGAGCTGTCCGAATCCTGACTTTTAGCGCTCGCAGCACTCTGTGCCGAGCGGACTGACTTCCGCAGCCTCTTCTCACTAACACTTCGCTCCCCTAGATGTTCAGGATTCCAGACCGCTAGGTCCTCATCTGCAAACTCTGGCTTCGCTCTTCTAGAGAAGCTCGGCAGCACGGTGCCAGGGGCCAGTCTTCTCGCAGTCAGTAAGAAGCCAGTGTGACCACCCATACGGTGCTCAGGACGCACTGCGAGCCCTTGGAGGTGCCAGCCACGAACCAGTGACTCAAATGCTTCAGGTTCTGCATAGTTCCCGGAAGCTTTGATCTCCTCCGCTACACGGGACAGCTGAGTAACGGTCGCAACATAGCAAATCAATACTCCGCCTGGGGCTAGGGCATGAGAGACAGACTCGATGCATTCCCAGGGTGCAAGCATGTCTAGAACGATTCGGTCGATAGAACCAGGTTCAACCGCAGTCATAAGTTCATCCTGAAGGCTGCCAAGTTGAATACTCCAGTTAGTGGGAACAAACCCAAACTGGGTCTCCACGTTTGCCTTTGCAATCTCAGCGAATTCTGCTCTTCTTTCAAATGAAGTTAGAGCGCCGGTTTCTCCTATGGCTCTAAGCAAATACATGCTCAATGCTCCCGATCCAACACCGGCTTCAACAACTCTTGCACCCGGAAAGATGTCTCCCATAGTGACGATGCTGGCGGCATCCTTTGGATAAACAATTGCGGCACCTCTAGGCATGGACAGAACAAAGTCGGTAAGCAAAGGTCGAAGAGCTAAATACTCGACCCCGGCTTGATTAGTTATTACAGATCCGTCAGGTTTACCGATGATGTCATCGTGCTTTATGTCCCCTCGATGCGTTCCAAAGACAGCGCCTACTCGAAGTGTGATTGTGTTCAAACGCCCCTTAGGGCCAGTGAGTTGAACCCGCTCCCCTGCTCTAAATCCGCCTCGCACGATGTTTGTCATTTAGAGAACTTTCTAAGAGTCTTAAAGTTAACTCCCTGCATGGTTGGCCAGATAATTCGACCTTCCTGCTCTGGGATTGGAACTATGTTCTGAATACCGATAGCAATAGTGCCAGCAGCCTCAGCTGAGGTTATTCCAGAAATGGAATCTTCGAAAGCGAAACAGTTCTCCGGAGCAAACCCGAGGAGTTCAGCAGCCTTGAGATAAGGCTCAGGGTGAGGTTTACCCCGTAGAACGTCATCACCAGCAACGATGATGTCAAAGGCAGGGAAATCAATGGCGTCAACAACCTGTTGAGCCATCCTGCGTAAAGACATAGTCACAAGAGCGGTCTTAACGTTGTGTTTCTTTAGATCGAAGAGTAATTCTCTAGCACCCGGTCGCCATGGAATAGTTTTCTCTAGTTGATGCTGAACATCAGAGGTAAGCCTGGTCACGATTTCCTGGGGCTCTAAATCAATATTCGCCTTGTCTTTGAAGAGCTTAGAAGACTCATCTAGGCTCAATCCCACGACCGATAATCCATCCTCATGGGTCCAGATTCCGTTGTGTTCCTTTGCCAAAGCCTGCTCGCTAGCTAGCCAATACGGCTCAGAGTCGATAAGAGTTCCATCCATATCGAATAGGACAGCGAAAGAGGGAGAGCGACCAAACATAATGCGAAAAGTCTAACTGCGTTCAATGAAATAGAGTTCTAACTAAGAGAATCCTTTGAAATGGTGGAAATTGAACGAGAACCAAAGCCCATTTAGCGGTCGAGTACTAATTGTTGCCCTTGATGGCTGGACTGACGCCGGTGCTTCAGCAAGCTCTGCCGCTACTTACCTGCGTGAGCGAATGAACGCTGAACAACTCATCTCCATAGATGACCAAGACTATTTCGATTACTCAAGACAGCGACCAATCATCGTTCTAGATGAACACGGTGAAAGAGACTTTGTTTGGCCAAGTTTGGATCTTTGGGGCCCTTCAAGTCAAACCAAACTGGCTAATCCAAATCTTCAGCTCTACTTCCTTATCGGACAAGAACCAGCGCTTCATTGGCAATATCTTCGGGATGAGATTGTTGAGATAGTTGAAGATCGCGATATTGATTCAGTGATTATGCTCGGCAGTCTTGCCTCTGAAGCTCCACACACTAGACCGATCAGGATTTATAAGAATAGCCAAACCGCTAAGGTTAGGAACTTCTACGGCATTGAGAGAAGTAATTACGATGGCAGATCTGGATTCTTATCGGTAATCGGTCATGCACTAGAGAAAGCTGGCCTACCAACAATCTCTATCTGGGCTCAGGTTCCTCACTATGTTGCTTCAATGCCATCACCTAAGGCAACTCTTGCTTTGATAAATGATCTCGAGATCATGTTGAATTTCTCTGTTGATCACAAGCCACTTCTGGACGCTGCTTTTGAATGGGAAAGATCTGTAGATGATTTTGCTGAAGGAGACGAAGACCTCCAGAACTACATTACGAGTCTAGAAAAAGCCAGAGACGAGTCTGAGGCAGAAGAATTAAACACTGATCAGTTAGCTCTTGAGTTTGAGAAGTTCCTTCGCCAAAACGAAGGCGAATCAGGAACTGAAAAAAACTAGGCTGCCAATACCCCGAGTGCGAGTAGCACTAGAAGCGTTAGTCCAACTAATACTCGCCAGATAACAAAAGGCAAGAATGAGCCTTTAGCTAGATACTTCAAAAGTCCTGCAATTACTAAATACCCAACGACAAATGATGTTGCCGTTGCAACAACGGTTCCGGCAAGAGTTTCTTTTTCTAGGTTTTGGTAGCTCTGGCCAAACTGGAGCAGTCCACTTGCCAGCACTGCTGGGATTCCAATCAGAAAACTGAATCTGGCAGCGCTGGCTCTGTTGAATCCTGCAAAAAGTCCGAAACTTATGCTGGCACCAGATCTCGATACACCTGGAATCAATGAAAGCATTTGACCTAAACCAAAACCGATAGCCGTCTTAGCGTTCAATTGTTCAACTGCCTTAGCCTTTGATCCGATTCGATCGGCAACGAGAAGGACTAGTCCAAAGAAGATCAGGGTAAAGCTGATAACCCAAAGGTTTCTAACGGTGTCTTCGATGAAGTGTCTGAACATCAATCCAGCTACACCGACGGGGATTGAGCCAATGATTACGTAGAGTGCCATTTTGAAATCTGCAGTTGCTCGTGACGCCTTGTTGAAAAGACCTGCAAAGAATGCTCTTACGAGTCGGATGATGTCTTTACCGAAATAGAGAAGAACTGCTGCCTCTGTGCCTAGTTGAATGGTTGCAATGAATGCTGTCGTAGCTGAATTTGTGTCAGCAAGGCCTGGAACCTTCATCAGCTCAGAGACAATCTGAACGTGGGCACTTGATGAGATAGGCAGGAATTCAGTTAAACCCTGAACTATTCCAAGCACTATAGCTTGGAATAAAGTCATGACCAGTCTTCGTCTTCCTCAACCAGTTCCATCGGCAAAATCTCTTCATATTCATCGGAAAGAGCTTCTTCGTAATCCAGGAAAGCAGCCTTGAGATGCTCGTAGGTTGCAAGGACAGCAGGATCTTCAGTACCCCTGCCAGAAGAAGCGGCCTCAAAATGTCTTTCGAGAGCTGCGACGAACTTGTTCAATGCACTTCTAGCTTCGTTTGCCATAAGCCAAAACTACCCTTACTTACTTAAAAAAGGCAGAGGCAAGACCAAATTCAAATACTGCGCATTAGTAGTAACATTTAGAACTGTTGCTCAAAAAATCCTTCAGTCCGGGTGGCGAAATGGTAGACGCGCTAGCTTGAGGTGTTAGTCCTCTCACGAGGGTAGGGGTTCAAGTCCCCTCTCGGACACGTAGTTTGAGACAGCTACCTTTATAGCCCCGACTTCTTTGGAAGTCGGGGCTATAACTTTTAAGGCCTTTACCAAAGTTAGACTTGTCGCAATGTCTCCAAATCCTCAAAACCCAAATGAGCTATCTGATGCCGCCTCCTATTCAATTGAGGCTGCTCGGCGTATTTTGGCTGGGAAGAAACTATTTGTGATGACCGGTGCTGGTATCAGCACAGATTCGGGTATTCCCGACTATCGAGGCGAGGGCAGAGTTGCCCGCCACCCGATGACCTATGACGTATTCATGGGTGCTTTTGAAGCTAGACAGCGGTACTGGGCAAGAAGCTATGTCGGCTGGTCTCGAATTGCATTGGCAAAGCCAAACCCAGGACATTTTGCTCTAGCCACCGCTGAATCTGAGGGTGCACTCAACTACCTCGTAACCCAGAATGTTGACGGCTTACATCAAGAAGCAGGTAGCAAGGCTGTTGTTGATCTTCATGGTCGTTTAGATAGAGTCGTCTGTTTGAGTTGCAGGAAGTTAATCACTCGATTTGAGATGGATGAACTGTTACAGGAACTCAACCCGGGTATCACTAAAGACAACACCGTTGAGTTCACGCCTGATGGTGATGCTGAGATTGAGGGAACTGCAAACTTTCGAGTTCCAAACTGTCAATCTTGCGATGGAATCCTCAAGCCTGATGTGGTCTTCTTTGGTGAATCTGTTCCAACTCAGCGGGTCGAGCAAGCACTGAATCAATTAGCATCCTCTGATGCCATGTTGGTCGCAGGTTCTTCACTGACAGTGAATTCCGGATTTAGGTTTGCTAAACAAGCAGCCAAATCAGGTAAGCCCTTGGTTATTGTGAATATCGGACCGACTCGAGGAGATACCTTGGCAATTGCCAAGATTGAAGCCAACACGTCCCTAGCTTTAGAAAGGCTACTCATTGACTGAGACTCACCTAGGTTTACTTCGTCACGGTCAAACTGATTGGAACATTGATCTTCGACTCCAGGGTTCAAGTGATATTCCCCTTAACGAAACCGGCATCCGCCAAGCAGAGCTAGCCGCAAAATATCTAAAATCAAATGACTGGGATTTGGTGCTCTCCTCTCCGCTATCGAGAGCGCTTGACACAGCAAAGAAAGTTGCAGCTGTGCTTGGCTTGAATCTAGTAGTCGTTCCAGAACTAATAGAAAGATCGTTTGGCGTGGCTGAAGGCATGAGTCACAGTGAATGGCGAACTCTCTACGAGTCGCACGCGGAGATTCCTGGAATTGAGTCTCTAGAGGCTTTGCAAACTAGAAGCGAAGCATTGCTCAGACTCCTTGCGACAGAGTATGACGGTCAGAGAATACTTGCAGTGTCACACGGTGCGCTGATTAGGAAGCTGATGAAGATAGTCAGCTCAGGTGTATACCCGCTGGACGGCGATCGTTTAGGAAACGTATCGCTCAATCGTTTCACGTTCTCAGACGGCATCTGGACAGTCAGTGACTACAACCCGATTTCTCTATCGGATCTCCCTAAAGATATTTAGTAGAGATTCAGCCGAGCTTCCCCAGCTGAATCTCTTAGCCTGAGCCAGGGATTCCTCTGAGGTTTTCTCCCAAGCACGTGAGCCATCAAGTTCCTCAACTCGCTTAGCGAATTGCACTGCATCATCAGCTTGAAAGTAGCTTCCAGCCCTTCCAGCAACCTCATGGAATATCTCCAAGTCCGAAACTATGACCGGTGTCCCCTGTTGCATGGCTTCAACCAGTGGAATTCCAAACCCTTCATCTTTGCTTGCTGTGACTAATGCGAATGAATCTTTGAGTAGAGCTAAATACTCAGAGTCGGATACCCCACCGTGGAACACAACTTTTGCATCTAGGTTCTTGGCCAATGCGGAAAGCTCAGCCTCTCTTGATGAGTCAATCTTGCTCAGTAGGTGAAGTTCAAACTCAGGAAGCAGTGCTACTCCCCTAATCAGCGTCTCCACGTTCTTGTATGGCATGAATGAGCCAATGTAAAGAAGCTTTCTAGAAGCTGGGAATACTCTCGGCTTCGAGGCAGGAGTTCCAGGAGCCGCGTTGTAAACAACGCCAACCGGTCGTTTGGTGAGTCGATTTTCCTCAATAAGTCTCTTAGTGGTTTCTGAGACAGTAGCTATTGCATCTGCTCTGTTTAACAAGAGTTTCTGTGGAAGGTACGACAGGTGATAAAGACGCCAGATTAACTGAACTAAAAGGTTTAAGTCTTGAGGTGGCTTTCTGTGGCGATAGTAAATCAGATCATGCAGAGTGAGAACTAATTTGTATTTTCTTCCAGTGGTTCCCATGATCTGCATCGGCGAGAAGACATGTGTAGCACCAAGTTTGTTTAACTTTCTAGCGATTGAAATTTCTGTAACTGATTGCGGATTGTTCAGTAAGACGAACTCGATACCTTTAGGTAACTGTTCCAGTTGCCTAAGGTCATAGATGATTGCAACAACTTTTACCTTTTCAACGAGTGCTTGAATCAGTTCAACTGAAAACCTCGAGATGCCATCGTGGTGATCTAGTCGGATAAACCGTGCATCAAAGTGAAGAGTTTGCATAATTAGTCGAGTTCACTAATGAAGGTGCTAATCACATCAACAGTCTCTTGGGCTGCTTCGTAGTGCACGAGATGTCCACAATTATTAATAACGTGGACGCTGGATTTAGGCATCTTCTTCGCTATCTCTTGGACAGCTGAGACTGGAGTGATCTCATCCATGTCTGCCGCTACCAAAAGAATCGGCTTCTTTATTGAAGAGATATATGGCTGGAGTGTATTGGAAATTGAAGCGATGTATGACTCCCAAACCACAGCAGAATTAGCAAAACTGTTGAAGTAATAACTGTGTTGCAATTTGATCCAAGAGCGTAACTCTTTGTCTTGAGATTTGGTTGTGTAGCTACTCATCGAATCAACTAGCAATCTGGTCTTCAACATTCGAAGACCTAGGTTCTTTGGAATTACGTGGGCTACCCAGTAGAAAGCTTTTACGAATTGCATTAGAAGCCAAGATGTTCCCTTGGTTACTCCTCCAGCTACTGGATTAATGCAAATCAGAGCTTTACTGAACTTATATTTTGATTCAGCACCTGAAACGATGAGAGTTCCAAAGGAATGACCAATGGCAATTGGCTTGTTCAGATCAACAACCTTCAGAAAGTCATTGAACCAGTCGATGTAGTTGTTTAGGGTGTGCTTCACGGTCAAGGGAGCTGAAGATCCAAACCCAGGTAGGTCAGGAGCGTAGATGTTGAATTGCTTTAGACCACCGGCAAAAGACTCCAGCCCCTTGTGAGTACCTCTATATCCATGAACTAAAACAATGTCTTGAGCTTTGTCTTGCTTCGTTACCTGAGCGGGATAGAACCAGTAATCGCAGGGAAAACCATTTACTTCTACTGTTCGCTTAGTTGCGCGAGACTCAGCCAGTTGCATTAGTTCAGCAGCGGTGCTCATCATCAATCCTCAGTAAATTCCAATACCCAGACAAGTCTAATCAGCGACTGTTTCTAAAAGGCTTTGTCCAAGGTCACTACTAGTCTTTGAAGGTGAACGAAAATAACACAAAGTTAGAACTTCCCTCCTGGTTGGACACAATTGCTGTCTTTGACACCGAAACTACTGGGTTGAATCTTCGCGAAGACCGTATTGTTACCGCTTCGATTCAGCGCTTGAACTCAAACGGGGATCTGCTACCAGGAGGCAGAGACTGGGTAATCAACCCTGGCATTCCCATTCCAGAAATTGCTAGCAAGGTTCATGGCTTCTACGACAAAGATGTGCTCGATTCGCCTGTTGCAGCAGTCGCTATCCCAGAGATACTAGACGCGATCAATGCCTGCTTCGCTGAGGGCATTCCTGTCCTCGCTTACAACGCCGCCTACGATTTCACCATCCTGCATTATGAAGCAGTTAGATATGGGCTTCACCCAGTTGAGTTTGGAAACGTAATTGATCCTCTGGTTATCGATAAAACAATCGATAAATATCGCAAGGGTAAAAGAACGCTGGCAGCAGCTGCTGAGCGTTACAGCGTCTCCCTGGAAAATGCTCACACGGCTAAGGATGACGCCATTGCTGCAGGGCACGTTGGTTTAGCGATGCTTCGATACTTCAAAGCTCAAACTCAGCCCGTTGTGCCATTCCCGGCTTCACTTCAAGAACTCCACGACCTTCAAGCAAAATGGGCGGATGAAATTGAAGCTAGTTACGCTAAGTGGCGTCAGACAGATGTTCCTGATTACAAGCCACTATTTGGCTGGCCTGTAAAGAACTTCGGTTAAAACAAAAATGGACTCCCAACGGAGTCCATTTTCTTTGTGACCAGAACCTAGTTCTGTGCACCGAACTTCTTGTAACGTGCGTTGAAGCGCTCAACACGACCTGCTGAGTCCATGATTCTCTGCTTACCTGTGTAGAACGGGTGAGATTCAGATGAGATTTCAACGTCGAATACTGGGTAGGTGTTACCGTCTTCCCACTCGATGGTCTTGTTGCTAGTGACTGTTGAACGAGTCAAGAATGCAACGCCAGAAGCTAGGTCACGGAAAACCACTGCCTCATACTTTGGGTGGATGTCAGCCTTCATAGGAAAATCTTTCAATTCAAATGGGATTTAGTGCTCTACGCACCAGTTAGAAACTATACCAGAGTGTTGGGGTCTTAGCCAGAGCCTACTTAGCTCTAACTGCAAACCTTCCCCCAACGAAGACTACTTCCAGAGGGATTCCATAGGCTTCACTGAGCTTTTCGGTGGTCAGTGTCTGGGTTATTGGTCCAGAAGCCGAGATTTGCCCGTCTTTCAGGATTAGAGCATGGGTAAATCCGGTTGGGATCTCCTCCAGATGGTGGGTCACCATAATGATGGCTGGAGCTTCAGGATGTGAGGCGTATCCCCCAAGAATCTTTATAGTGGCCTCTCTAGAACCAATATCTAGGCTTGCAACGGGTTCATCTAGAAGAAGAAGCTCTGGGTCTGGCATTACCGCTCTGGCGATTTGAACTCGTTTACGTTCACCGTCACTAAGTGTTCCAAACGGTCTGTCGGCATGTTCAGCTAGGTGCCATTCACTCAAGACCCGCTTGGCACGTTTGATGTCGACCTCTTCGTAAGTCTCTTTAAACCTGCCTGTGATGGCATAGCTGGCTGTCATTACTGCATCCAATACTGGCTCTGAATTAGGAATTCGATTAGCCACTGCCGTTGACGCAAATCCGATTCTGGTTCTAAGCTCAAAGACATTTACCTCTCCCAGGGTCTTGCCTAGGACGACTGCGTTCCCTTGCCTTGGCTGCAGGTGAGTTCCGGCGACTCTTAGCAAAGTAGTCTTACCTGCTCCATTTGGTCCAACGATGACCCAACGCTCGTTTGGCTTTACCTGCCAGGTGATGTTTTGCAGGATTGTCTTGCCGCCACGGGTGACAGACACATTGTCAAAATTAAGAACATCGTTCATAGTTTTTTTAGCCTAGGCGAGAAAAGCTCAACCCTTTGCTAGACACTCAAGGACTTAAACGAACCGAAGGACCGCTGATTACTTATATAGTTTGTTTATGACTAAAGACAACTCAAGAGCTACGATGCTCGTTGTCTTCGATGTTGATTCAACCCTCATTCAGGATGAAGTCATCGAACTATTGGCTGATCATGCAGGTAAGCGAGCAGAGGTTGAAGCCGTAACAGAACGAGCCATGGCTGGCGAACTTGATTTTGAGGGAAGTCTTCGGGCCAGGGTGGGTAACCTAAAAGGTCTACCTAAATCAGTAATAGACGACACCCTATCCAGAATTCAACTCACTGCCGGTGCCTTGGAGGTAATTGAATATATTCACAGCATTGGCGGTAAAGCCGGAGCTGTTTCGGGCGGCTTTGTCGAATTACTCGAACCACTATCTAAAACTCTAAAGCTAGATTTTTACCGTGCTAACGAGCTAGAAATTATTGATGGTGTTCTTACCGGAAATGTAATAGGGCAAATCATTGATAAGCCTGCAAAAGCTCGCGCACTTAGAGAGTGGGCAACCCAACTTGGGTTGTCAGAAGATCAGTGTGTTGCTGTTGGCGATGGTGCCAATGATCTGGACATGATGAGTGTTGCTGGATTAGCCGTTGGCTTTAATGCAAAACCTCGGGTTAGGGCTCAAGCGGATATTCTCCTTGGGTCGCAAGACCTGAGAGATTTAATTCCTCTGCTTGGTCTTTAGTGGCCGGTTGAGTGCAATCCACCGTCAACGTGAATGATTTCACCAGTTGTCTTCGGGAACCAATCACTTAGTAGGGCAACAATTCCTCGTGCGGCTGGCTCCGTGTCTGATAGCTCCCAGTGCAGAGGTGCACGATCAACCCAGATATCTTCCATCGAAGAGAAACCAGGAATGCTCTTACCTGCTGGAGTTCTTAGCGGTCCTGCTGAGATTAGGTTCACTCGGATGTCGTCTTTACCTAGGTAACGAGCAAGATATCTTGAGGTTGACTCGAAGGCAGCCTTAGCAACACCCATCCAGTCATATACAGGCCATGAAACAGAGGCATCAAAGGTCAAACCAGCAATTGATGAACCAGGCTTCAAAATAGGCTTAGCTGCCATGGTGATTGACTTCAAAGAATAAGCAGAAACCTGAACTGCAGTTGCAACATCAGGCCATTCGGTCTCTAGGAAGTTTCCTCCTAGAGCAGTTCCTGGAGCGAAAGCGATGGCGTGAACAATGCCATCAAGGTAAGGAAGATGTTCCTGGACACGGGCAGGAAGTGCAGCTAGATCTTCATCGCTGGTGGCATCTAGTTCAATAACAGCACATGGCTTAGGTAAACGAAGAGCAATCTTCTCGGTGATCGGAAGCATTCTGCCGTAAGAGGAAAGCACGATGTCAGCACCTTGCTCCTGAGCTAACTTGGCAACTGTGAAAGCGATGGAAGCTTCGGTTAGAACACCGGTGATTAGTAGTTTCTTGCCTTCTAGGATTCCCATTTGCTGTTCTTTCTCTCTTCTTGAAGTTGTTACTTGTCTTATTCTGCCAGTGCGCAGAAGAATTCTGGGCTAATGACCCATGCCTAGGCCGCCATCGACTGGGATTACTGCACCTGAAATATAAGCAGCGTCGTCACCTGTGAGCCAAACCACAACGTTGGCTACCTCTTGAGGTGAGGCAAATCTACCAGCAGGAATCTTGCGCTTGTATTCCTCTTGAGTTTCGGCGCTTAGTTCTGCAGTCATATCGGTATCGATAAAGCCTGGAGCTACTACGTTTGCTGTGATTCCTCGACCACCTAGTTCACGGGTGAGAGATCTAGCCATACCTACCAGCCCACTCTTGGCAGCTGAGTAGTTCACCTGTCCAGCACTACCTAGGAGTCCAACCACTGAACCGATGAAAACAACACGTCCATACTTGGCCTTGATCATTCCCTTGGTCGCTCTCTTGAGGACTCTAAAGGCACCTGAAAGGTTTGTATTTAGTACTTCTTCGAACTCTTCGTCGGTCATACGCATCAGCAAGGTGTCTCGAGTTATTCCTGCGTTAGCCACGAGAATCTCAACTGGACCTAACTTCTCTTCTATTTCTGCGAAAGCCATATCTAGAGAGGCAGCGTCAGTGACGTCAGCTTTAACGCTGAGGGTTCCAGCAGGTCCTTCTCCGCTTCGGACAGTTACCGCTACTCGATGCCCTTGGGCTACGAAGGCTTCAGCGATAGCTTTACCGATACCGCGATTTCCACCGGTTACTAAAACAGTTCTTGGTTGTGTCATTTTTAGATTTCGCCTTAGCAGTTAAGAGAGATAATTGGCGTACAAGTAAAAAGTATATAACTTGGCTTGAATTTGCCTCTGATTTGAGAGGTTAGCGATCAAAAAGGAAAGAATTGGCCCAACCACAGGCAGTTACATCAGTTGAAGAATCCCCTCAACAAGAGCGTCGCTCACGTTTCATCAAGTACACAATTGCCATGGTTATCAGGGTTATCTGCATCATTCTGGCCGTTGCAATCCCTGTGAGCTGGTTAACTTTTGTATTCGTAGCTGGAGCAGTCTTTCTCCCATATTTCGCAGTTGTTATTGCCAATGCTCAAGGCCCAGGCACTGCTTCTAAGCGAGCACCTGTGGCTGAAGCGCCAACCCTGAGCATCACAGCAGATGCTTTTAGAACCCCAAGCTCTTCAGATGATGGCAAATAGAGCCACTACAACTCGCTGGTTGACTTGGATTTCCTTGGCAACAGTGTTCGCCACTGCTTGCTGGTTTCTCTCCCAGTGGCAGTTTGCTAGAGCCGAAGAGGTTCAGAAAGCAAATGAAATAGTTCTGGCTAACTACGACCGCACCCCGGTAGCACTTGAAGAGTTACTCCCCCAAGAATCATCTTGGAATAAGAAGATTGAGTATCGTCAGGTTAAAGTCTCTGGAAACTACTTACCTGAGCACACTTTCCTAATCAGGAATAGACCTAATTCCGGCTACCCAGGTTTTCTACAGCTTGTTGCTTTCAAAACAGATAGTGAGAGCATCATTTGGATTGAAAGAGGTTGGCTTCCAACTGGAAACAAACAGGACGCTCCAGATTTAGTTCCTAATGTGGATAACACTCATCGAGAACTCACACTTCGACTTCGTCCTACCGAACCGAAGCTTGATCGTGGCGCTCCAGCAGGTCAACTCCCAAGTATCGACCTTGTCACAGCAAATGAAGGACTATCCGATTCTGTATATACCCAGGCATACGGTCGGCTTGTTTCCGAGTTCCCTGAACTTCCTGCCGGCGAACCAATGCCTATGCCTGAACTTAACCAAGGAAATCACCTTAGTTATGCACTGCAATGGATACTCTTCGCGCTGATGGCTTTTGGTGCTGTTTACTGGACTATCAATCAAGATAGAAGAAGAGCAGCAGGTTTAGCTCCTAAGAAACTCAAGTTCTTAACCAAAGATGCCGATGCGGAAGCTGAAGACAAACTCCTAGGTTAAACAAAAATGACCGCACCGAAGTGCGGTCATCTTTGCTACTACTTAGTCCTTCTTGAATGCCTTAAGAGCAAAGATTCCAAAACCAACCTTGTTCACAACATCTGCAATCACGTAGATGATTGCAGCTGAACAAACTGCAAGTTTCACTGTCTCCGCATCAGAGTTGTTCAGCTCCAAGATCTCCTGGATTGCTGTGCCAATTGGGTAAACCATCCAACCGAAGATAACGAACTTCTTCATGTTTTCAACAGCAGCCTTAACAGCAACTGTCCCCTTTGTTGGCTTTAGTTGCCAGAGTGTGTATGCGATGTATACCCACGCTGCTGATGAGATCACGAAGTTGACGACGTTACCGGCAGAACCTGCAACACCAATCTCACCGAAGTATCCTGTGACAATCATTACGATGTCGGCTAGTACCAAGCGGTATGTCAGCCCCTTTTCAGCGCCAGCAAGACTTGCAATCAAACCAAACTCAATCAATAGCAATGGAGTGGTTAGCACCCAGTCGAGATATCGGACTGGCATGGTGTTGGCAATAAGTGAAACATCGCCTGGGAATGGGAAGGCAACCATGTCCTTCATTTGCCAATACAAGATGGCAGCAATAAAAGTAATTAGAGCAGCGTATGTTGCGCTGGTACGACCTTCACCCTTTAGTTCACCACGTTCAAGTACGAAGTAAAAAGTTCCAGCTGCCATAGCGACAAAGCCAAGCATGAACATGGCCTGTGTGAGAGTTAGTAGATCCATTTATTAGTTCCTTTCGGGTAACTTCCTTTTCAACCCTATTGGCACTACTTAGGAAATGTGTTTAGGAAAGAACAATCAAGTCGCGGTAGCCTTCGTTCCAAAGGTCTTCCTGACCATCTGGCATAACTAGAACACGCTCAGGATTTAGTGCATCGACAGCACCGACATCGTGTGAAACCAGAACCACTGCGCCGGTAAATGAGGCCAATGCACCGAGAATCTCTTCGCGGCTAGCTGGGTCAAGGTTGTTGGTCGGTTCATCTAGAAGAAGCACGTTAGCTTTAGAGACCACCAGAGACGCTAGAGCTAATCTCGTTTTCTCTCCACCGCTTAGAACTCCCGCAAGTTTGTTGACATCGTCACCGCTGAATAGGAATGAACCCAATACTTTTCTTGCATCAGTATCGGCAAGCTCTGGAGCAGCGCTTTGCATATTCTCAAGAACTGTCTTGGTGACATCAAGAGTTTCGTGTTCCTGAGCGTAGTAACCAATCTTGAGCCCGTGACCTGGATCGATGGAACCCGTATCAGGACCCTCTACTCCTCCAAGAATTCTCAACAGTGTTGTCTTACCCGCTCCGTTTAGTCCAATGATGACAACCTTTGAACCTCGGTCGATTGCGAGATCAACTGCGGTGAAGATTTCTAATGACCCATAACTCTTACTGAGATTGTGCGCAAACAGTGGTGTCTTGCCACAGGCCTGTGGCTCCGGGAAGCGAATCTTCGCAACCCTGTCAACTTCTCTGACATCATCAAGGCCGCTGAGAAGCTTCTCTGCTCTTCTAGCCATCTGGTGAGCTGCTGATGCCTTAGATGCTTTAGCACCGAACTTGGCGGCTTGGAGTTGCAGAACGCTTGCCTTCTTTTCAGCAGTTGCTCGTTCGCGTTTTCGTCGCTCTTCGTCAGACTCACGTTGCTTTAGATACTGCTTCCAACCCATGTTGTAAATGTCGATGACAGCTCGGTTGGCATCCAAATAGAAAACTCTGTTGACTGTTTCTTCGACGATTTCAATATCGTGACTGATGACTATCAGACCGCCTTGGTAGTTCTTCAAGAAATCCCTCAGCCAAATAATGCTGTCGGCATCTAGGTGGTTAGTTGGCTCATCGAGGATCATGGTGGTAGCTGCGGAGAAAAGAATTCGAGCAAGCTCAATTCTTCTTCTTTGACCACCAGAGAGGGTTCCAATTTCTTGGGCTAAAACGTTTGGCTTCAAACCTAAGTTAGAAGCGATAGAGGCAGCCTCTGCTTCAGCAGCGTAACCGCCATTGGACTCAAACTGCGCCTCTAAGCGCTCATAACGAGCCATCGCGGCTTCATAGACCTTCTCATCAACTGAGGCCATCTCTTGACGAGTTTGCTCGAGTTTTCTCATGATTGTTCCTAATCCTCTGGCATTGAGGATTCGATCTGAAGCTAATTCATGGATGTCCCCGGTTCTTGGGTCTTGAGGTAGGTAGCCAATCTCCCCAACACGATCGATAGTTCCTGCACTGGACTGGAAATCGCCTGCAATAACCTTGGTCAAAGTAGTCTTACCAGCACCATTACGACCGACGAGACCCACCTTGTCCCCCTTAGACACCTGGAATGTTACCCCAGACATTAGGACTCTTGGACCAATCGTGATCTCAAGGTCACGCACGCTAATCATCGGTCTCCAATGGGTTGATTGCAAATTCAAACTGAATTGCGTTTGAGTGCAGGTTCTACCCTAGTATTAATCAAAACGTTATCTTGACGAAAGGCCCGCTGTGTCAATTGCACAAACCCAAAACATCACCCTTATCGACAAATTGGTTGCTAGAACCCTAATCAATAACATCATCTTGGTGGTTGCCGGTGTTGCACTCACAGCCCTTTCAGCTCAGCTGAGCATCCCTGCTCTTCCAGTGCCATTCACATTCCAGACTCTTGCTGTTCTAGTTATCGGTTCAACTTTCGGTGCTGCTAGAGGCGCAATCACTATGGGAACCTACGCTCTGGTTGGTGCCCTAGGTCTGCCTGTTTTCGCAGATGCAAGTTCTGGTTTCAACGTTCTATTTGGTTATTCAGGTGGATTCATTATTGGATTCATCTTCGCTGCAGCTCTCGCAGGACGCCTTGCAGAACTTCAGTGGTCGTCAAATGTACTCAAGGCCCTAGTTGGTTTTGCAATGAGCACAGTGGTTATCTACGGCCTTGGTATTCCAGTGCTTGCTATGAACGCATACAACTCTGATCTGCTAGCAGCAACCCAGGGTATGTTGCCTTATCTTGGTTGGGATTTTGTTAAGGCAGTTATCGCCGCAGGTCTTATTCCAAGTGCTTGGTTACTTGTAAAGAAGCTAGATAAGAAAAACTAAATAGCAAAGCCGATTGCGCGCATTTGCTCTTTACCGTCGTCGGTGATCTTCTCTGGACCCCAAGGTGGCATCCAAACCCAGTTGATTCTGAATGCTTCAACAACACCATCTAGTGCCATACCCATTTGCTCTTCAATGACATCAGTCAATGGACAACCTGCTGAAGTTAGCGTCATGTGAATAAGTAGTGAACCATCTTCAGAGAGCTTCAAGTCATAGATAAGACCAAGGTCAACGATGTTGACACCAATTTCAGGGTCAATAACTTCCTTGATGGCCTCTAAGACCTGGTCATACTTTTCTGGGGTTAGATCTAATTCAGTCAAAGACTAAGCCTTTACGTAACGGTCGTAGCCTTCAGCTTCTAGACGATCAGCTAGTTCTGGGCCGCCCTCTTCAGCTACTTTTCCAGCAACAAAAACGTGCACGAAGTCAGGTTTGATGTATCGAAGGATTCTGGTGTAGTGAGTAATGAGCAAGACACCAAGATCAGATGCTGCATGTGCTCGGTTAACACCTTCAGAGACAATCTTCAGTGCATCAACGTCAAGACCTGAGTCAGTCTCATCAAGGATTGCAAAGCGAGGCTTTAGAAGTTCTAGCTGAAGAATCTCGTGACGCTTCTTCTCACCACCAGAGAAACCTTCATTCACATTTCTCTCGGAGAAAGCAGCATCAATCTTCAGGTTGTCCATAGCTTCGCGAACATCCTTGATCCAAGTTCTAAGCGCAGGAGCTTCACCGGTAACTGCAGTCTTAGCTGTTCTCAAGAAGTTTGAAACTGAAACGCCGGGAATCTCAACCGGATACTGCATGGCTAGGAACAGACCTGCACGAGCACGCTCGTCAACGCTCATCTCTAAAACATTCTCACCTTCGAGAAGAATCTCACCATCGGTGACGTTGTATTTAGGGTGACCTGCGATTGAGTATGCAAGTGTTGATTTACCTGAACCGTTAGGTCCCATTACAGCGTGAATCTCACCACTTCTAATTGTTAGGTCAACACCTCTGAGGATCTCTTTGGCACCCTGATCGGTGTCAACAGATACGTGCAGGTTCTTTACTTGAAGAATGGACATGTTCTCTTTCCTTGTGGCCTAAGCCTGATCGTATTCAATAAAAATTTCATCGTTTTCTACCATGACTTCATAAACCTTCACTGGTTCATAAGCTGGCAAAGATAGCGGAGCACCAGTCTCCAATGAGAACTTAGCTCCGTGAGCCCAGCACTCAATAGTTTCATTGTCAACGAAACCTTCGCTTAGAGAAATCTCACCGTGTGAGCACTTGTCATCGATTGCGTGGAATGAACCATCAGGGCTGTGCACGATTGCTAGAGCGTGATCGCCTATCTTCACTCTGATAGCCCGACCAGGTTTAATGTCGCTAACATTACAAATTCTCAGTGCCATAACTAACCTCTGTTCAATTTCTCTTCGAGTAGTGCAGTCATACTTTCAATAAGCTCAGCAATGCCAGTCTTCTGAATTACTTCAACCAGGAATCCAAGCACAACTAGTCTTCTGGCCTCATCAGGCGTGATTCCTCTAGCCTGAAGGTAGAAAAGGTGCTCATCATCGAAACGTCCAGATGCACTGGCGTGACCTGCTCCTTCGATCTCACCGGTTTCAATCTCAAGGTTAGGAACTGAGTCAGCTCTCGTGCCATCAGTTAGCAGAAGGTTTCTGTTCAGTTCGTAAGTGTCAGTTCCTTCTGCGATCGCACGAATAAGAACGTCACCAATCCAAACAGTGTGTGCCTTATCGCCCTGAAGCGCACCCTTGTATGTAACGCGAGATTTACAGTTCGGTGCAGCGTGGTCTACGAATGGTCTGTTTTCAAGGTGCTGACCCGCTTCAGCGAAGTAAACACCGTTCAGTTCAACTTCAGATCCAGGACCTGTGAAGGTTGCAATCGGAGTTACTCGAACTAAATCTCCACCAAAGGATGCGACAGTGTGCTTTAGGAATGAGTTTCTTCCCAACTTCGCATACTGAGCTGAAACGAGAGCAGAGCCACTCTCCCAGTTTTGCAGTGAGACAAAGTTTAGCTTTGCTTCATCGGCAACTGAGATTTCAACGTTCTCAGCAAGAACACCTAAACCTGAGTGCTCTAGAACAAGTGTTGTGCTGCTGAACTTCCCTGCCTCAACGAAAATGTGCAGGGCTGATGCAGTTGAAGAGTCACCCTTGACAGAAATTGTGATTTTCTCTTCACTAACCAATTCATTTGCAATCTTCACCAAAAGAGTTTTACTTGCATTGGTGTAACCGGCAGCACTAACTCTGTCTTCTGGGACACCAATTGAACCAACTGGTTCAGCTGAACTCAAAATCCAATCGAAACTAACGCCTTGAGGGCCTGAGTAGCTGACCTGCTCTGAGTACTCAGCTAGAACATCTGAATCAAGACCCTTGAGTTGATCTGCGTTTAGATATCTCCAAAGATCTTGCTGCTGTGTAATCGCAGGAAAGTCTGCAACTGAAGTTGAACGCGGACGGTCACTTCTAATCTGCAGTGGAACACCAGCGCCATGGCTGTGCTCGGATAAACCG
The DNA here is from genome assembly GCA_945896925.1 of Auritidibacter sp. Marseille-P8566. GTDB lineage: Bacteria > Actinomycetota > Actinomycetes > Actinomycetales > Microbacteriaceae > Rhodoluna. The sequence goes on from CAMDEV010000004.1 coordinate 25,159, forward strand.
TGTTGAACTGGAGCGCTCATTAACCGACAGCGCCTTCCATTTGCATTTCAATCAACTTGTTAAGTTCAAGTGCATATTCCATTGGTAGTTCTTTAGCAATCGGCTCAATGAAACCACGAACAATCATTGCCATTGCTTCGTCTTCTGCCATTCCTCGTGACTGGAGGTAGAACAGCTGCTCATCGCTTACACGGGAGACAGTAGCCTCGTGACCCATTGTCACGTCGTCTTCTCGGACATCAACTGCAGGGTAAGTATCGCTTCTTGAGATTGTGTCAATCAACAAAGCATCACAGCGAACTGTATTGGCTGAGTGGTGTGCACCAGGATTTACACGAATCTCGCCGCGGTAAGAAGTTCTACCGCCACCACGAGCAATTGACTTAGAAACAATTGAAGATGAAGTGTATGGAGCTAGGTGAATCATCTTGGCACCAGCATCCTGGTGCTGTCCCTCTCCTGCGAAAGCCACAGAAAGTGTCTCTCCCCTTGCGTGCTCTCCAGCCAAGATAACTGCTGGATACTTCATGGTTACCTTTGAACCGATGTTGCCATCAATCCACTCCATGGTTGCACCTTCGTGCGCGACCGCACGCTTGGTAACCAAGTTGTATACGTTGTTAGACCAGTTCTGGATGGTTGTGTAGCGAACGCGAGCATTCTTCTTCACAATGATTTCAACTACAGCTGAGTGCAATGAATCGCTCTTGTAGATAGGTGCAGTACATCCCTCAATGTAGTGAACGTAAGAACCTTCGTCAGCAATGATCAGAGTTCTCTCAAATTGGCCCATGTTCTCAGTGTTGATGCGGAAGTAAGCCTGAAGTGGAATCTCTACGTGAACACCCTTAGGAACATAAACGAATGAACCACCTGACCAAACTGCAGTGTTTAGGGAAGCAAACTTGTTATCTCCCGCAGGGATTACGGTTCCGAAGTATTCCTGGAATAGTTCAGGGTGCTCCTTTAGAGCTGTATCGGTGTCTAGGAAGATAACTCCCTGTTTCTCAAGTTCCTCGTTGATCTGGTGGTAAACCACTTCAGATTCATACTGAGCTGCAACACCAGAAACTAGTCTTTGACGCTCTGCCTCAGGAATGCCTAGCTTCTCGTAAGTGTTCTTGATGTCTTCGGGTAGTTCATCCCAAGTGTTTGCTTGCTTCTCGGTTGAACGAACGAAGTACTTGATGTTGTCGAAATCAATGCCGGTTAGATCAGAACCCCAGGTCGGCATTGGCTTCTTCTGGAAATATGAGAAACCCTTCAGACGAAGATCAAGCATCCATTGAGGCTCACTCTTCTTCTCCGAGATGTCTCTGACTACCTCATCGTTGATACCGCGTCTAGCGCTAGCCCCCGCAGCATCCTGGTCTGACCAACCAAACTCATAAACGCCTAGGCCTTCAAGTTCTGGATGTGAAACTGCAGCGTCAGTCAAGACATAACCTCTTTCATAGGTTTGAAAACATGGTGGTTGAGTGAAAATCTCAACCCGAAATGCTAAAAATCTGAGTGCCAATTAAGCGATTTCTGGCTTCGCGAGTAGTCTAAGTTTATCTAAACGTTACCCAATGTGTAACCCCCGAAATGCCACGAAAGGCAATGTTTTTGTTGAATGCTATTCTCGGCCCAGCCAGATTGAAGCTCTATGTCTGGGCTTCCCTAGTCAGCCAGATTCTTATTGTTGTAACTGGTGGTGCAGTCAGGCTAACTGGTTCAGGTCTTGGCTGCCCGACCTGGCCTGAATGTGAACCTGGTTCCTACACCAATGTTCCAGAATTAGGCATTCACGGAGTTATCGAGTTCGCAAACCGACTGCTCACCTTCGTGCTTTTGCTAGTTGCGATCCTCACCTTCCTAACCATCATCAGATTGCCTAAGGCAGAGAAGTTTGGTTTAGTTTGGCCCGCCTTTGCCTTAGGGCTTGGAATCGTCGCTCAGGCAATCATCGGAGGTATCACAGTCCTAACCGGTCTAAATTCCTGGATTGTTGGTGCTCACTTCCTAGTTTCAGGGGTTCTCATCGCCATCGCTGTTGTACTGGTATGGCGTTTTTACGCCGAATGGAGCTTTGAAGCAAATAAGACTATAAAGCTACTCAACCTAATTTCTTTCCCTATCGGAGTATTAGCGATTGTTATCGGTGTCATAGTTACTGGTTCTGGCCCTCACGCAGGAGATGCTGAAACACCTAGAAACGGCCTCAACTCCGATCTTCTGGTTCACATTCACTCCTACCCTGCATACATCCTTCTGGGACTAGTTCTTCTTCAACTCTTAGTCCTCCACAGAACATCAGCACCTCGCTTTGCTCTCAAAGCTGGTTACGTATTCCTAGGACTTCTTGCCATGCAGGCAGCAATTGGAATTCTTCAGGTAAGAATCGGATTACCTGTTGCTCTAGTTGCTCTTCACATGTTTGGTGCTTGCCTCATCATGAGTTCTCTCACTCTGCAAATGCTTATCTCTAGAAACTGGCTAGCAAAGAAATGAGCGTTATCTTTTGGTTTCGCAAGGATCTAAGACTTCAGGACAATGAAGCCTTAGTTGCTGCGAGCAAAGAATCGAAAGATGTTTACCCGGTTGTTCTAGTGAACCTCGCAAACTACGAAACTTTAGAAGGCATCAGACAGCACAGCCTGACCGAATCCTTCAAAGCGCTGGATGCCTCTATTGGAAACAAGCTAAGCGTCAAGACCCTCCAAGGTTCAGAGGATGCAGGTAAAAAGCTTGTTGCTGCAGCGAATGCAGTTTCAGCAGATTTTGTATTTGCTATGAAGCGATTTGATCCTGAAGGCGTTGCAGAGCAGAGCGCTGTAGGTTCGGCTCTATCTAGTGCTGGTGTTCAACTCAAGTTAATTGGGTCTGCCTATGCAGTTGAGCCGGGCACTGTGAGAAAACCAGATGGCACTAACTACCGTGTATACACACCGTTCTTCAACAACTGGAACCCGCTCAGCAACCAAGCACCTTTTGAACTTGATGTCAAGGCCATCAACTGGCTGCAGCTTTCAGATTCTGAGTCAATTCCAACTCCTTCCAAGGACTCTCCTATCAAGGTAATTGCTGGTGAATCTTTTGCCCTTAGAACCTTTGAGAGATTCCGCAAGCGAGCACTTGTTAAATACAGCGATGACCGTAATCGCGCGGATCTAAGCGGAACTTCGCACCTATCGCACGCTCTAGCGCACGGTGAGATTCACCCTAGAACTCTCTTAGCTGATCTTGGAAGTGACGAAGGTGCTTGGGTGTTCCGCAAGGAGATTGCTTGGCGCGAGTTCTATGCAGACGTACTCCACCACTATCCGAATACCTTAGATGACTACTACGAACCTAAGTTCAAAAAACTCAGGTATGACAGTGGTGCTATTGCAGAAGAGAGATTCCAAGCTTGGTGTGAAGGTAAAACCGGTTATCCAATGGTTGATGCAGGCATGCGCCAGTTGGTTACCGAAGGCTGGATGCACAACAGAGTTCGCATGATTGTTGCCTCGTTCCTAGTCAAAGATCTACACATCGAATGGACTAGAGGTGCAGAGTTCTTTGAGAAGCACCTAAGTGATTTTGATCCTGCATCAAACTCGCACGGTTGGCAGTGGACTGCGGGTTGTGGAACTGATGCATCACCTTATTACCGAATCTTTAATCCGGTGATGCAGGGATTGAAATTTGATCCTGATGGCAACTATGTTCGCAAATATATTCCAGAACTTAGACATCTAACCGGTGCTGATGTTCATGAACCTTGGGAAAGATTTGATGGATATAACCTCGGTTACCCAGATCAGATTGTTGATCACTCTGCCGAGAGAAATGAATCGCTAGCCAGATTAGAAGAACTGAAACAGGCTTAAAACAACTTGACGAAGAGCAACGGGTCAACGCCGATTGCAATGAACAGAACTGTTAAGTACGAAATAGAAATGTGGAATAACCGCATTGGGTTGTTCTCAGTTCCAGACTTGGTCTTCTTCTGCAAAAGATGTGCTTCGAAAATAAACCAAGCGCCACCTAGCAATGCAGTTGCTGTGTATATGAGCCCCATAGGTGCGATTGGAATAAGCACAAAGGTGCTTATAACCATTGCGTAGCTGTAGATCACAATTTCAAGGGCAACTCTGTTTGGATTTGCTACTACTGGAAGCATTGGAACACCTGCAGCCTGATAGTCATCCTTGTATTTGATAGACAATGGCCAGTAATGCGGTGGAGTCCAGAGGAAGATGATCAGGAACAGGGCTGCCGCCGACCAACTGAGGCTATTTGTGACCGCGCTGAAGCCAATTAGCACTGGCATTGCGCCAGCGGCACCGCCCCATACGATGTTTTGAGAGGTTCTTCGCTTTAGGAGCAGGGTGTAAATGAAGATATAAAAGAGTTCGGCAGCCAAAGCCAGACCTGCGCTGAGCCAGTTAACGAAGAAACCTAGCCAAAGCACTGAAACAACGCCCAGAACAGTGGCAAACACTTTGGCTTGGAGGCTTGAAAGCTGAGCTGTGACTAGTGGGCGATTCTTAGTTCGACCCATAATCTTGTCGATATCGGTGTCAATAATGCAGTTGAAGGCATTCGCTGATCCTGCGCTCATCGCACCACCTATAAAGGTGGCTAGAACTAACCAAAGCTCAGGAACGCCTCGTTGAGCCAATATCATGACCGGAATGGTAGTAATCAACAGTAATTCAATAACCCTGGGCTTGGTTAGGGCCAAATAGGCCTTAGCCAAGGACAAGCCTTTTGCCCGCGGCAAGGCGGTTACAGAGGTTTTGGCTTGGGGAATCATTCCCTCAAGTCTAAACCAATTTACGACAACCGTTACATGTCCGTAATCAAATGTCGATGCGGGTATAGACTTCATTTGCACCAATTCGAGTCCAGAAATCATCATTTCTGGCCATTTCTAGAGCAATACTCGCAGAGCGATGAAGCTGATCTGTGTTTGATTTTGCAAATTGATTTAAGGAGAACCCATTGTCGCTAATTTGGGATGAAGTTGATTCACGAGCAGTAGATACTGCAAGAGTTCTAGCAGCAGATGCAGTTGAAAAGGTTGGCAATGGTCACCCAGGTACTGCTATTTCACTTGCTCCAGTTGCCTACCTACTGTTCCAGAAGGTAATGAACCACGATCCTAAAGATGAGCACTGGGTTGGAAGAGACCGCTTCATCCTCAGCGTTGGTCACTCCTCACTAACTCTCTACAACCAGCTTTATCTTGCTGGTTTTGGTCTTGAACTCGATGATCTAAAGGCTCTAAGAACCTGGGGATCTCTAACTCCTGGCCACCCAGAATACGGTCACACCAAGGGTGTTGAAATTACGACCGGTCCCCTAGGTCAAGGTTTAGCATCAGCCACCGGTTTTGCTTACGCTTCTAGATTTGAACGTGGACTATTCGATCCAGCAACAGAGCAGGGACAGAGCGCTTTCGATCACTTTGTATATGTAATCGCAGGTGACGGTGACATGCAGGAAGGTGTAACCAGCGAAGCAGCTTCCCTTGCGGGACATCAGGAACTTGGCAACCTCGTTGTGATCTACGACAGCAACCAGATTTCAATCGAAGATGACACCAACATCGCTTTCACAGAAGACCTAACCGCTCGCTACGAGTCTTACGGTTGGCACACTCAGACAGTTGACTGGAAGAAAACCGGCAACTACAAAGAAGACCTAGTCGAGCTCTATGACGCAATTCAGAAAGCAAAGGCTGTAACCAACAAGCCTTCTCTGATCACTCTTAGAACTATCATTGGTTGGCCTTCACCTAAGAAGCAGAACACCGGAAAGATTCACGGTTCAGCTCTTGGTGCGGAAGAACTTGCTGGTCTAAAGACTGCTCTTGGATTCAACCCAGAACTAACTTTCGAAGTTACTGACGAACTAATCGGCCACACTCGTTCAAATGCCGCAAAGCGTGCAGAAGATGCTCGCTCAGTTTGGCAGGCAAAGTTTGATGCTTGGGCTGCAGCTAACCCAGAACACAAAGCACTCTTTGATCGCGTTGAAAGCGGCAGCACTCCTAAAGAACTAGTTTCAGCTCTTCCTAACTTCGAATCAGGTACTGAAATCTCAACTAGATCTGCCAGCGGAAAAGTTATCAACGCAATTGCGAAGGTAATGCCTGAGCTTTGGGGTGGTTCTGCTGACCTAGCCGAATCAAACAACACTACAATCGAAGGTGCGAAGTCATTCGTACCAGCGAAGTGGTCAACCCACGAGTGGACCGGTGACCAGTATGGTCGAGTACTTCACTTCGGTATCCGCGAGCATGCAATGGCGGCAATTCTTAACGGAATCGTTCTGCACGGTAAGACTCGTGCTTTTGGTGGAACTTTCCTAATCTTCAGCGATTACATGCGTCCTGCTGTGCGTCTAGCAGCTCTGATGGGTGTTCCTTCGATTTTCGTTTGGACTCACGACAGCGTGGCTCTTGGTGAAGACGGTCCAACACATCAGCCAATCGAGCAGCTGGCAACTCTTCGCGCAATTCCTGGACTAGACATTGTCCGTCCTGGTGATGCCAACGAGGTTGCTCACGCTTGGAAGACCATGTTGGAAAGACGTCAAGGTCCAGCAGGTATCGCGCTTACTCGTCAGAACATCCCCGTATTCCCTCGAGGTGCCCAGGATGAAACCGGTGCAACCTACGCATCTGCAGAATTAACTGCTAAGGGTGCATATACCTTGGTGGACGCTTCAAACTCCAAGCCAGCGGTGATTCTGATTGCTTCTGGTTCGGAAGTTCAACTTGCCGTCAACGCTCGAGTTGCACTTGAAGCGAAAGGCGTTCCAACCAGGGTTGTTTCAGCTCCGTGTTTGGAATGGTTCGAAGAACAATCAGCAGAATACAAAGAGTCTGTATTACCAGCTGAAGTCACAGCGAGAGTTTCAGTCGAAGCTGGTCTTTCACTTGGTTGGCAGAAGTTTGTCGGAGGCAAGGGCGAGAGTGTCTCAATCGAACACTTCGGAGCTTCAGCTGACTACAAGACGCTCTTCAGAGAATTTGGCATCACCACCGAAGCAGTTATCGCAGCTGCTGAGAAATCTTTAAGTAACTAGAAGAAGGAAACACATGAACAGCCCATTAGCCCAACTAGCAGCAAACGGCGTCAGCATCTGGCTTGATGACCTTTCACGCACAAGGATCAATTCAGGGGCACTTGCTGCACTTATTGAATCGAGAAGCGTCTCAGGTGTTACCACTAACCCAACCATCTTCGCCGGATCAATTGGCAAAGGCGATGGATATTCAGAGCAGGTAGCAGATCTTGCGAAGGCTGGTGCGAGCGCTGCTGAGGCAATCTTCGAGATCACAACTAAAGATGTTGCAGATGCCTGTGACATCTTTGCCGGTGTTTACTCAGCAAGTCATGGTTTCGATGGTCGTGTGTCAATTGAAGTTGAGCCTGGTCTTGCTAATGACACTGCTAATACTGTTACACAGGCAAAAGAACTGTTTGCAAAAGTTAACAAAGAGAACGTCATGATCAAGATTCCTGCTACCAAGGCCGGTCTTGCTGCGATTACCGAGGTTATTTCAAATGGAATCAGCGTAAACGTAACTCTCATCTTCTCTCTCCAGAGATACAAGGAAGTTATTGCTGCTTACCAAGCAGGCATTGCTTTGGCTAAAGCAAACGGCCATGACCTAAGCAAAATCCACTCGGTAGCGTCTTTCTTCGTTTCCAGAGTTGACACAGAAATTGACAAGAGGCTAGTTGCTATCGGATCTGATGAAGCACTGGCACTTAAGAGCAAAGCAGCTTTGGCTAACGCACGTCTCGCCTACGAGGTTTATGAGCAGGAATTTGCAACTGAAGGTTGGTCAGCGCTTGCTGCAGCCGGAGCTAATAAGCAGCGTCCACTGATGGCTTCAACTGGCGTCAAGGACCCAGCACTGAGTGACACTCTGTATGTCACAGAGTTGGTTGCTCCAGAACTTGTAAACACCATGCCAGAGAAGACGATGGAAGCTGTCTTTGATCACGGAGTTGTTCCAGCAAACAGTATTCAGGATCACTACGAAGATTCGCGGCGCATCTTGGCTGAACTAGCTGCTGTTGGCATTAGCTACGACGACGTGACTGAGCTTTTGGAGACCGAAGGTGTCGATAAATTCATCATCTCTTGGAACGAACTAGTCGCATCAGTTGAGGCTGCACTGGAGGCTGCAAAGTAATGTCACTTAAAGTAAACGTTCAGGGTCTTGCAGCTGATGCTGTAAAGAACACCATTGACGAGTTGGTTTCACAAGGCATTGCTAGTCGCATAGCAAACAAGGACTTTACTGTTTGGGGTAAGGAAGCTGAATCTGAATCAGCAATTCGTCTCGGCTGGGTTAACTCAGCAAGCGACTCTGCTCCCCTAATTCCCGAGATTCTCGCTCTACGCGAATCCTTCTTGAACGCTGGCGTAAACCGTTTTGTTTTGTGTGGCATGGGTGGCTCATCGCTTGCTCCTGAGGTTATAACTAAGAACTACGGTGTTGAACTAGTAGTACTAGATTCAACTGAGCCTGAGCAGGTGCGCAATGTAGTTGCTAAGGACATCGAAAGAACTGCAATTGTTGTTTCTTCTAAGTCTGGATCAACTGTTGAAACAGATTCACAGAAGAGAATCTTCGAAGAAGCCTTCACTAAGGCTGGAATTGAGAAGACTGAGCGAATCATCATTGTCACTGACCCAGGCTCTCCAATGGAAGCAGCTGCCAAGGCAGATGGCTACCGTATCTTCAATGCAGACCCAGCTGTTGGTGGACGCTACTCAGCGCTAACCGCATTTGGTCTAGTGCCATCAGGTCTTGCTGGTGCAAATATCGCAGAACTTGTTGAACAGGCACAGTCAGTGTCTGCTCTGCTAGCTTCAGATGACTCAGCTAACCCAGGTCTAGTGCTCGGTGCGGCTATGGCTAGAACTGCTGGTCTCTCAACATACAAGGACAAGTTAGGCCTACTAGCAGACCCATCTTTGCCTGGGTTTGGTGACTGGGCAGAACAACTAATCGCGGAGTCAACTGGAAAGATCGACAAAGGTATTTTGCCAGTAGTGCTAGAGGCAAACAGTTTTGAAGTTTCTGCAGCGCAGAAGGATCTCTTGGTAGCGAAAGTCTCTGCAAACGCGAACAATTCAGGAGATCTTTCTGTCAGCGGCCCATTAGGAGCGCAGTTCCTGCTTTGGGAGTATGCAACAGTAGTTGCTGGCTATCTACTCGGAGTGAACCCATTCGATCAGCCAGATGTTGAGTCAGCAAAGATTGCTGCTCGCGGAATGCTTGAGCAGCGCGCTGCTATCTCGTCCCCTGCATTCGTATCTGGCGGCATTGAAGTTCGTGCACTAAATCTAGATTTTTCTGCTCACACAGATGTGGCTTCATCAATTGCTGCACTTCTAGGTCAGCTTGCTGAAGATGGCTTCGTTTCAGTTCATGCCTACCTAAACCGTGAGTCTGATCTTTCAGCAGAGCAACTTCGCAACGCTCTTGCTAGCAAGAGCTCTCGTCCAACCACCTTCGGTTGGGCTCCTAGATTCCTGCACTCAACTGGTCAGTATCACAAGGGCGGACCTAAGCAAGGCGTTTATCTGCAGTTGATCTCAAAGAATGACGTTGATGTTCAGGTTCCTGGCCGAGACTTCACTCTTGGAGAATTGATCGCGTCTCAGGCTGCTGGAGATGCAAAGGTGCTTGCAGATCTCGGTAGACCAGTTTTGAGCTTGACACTAAGCAACCCGATTTCTGATTACGCAGCAATTGTGAAGGCTATAGGTTAAGGAAAACAATTGAGCCCAGTAAAGATAGCTCCTGGTCAGAACCCACTCCGTGATCCTGCTGACAGAAGACTAAACCGCATTGCGGGACCTTCGGGCCTAATCATTTTCGGTGTTACCGGTGACCTTAGCCGTAAAAAGCTAATGCCTGCCGTTTATGACCTGGCTAACCGTGGATTACTTCCACCAGGTTTCTCGCTAGTTGGTTTTGCGAGACGAGATTGGGAAGACCAAGACTTTGGTCAGGTAGTTCACGATGCTGTTAGACAGTATGCGAGAACTCCTTGGAGCGAAGAAGTTTGGGCTCAACTATCTCAGGGCATCAGATTCGTCTCTGGTGAATTCGGCGACGATGCTGCCTTCGACAAGCTCAGGGAAACCATCGAAACCCTAGATGCTGAACGTGGCACCAACGGCAACCACGCTTTCTATCTAAGCATTCCCCCAAAGGCCTTTCCTCTGGTAACTCAGCAACTTTCAAGATCAGGTTTGGCGGATCCAAAGCCTAATCAGTTCAGACGTGTTGTTATCGAGAAACCATTCGGTCACGACCTCCAGTCAGCAAGAGAACTTAACGAAGTTGTTGAATCTGTTTTTCCTGCAGATTCAATCTTCCGTATTGACCACTACCTCGGTAAGGAAACAGTTCAGAACATCCTTGCATTGAGATTCGCAAACCAGCTCTATGAGCCGCTTTGGAACAACAACTACATCGACCACGTACAGATCACAATGGCTGAAGATATCGGTGTTGGTGGTAGAGCTGGATACTACGACGGCATCGGTGCTGCTCGTGACGTTATTCAAAACCACTTGCTCCAGCTACTTGCTCTAACAGCAATGGAAGAGCCGGTTTCATTCGATGCTTCTGATCTTCGTGCTGAGAAAGAGAAAGTTCTCTCTGCGGTCCGTCTACCTGATGACCTCGGTAGATACACAGCACGCGGTCAATACACCGGTGGCTGGCAAGGTGGCGAAAAGGTTGAAGGCTTCCTAGAAGAAGAAGGAATGAACCCTAAGTCTGTCACAGAGACTTTCGCTGCCATGAGACTGGATATCAACACCCGTCGTTGGGCGGGAGTTCCTTTCTATCTACGTGCGGGTAAACGCCTAGGTAGAAGAGTTACTGAGATCGCGGTTGTATTCAAGCGTGCTCCTCAGCAGATCTTTGGTGAGTCTCAGACTTCAGCTCTAGGTCAAAACGCTTTGGTTATCCGTGTTCAACCAGACGAAGGTGTGACCATCCGATTTGGATCTAAGGTTCCTGGTGTTGGTATGCAGGTAAGAGATGTGACCATGGACTTTGGTTACGGACACGCATTCACGGAGGCTTCCCCTGAAGCCTATGAGCGTTTGATTCTTGACGTCCTGCTAGGTGATCCACCTCTGTTTCCTAGACATGAAGAAGTTGAACTTTCTTGGAAGATCCTCGACCCGATTGAAGAATTCTGGGCAAAGGCAGGTAAGCCTGAGCCTTATCGCCCTGGCACATGGGGTCCAGCTTCAGCTGACCGCATGATGGCAATTGACGGCAGAGCTTGGAGAAGACCATGATCAAAGATTTACCTAATACCACAATCTCAAAAGTCTCTAAAGAGCTAGTTCAGATTCGTGAAGAAGGTGGCGCTGTCGCGTTGGGTCGTGTACTAACCCTTCTTATCGAAACTGATTTCAAAGACCTAGAAGATTCAATCCTGGCTGCCAACGAGGCATCAAGAGCTCACCCTTGTCGAATCATTGTTCTAGCTAACAACGAGAAGGCAACTAAACAGTCAAGACTTGATGCTGAGATACGTGTTGGTGGAGATGCCGGAGCCTCAGAAGTAATCGTTCTCAAGGCCTACGGTGAGGCTTCAAGCGATCCAGAGTCTCTAGTGACTGGCTTACTTCTCCCAGATGCACCAGTGGTTGCTTGGTGGCCAGGTATCGCACCAGCAAAGCCATCAGCCTCTGCTATTGGAAGAATTGCTCAGCGAAGAATCACTGACGCTGCAGCCCAAAAAGATCCTCACGCTTGGCTGTCTAACCTTGCTAAAAACTATGCACCTGGTGACAGCGACTTCGCCTGGACCAGATTGACGCTGTGGCGTGCTCAGCTGGCAGCAATTCTAGATCAGCCACCATACGACCCTGTTACCAGCGTTGTTGTGACCGGTGCAGTTGACTCCCCTAGTACAGACCTGCTGGCTGCTTGGCTTGAAATGAAACTTAAAGTTGAAGTCAGTTTGGTTAGAACTGTTAGAGGTAAAGCAGTCGCAGGCATCAAGGGAGTGAAGTTGATCCGTAAGTCCGGAGATGTTGAAATTGTTCGAAATGTTCCAGATGTTGCAACGCTAATTCAGCCTGCTCAACCAACGAGAGACATTAGTCTTCCTAGAAGATTACGTCGTGACTGTTTAATTGAAGATCTGCGTCGCATGGATAGTGACGACGCTTTCGGAAAGCTGATTACTAAGGGATTTGGCACCAACCGCCAGGCTCCTAAGGTGTCAAACAAGAAGTAATCATGGAAACTTCAACTGAGATTCGAAGAGCATTAAATTCTGCTGAGGTCGCTCAACTTGCAGCAAGAGAAATCATCGAGACACTTGAGCATGCCCTGACAAGTAAACCTATAGTAAATATTGCTCTTACTGGCGGCACTGTCGGAATCTTGACTCTCGCTGTCTTGGCTGAGCAGCCAGATCTTTCTCGCTTAGATTTCTCAAGGGTGCACTTCTGGTGGGGTGACGAGCGATACGTTGAATCAAATAGTTCAGATAGAAACGCTAATCAAGCAAGAGCTGCGTTTTTCGACAAGGTATCTGTTTCGGAAACTAACATCCATGAGTTCCCTGCTCGAGATCTTTCTGGAAAGCTTTCTGAAGGAAAGAAAGTCTTTGAACAGGATTTAGCTAAACACTTTGGTCCTGGAACTCCAGTTTTTGACCTAACTATTCTTGGCATGGGTCCTGACGGACACATTGCCTCGCTATTCCCTGGCCATGAGGAACTCTCCGTTGGTGAAGTGGTTGTTGCTGAAAGTAATTCCCCTAAGCCACCGTCAGAACGTTTGAGTTTGAGCTTTAACGTGCTAAACGCTTCAGTAAAGATTATTTTTGTTGTCTCTGGTTTAGACAAGTCATCAGCTGTGACAGCAGTTCATACTGATGAGAATTGTGAGTTGCCAGCTGCAAAGATTCAAGCGCAGGGTGAAACAATTTGGTTTATCGACCAGGCTGCTGGTCAAGAATTTTGGAGCTGCTAAGCCTTTCTGGTTTTAGCGGCTTTCTTAGCCTCTGCCTTAGCTTCAGCTAGTAAGCGCTCTCTTCTCTCACGAACAGCGGCTACTGCCTCTTCTAAAAGTTCTCTAGCTTCAGCTGCGGTGCGACGTTCTTTTACGTAAGCAAGGTGAGTCTTATATGGCTCATGCTTAGCAATCTGAGGTGGGTTGTCTTTGTCTAGACCTGAAGGTAGACCACAGTGAGGGCAATCTAATTCGTTAGGGAGTTCTGCCGCGTCTACGCTTGCTGCGAATGATGGACTGAAAGAGTGGTTATTGAAGCAGTAGAAGGTTCTAGTGATTCGCTCAGCTTGAAAACCATTATCTTGCTCTCCCATTGGCCCCGCACCAACGCGAGAACCCCTGATTGCGCTTCCGTTACCGCTCAAGAGTTATGCCCAAGAATAGGTTGATGCAAGACCCAGGATCACAATTGTGACTACCCAGACCAGACCAAGGATTACGGTGATTCGGTTAAGGTTACGCTCTGCAACACCTGAAGATGTCATAGTTGTGTTAATTCCGCCACCGAACATGTCGCTCAGGCCGCCACCGCGACCCTTGTGAAGAAGGATCAGCAGGGTTAGCAGCAAGCTGGTAACTCCAAGGAGAATTCTTAGAGCAATGAAAATACCGGTCATTTGAGAACTTTCGTCAATTATTAGGCTAAAAAACCTTACCTACCCAATTATAAGGTCAGGTGCTTTAGAAAACGGGCGATGCCAGAGAACTCATCAACGTCTAGGCTGGCTCCACCAACCAAAACTCCGTCAACTTCAGGGCTTTTCAGGAAACCAGCAACGTTAGCTGCCTTTACTGAGCCACCGTAGAGAATCCTTGTTGATTGGGCCAAATCAGCGCTAAAAGCCTCTGAAATAGCCTCTCTAATATTCAAAGCGACATTTGCGGCCTGTTCCGGGGTAGCAATCTGGCCGGTGCCAATAGCCCAAACAGGCTCATAGGCAACGATGAATTCGCCTAGCTTTTCATGGCCCGCTAGAGCTGCCAGAATCTGTCTAACTGGGACTGCGGAAGGGCCCTCAGATTCCAACTCCTCTAGGGTCTCACCTACACAGATCACCGGGGTTAGACCGTGCTTGAAGGCAGCAGACACTTTAGCTTGGATAACTTCATCAGTCTCGCTGTGGTAAGAACGTCGCTCTGAGTGCCCAACCAAAACATATTTGGCGTCTAGTTTCTTCAGGAATGCACCTGAGATTTCACCGGTGTATGCACCCGAATCAAACTTGCTTAGGTCCTGTGCACCTAGCTTGATTTCGAATTTCTCTGCATCAATTAAAGTCTGAACGCTTCTTAGATCGGTGAAGGGTGGGAAAACTGCCACTTCAGTCTTGGAGTAATCGTGATTAGCATCACTGAGTGTCCAAGCCAGCTTCTGAACCAATGCAATTGCTTGCTGGTGATCAAGGTTCATTTTCCAGTTACCCGCAATAAACGGAATACGCTCAATACTCATCGCAATACTTCCAAACCAGGCATAGCCTTACCTTCTAAGAACTCGAGGCT
>CAMDEV010000005.1 GCA_945896925.1 Auritidibacter sp. Marseille-P8566
TTTGGTGTTGTTCCGGTGCTTCCAGTTGCAGACACCATCAAGCAGGTAGAGAAAGATGTTGTTCTAGGAACAATCGATAGAGACACTTTACGAATTGCTCAAACGCCGCAGGGCTTTAGGTTTGCAGAGCTCAAATCAGCTTACGAAACTGCTACTGAAGATTTCACTGATGATGCAAGTTTGATGCAATCAGCCGGAGCTGTAATCAGATCAGTTCAGGGCGATACCAAGGCTTTCAAAATCACTGTTCCAGCAGATCTTGAATACGCAGAATTGCTACTAAACGGTACTAGTGAATTTAGGTCAGGTATTGGAACTGATGTTCACCGTTTTGCTACTACCCCAACCCCTCTTTACCTAGGAACTATTCTTTGGCCAGGGGAGATGGGTTTGGAAGGTCACAGTGATGGTGACTCGATTGCCCACGCCATTGTTGATGCACTGCTGTCTGCAGCAGGTTTGGGAGATATCGGTTCCAACTTTGGTGTTGATAGACCTGAGTATTCAGGTGCTAACGGTTCAGTGTTTATCAACGGTGTACTTGAACTACTTCGCAAAAACGGTTGGGAAGTAGTTAACGTCAGTGTTCAATTGATTGGCAATAAGCCAAAGCTTTCTCCGAGAAGAGACGAAGTTCAGAATGCACTAACTGTTCTAGTCGGTGCGCCGGTAACCGTAGGTGCAACAACAACCGATGGACTTGGCTTCTTAGGTTCAAGTGAAGGTGTTGCAGCGGTAGCAACAGCGTTGATCCAAAAGTCCAAAGGTAGGCTCTAGAAATGGCCTTAGAACTATTTGATTCGAAGACTCAGAGTGTTAGAGAGTTTGTTCCTAAAGCACCTGGCAAGGTCAGTATGTATGTTTGTGGACCAACCGTTCAGTCAGCACCTCATCTAGGCCATCTTCGAAGCGCACTGGTTTATGACCTCTTGAGAAGGTGGCTAGAAGCCAATGGCCAAAGAGTCACTTTGGTTAGAAACGTCACGGACATCGATGACAAGGTTTTAGTTAATGCTGCAGCCGCTAATCGAGACTGGATTGAGTTTGCTGGTGAGGTTGAGAAGACCTTTGATGAGGCATATCGTTCTTTAGGTATTGCAGAGCCAACTCACACTCCTCACGCCACGCAGCACATCGCTGACATGATTGCTCTAGTTGAATCTCTCATTGCTAAAGGTCATGCTTATCAAGCAGAAGATGGTAGCGCGAATGTTTTCTTTGACACTGCATCTTGGTCTCAATACGGAGAACTAACCAACCAGAAGTTAGAGAACATGGAAGGTGAATTAGAGAACACCTTCGGTAAGAGAAATGTTCATGACTTTGCTCTCTTCAAAGCGCATAAAGAAGGTGAACCAGAATCTGCCTCATGGGATACTCCTTGGGGTAAAGCTAGACCTGGTTGGCACATCGAATGCTCTGCAATGGCTAAACATTTCTTAGGGGAGTCATTTGATATTCACGGTGGTGGGCTAGATCTTCGATTCCCTCATCACGAGAATGAACTAGCTCAATCAAGAGCAAATGGAGATGCATTTGCAAAATTCTGGATCCACAATGCACTGGTCACAATTCAAGGACAGAAGATGTCTAAGAGTTTGGGCAATGGAGTTTCAGTTGAGCAGCTTCTTGAAGTGGGTAGTTGGGCTGCCATTAGATATTGGCTATCAAGTTCCCAGTATCGAAGCAATCTTGATTACACTCCAACTTCGCTAAGTGATGCTCAAGCAGCGCTTGACCGAATCTCTGGTTTCATCAAGCGTGCAAAACTCCAAACAGGCAGCACCAATGTTCCACTTCCAGATAACTTCGTAACAGCGATGAACTCTGATCTAAATGTTCCAGGAGCTATCGCGGTGATTCACGAAACTGTCAGAGCAGGTAATACCGCTCTAGATGCCAATGACATAAACACTGTGACAACATGTCTTTCTCAGGTTGTTCAAATGGTTGAGGTCTTAGGCTTAATGCTTGGAGTAGCTAAAGAGATTGATCCAGCGCTAACTCAGAAGATTGAGGAACTGATTACTCTTCGCGCAGAAGCAAAAGCAAACAAAGACTTCTCTCGAGCAGATCAGATTCGTGATGAATTAACCAAACTTGGGGTAACCCTAGAAGATTTACCAAACCAAACGATATGGAGCATCAATGGCTAAGAAACCAGGCCGCCCAGGCGCGGCACGTGTCAAGAAGGGCGGCTCTAAAGGAGCACCTAAGGTTGGCACCGGAGGTAAAGGTCGTCAGGCTCTAGAAGGTCGTGGGCCAACACCAAAGGCCGAGGATAGAAAGTATCACCCGGCTGCCAAGGCTAAGGCACTTAGAGAACGCAAAGCATCTCAGAGCCCTAGGGTTGCTAAGGCAAAGCCTGGTAGTGCACCGACAACTAAGAAGGGTGAATTCCTAGCACCTGGCACTAGAACAGCAGGTAACGCTGGAGGTGCTGCCAGAACTGGTCGCAGAGTTCAGAAAGCAGCAGATGCAAGCGAAGTGCTATCCGGTCGTAACTCAGTCCTTGAAGCTCTTAGGTCAAAGGTTCCTGCAACTGCTCTATTCATTGCAGCTCGAATCGAGATGGATGACCGAGTTAAGGAAGCAATCTCTCTTGCTAACGCAAGAGGTATCTCAGTTGGTGAAGTAACAAGACCTGAGATTGATCGTATGACTGGTAACGATGCAGTCCACCAAGGTATTGCTCTTCAAGTCCCTCCTTATAACTATCAGCACCCAAGTGAACTGCTAGATAAGATTCTTAGCCGTGGCCAGAAGCCATTACTGGTGGCTCTCGATGGAATTACAGATCCTAGAAACCTTGGTGCAATCATTCGTTCAGTTGCAGCCTTCGGCGGTCAAGGAGTAATTGTTCCTCAGCGACGTTCAGTTGGTGTGACCGCATCCGCTTGGAAGACATCAGCTGGTGCTGCTTCAAGAATTCCAGTGGCACTTGCTGCCAACCTCAATGCAACAATCAAAGAGTTCCAGAAGCGGGGGCTATTCGTCGTCGGTCTTGATGGTGGGGGAGACATGAGTCTGCCAACCTTCAAACTTGGAAATGAACCGCTGCTTCTAGTTATTGGAAGCGAAGGTAAGGGTCTATCTCGTTTAGTCCAGGAAAACTGTGACGCAATTCTCTCTATTCCTATTGCTAAAGAGACAGAATCGCTAAACGCAGGTATTGCTGCTTCAGTTGCGCTATACGAAGTTGCAAAAGCAAGACTCAAATAAGCAGTTAAAAAGAATTCGGCCCAGACAATTTATCTGGGCCGAATTACTTTAACCAAGAGTTACTTAGCAGGCTTCTTTGGAGCGGCCTTCTTGACTGCCGGCTTTGCGGCAGGCTTCTTTGCAACAGCAGCCTTGGTAGCCGGTGCCTTCTTAGCCGCAGGTGCCTTAGCCGCTACAGCCTTAGCTGCAACGTCGTTGTTTAGACGTAGACCTGAGTTGATGTCGAACAGGTGGGTGATTCCACCCTGTGGGATTAGGTGAACTGTCTCGCCAGCCATTGGGTGGTTCTTGGCATCAACGCGAGCGATGATGTCAATCTTCTTGCCCTCGATGGTGGTGTTTCCGTAAATGAAAGCATCCGCACCTAGCTCTTCAATCACCTGGATCTCAACGGCAATACCGTTGCCCTTTGTGGTTAGTACTAGGTCTTCTGGACGAAGACCAACAGTCACGGTCTTAGCCTTGGTCTTACCTAGAACAGCTGAATCAACCTTGATTGAACCAGTTCCGAACTGAACACCGCCTGCGACGATCTTTAGTTCTAGAAGGTTCATTGCAGGAGAACCGATGAAGCCAGCAACAAATACGTTGGCTGGACGCTCGTAAAGTGCACGAGGGGTGTCAACTTGCTGAAGAACTCCGTCCTTCATTACTGCAACGCGGTCACCCATGGTCATCGCTTCAACCTGATCGTGAGTTACGTAAACAGTTGTGACACCAAGTCTTCTCTGGAGAGATGCGATCTGAGTTCTGGTCTGAACACGAAGCTTGGCATCTAGGTTAGATAGCGGCTCGTCCATTAGGAAGACCTTAGGCTTACGAACAATCGCACGACCCATAGCAACACGTTGACGCTGACCACCAGATAGAGCCTTTGGCTTACGGTCTAGGTATGGCTCAAGATCTAGAAGCTTTGCTGCTTCAAGAACGCGAGCTGCACGCTCATCCTTCTTGACTCCAGCAATCTTTAGAGCAAAGCCCATGTTCTCCGCCACAGTCATGTGTGGGTAAAGAGCGTAGTTCTGGAAAACCATAGCGATGTCGCGGTCCTTAGGCGGAACCTGAGTGACGTCGCGGTCTCCAATAAGAATGTTGCCTTCGTTGACCTCTTCGAGGCCGGCAAGCATACGTAGGGTTGTGGTCTTTCCACAACCTGAAGGACCTACCAAAACAAGGAATTCCCCGTCTTTTACTAGTAGGTCAATTGCGTTTACTGCTGGGCGGGTACCGCCCGGGTAAAGCCTGGTGGCCTTACTGAATGTTACTGATGCCATTGTGATACTCCTTCAGCGGCAGGAACGAGCCGCACGATCCGTAGTGAATTAGTGCCTAAAGCTGATGCCTTAGGTATCTTTATTATCGCATTCCCCACAAGTCGTTTAGACTTATAGACCTAGCCCTAAGGGTAAATCTTTATCAATTTGTAGATATCAGAGGTAGAGCATTATGTCGAACACTCCAAGACCGACCCGTTCTCAGCAACGTGAAGAGGCCAGAGCTAAAGCTAGAGACCTTCGTGAAAAGCGCGCCTCTGGCGAAAAGCGCAAGAAACTGCTGGTCACCATGGGAATTGCCTTGGGAATTGTTCTAGCGGTTGCTGGAGTTGTTTTTGCCCTCGTGACGGCGATGAGTGCTCCAAATGAAAAGGTAGACAACAGCAAGAAAGTTCCAGCTAACGTCACAAAACTTGGTGGTGTCGTAATCGGTAAGGGGCTAAATATTGCTTCTGCTGCTGAGATCGAAGCCACCAACCGTGTTGTGATATACCAGGACTACCAGTGCCCGATCTGTCAGCTGTTTGAAGTCCCTAACTCAAGTCAGTTGAAAACTTGGGCTGAGTCAGGCCTTGCTACGATCGAAATTCACCCAATCTCATTCCTTGATGGTCAGTCGTTCAATAACTACTCTTCTAGAGCCACCAATGCGGCCTTCTGTGTCGCTAACTCTCAGCCTGAGAAGTTCTTTGCTGTGAACAGTGCTCTTTACGCTAACCAGCCTGCCGAAGGGTCAGCAGGACCTTCAGACTCAGACCTCAAGTCAACACTCTCAGGCGCTGGTGTGAACATGAACGCAGAGATGAACACCTGTATTGATCAGAAGAGGTACTCAAAGTTCATTGAAAACAGGACTTCTGAGGCACTGAGTCAGCCGGCGGTTACAGGAACGGAAATTCCTTCGGGAACCCCGTTTATTCTCGTTAACGGCACCAAGTATGATTTTAAGGAATATGAGCAACTAACTAACCCAGCTTTGTTTGCTCAGTTCTTTGAAACCAATCGAAAGTAATACCCAAATAGGAAAGAAGTGACTTACTTGAAGAAGAATATATTTGCTGCAGCTATTGCAGTTGTTTTAGCGGTAACCTTGGCAGCTTGTTCAGGTGCATCAGGAGCTAAGCAGATTGTCTTGCAACCGTCAGGTAATGAAACCGGTAAATACACCGTAGGTGAGCGAGCTAACATCGTTGGCAACCTAGACCTGTCAGACGCTGAGGTTTCGAAGGTAAACATCGTGATCGAGGAGCAGGCACCTGGTGGATCCTGGACCGAGTTCCGTTCACTAACAGCAAGCAAGAGCTCATCAAGCGTTGGCTTTGCTCTAATCAAGACCGAGCCTGGAACTTACCAGTATCGCGCTGTGGTTTCTGCTGATGGGTATGGCCCATTCACTTCAGCAACGATCTCAGTGGAGTACTCAGCTAAGTAATTCAGATTTCAATTGGAAAGGCCGAGTCTAAAGACTCGGCCTTCTTACTTTTAAGAACTTTTGAATTATTGAAAATTCTTGCTCAGTTGCCCGATAAACTTTTCTTCGGACATCTGTCCAAGCCGACCTGGCGCAATTGGTAGCGCATCGCACTTGTAATGCGAGGGTTAGGGGTTCGAGTCCCCTGGTCGGCTCCAGTTATTTAAGCCAGTTTTGCTAGCGCTTCATATACCAAGAATGCCGGCCACGCGATTGCCTTCAAGATCCCAAGAACACCAACCCAGAAATCAGTTGCGGTTGAAACGTAGAAGATGGCTGCTCCGATAAATCCCATGAAGTAAAGACCGCTGCTAGTTTTTACGTTCACGTTTTTCTTCGAACCCATGCTCTTCTTTATTTTCTTCTTTAGTTTCTTGTTGAATTTTGCAGTGTCGAAGTTTGTCATTTTCCTACCTTCTCTAGATTCTGGAAATCGCTACTTCAGTACTTAGTATTTCAGCAAATTCACCTGAGAGATTCACAGCGGTGGTCTGGGCAAGTGTTTCAGCGCTGATCTTTTTCCCATCGAACTCTTTGGCAAAGGTATGGGTTGCATCCAAAACGAACCAGGTGTCTAAACCTAGATTGCCTGCCATTCTTGCGGTTGTCTCGCAGCACATGTTGGTTTGGATGCCACAGATGGCTACTGAATCTATGTGGTTCTCCTGCAACCAGTTGTATAGGTCAGGAGTTCCATAGAAAGCAGAGTTCACACTTTTTGTTACCAGTAGATCTGGCTCACCGGTGATTATGTCTTTGAAATCATTGCCTGGCTGATTAGGCCTAAGGACTGAGGTCTCTGATTTTGAATTGTGCTTTACATAAACAACTGGATGCCCATGCTCTCGCCAAGCAGTTAGCAGTTTGACTATGTTGTCTTCGCAATCAGGGTTATTGCGTTCCCCTTTGATGTCGTATTCGGTAAATCCCTTTTGGACATCTATAACGATGAGGGCTCTTCTATTGAGCTTCAAAAGTTATGCTCACAGAGTTGATGCAGTAACGATCGCCGGTTGGGGTTTGCGGTGCATCTTCAAAGACGTGACCTAGGTGAGAGCCACAAGCGCGACAGAGCACTTCGACTCGCTTCATTCCGTGGCTAGTGTCTTCCCTCAGTTCAACCGCATGGTCTTCTTTTGGCTCGTAGAAACTTGGCCAACCACAGTGGGAATCAAACTTGGTGGTACTGGTAAAGAGTTCGGCATTGCAGCCACGACAGCGGAAGGTGCCAGTTCTCTCTTCGTTTAGAAGCTCCCCAGTGAATGCGCGTTCAGTTCCCGCTTCTCGAAGAACGTGATACTCAAATTCGCTCAGTTCTTCACGCCACTGCTCTTCAGTTTTTTCAACTTTACGTTCGGTCAATTTCGCCCTCTTCAGATTTCTCACAGGTTAGGTACCTAATATAGAACAGTTATCTGATTACCTTCAGAGCCTGGGAGAGAAATGGCCAAGAAGACTGATGCTCTAGATCTGCTAAAGCCAGACTTTGAGCAAGTTGGTCGCCATCGCGCGAGAAAGACTGCAAGAGAACGTTGGTTCGAACTCTTGTGGCTTGCTGGCGCATCTTCTGTGCTCTCACTGGGTGGCTATTTTGGACTTCAGTATGCGGTTGCAACACTAGCTACTCCAGCGCCTGAGAAGACCATTGTCAAAGGAATCGATATTTCAACACCGATTACTGTCATCGATGGAACCGGCACTAGGCAGTTCGCTGCCCGAATTGGCCAAAGACTTCTTGATGCGAATTACGTAGTTCCTTACTCAGTGACCCTAGACAATGACCTTCCTAAAACAGTGATCTACATCCAAAAAGAGGAATTTAGAGTCCTCGCCAACCGCATCCAGCTAGTGCTGGGCGAGATGCCAGTGGAGCTAAAAGCTGATGCAAAGTACCCAATTGAGGTTCGATTGGGCCTTGATTTCAATCCAGAGCCCTAAAACCTTCTATAACAGTCCTGTTATAGGACTTATATTGACTTGCACGGATTGCCTAAAACAGCCCTAGACTGAACGAGGTCGAAAAAGATTCGTTTGCTACAACACTCGAAATCAAACCGAAGGGTCAAATCTTTGGTGAGGCTGCAGTGAAGGAAGTACCGGATCTGATTCAAAAGCATTAGGAGCTATAAATGGCACAAGGAACCGTAAAGTGGTTCAACTCTGAAAAGGGTTTTGGATTCATCACACAGGACGGTGGAGCAGACGTATTCGTACACTTCTCAGCTATCCAGTCTGAGGGTTACAAGGAACTTAAAGAGAACCAGCGTGTTGAGTTTGAGGTAAAGAACGGCGACAAAGGCCCACAGGCTGACAACGTTCACGTTATCTAATAACAAGTTTCAACCACTAGAGCCATCCCTTAGGGGGTGGCTTTAGTCATTTAAGCCAAACTTGCACTCTCGCCCTCGAAGTGCCAAAATTGATTAGCACTCTCATTAGGAGAGTGCTAATTATTCCAAACTAATTCCGTCCAGGAGGGCGTTACCAAACATGGCAAAAATCATTAGCTTTAACGAAGAGGCACGTCGTGGCCTTGAGCGCGGTTTGAACATCCTTGCAGACACAGTAAAGGTCACCCTTGGCCCACGTGGTCGCAACGTTGTTCTAGAGAAGAAGTATGGCGCACCTACCATCACTAACGATGGTGTCTCAATTGCAAAGGAAATCGAACTGGATGATCCTTTTGAGCGCATCGGTGCAGAACTTGTTAAAGAAGTTGCTAAGAAGACAGACGACGTTGCTGGAGATGGAACTACCACCGCAACAGTTCTAGCCCAAGCATTGGTAAAAGAAGGTCTTCGTAACGTTGCAGCTGGTGCAGATCCAATCAGCCTAAAGCGCGGCATCGAGAAGGCAGTTGAAGCTGTCATCGCTGAACTGTTCAAGCAGGCAAAGCCTGTTTCTAGCAAAGAGCAGATTGCGGCAACTGCATCTATCTCTGCAGGAGACACTGTTATTGGTCAGATTATTGCTGATGCAATTGACAAGGTCGGTAACGAAGGTGTTGTAACAGTTGAAGAAGGCAATGCTTTCGGAATCAACCTAGAACTAACCGACGGTATGCGTTTCGACAAGGGATACATCTCTGGTCTATTCGTAACCGACCCAGAGCGCCAGGAAGCTGTTCTTGAAGATGCAGTAGTACTTATTGCCAACAGCAAGATCTCTCAGGTCCCTGAGATTGTTCCTATTGTTGAAAAGGTTATGCAGTCAGGTAAGCCACTTTTGATCATCGCTGAAGATGTTGAAGGTCAAGCATTGGCAACTCTAGTGCTAAACAAGATGCGCGGAACTTTCAAGTCAGTTGCTGTTAAGGCTCCTGGTTTTGGTGACCGTCGTAAGGCAATGCTTCAGGACATCGCAATCTTGACCGGTGGAACTGTAATCACAGAAGAACTAGGTCTAAAGCTAGAGAACACCACACTAGACATGCTAGGTAGTGCTCGTAAGGTGGTTATCACCAAGGACGAGACCACCATTGTTGATGGTTCAGGTGACAAGGAGCAGATTGCTGGTCGCGTTGAACAGATTCGTCGTGAGATTACCAACACCGACAGCGACTACGACCGCGAGAAACTACAGGAGCGTCTAGCGAAGCTTGCCGGTGGTGTCGCAGTTATCCGTGCGGGTGCAGCAACAGAAGTTGAACTAAAAGAGCGTAAGCACCGTATCGAAGATGCAGTTCGTAACGCTAAGGCAGCTGTTGAAGAGGGAATCGTCGCCGGTGGTGGTGTTGCTCTAATTCAGGCTGGTAAGGCTGCATTCGAGACTCTAAAGCTTGTTGGGGACGAGGCAACTGGAGCAAACATTGTTCGCGTTGCAATCTCAGCTCCACTAAAGCAGATCGCGCTAAATGCAGGTCTAGAGCCAGGTGTTGTTGCTGAGAAGGTTGCAAACCTACCTTCAGGTCACGGTCTAAACGCTGCAAGCGGAGAGTATGTTGACATGCTTGAAGCTGGCATCAATGACCCAGTAAAGGTAACTAGATCTGCACTGCAGAACGCAGCATCTATTGCCGGTCTATTCCTAACCACTGAAGCAGTGGTTGCCGAGAAGCCAGAGCCACTAGCTGCTCAAGCTCCTCAAGGCGGAGGCATGGACTACTAAATACTTAGCCAGATCGCTCCGGCTAAAAGGGTTGGGACTTGCGAGAGTCCCAACCCTTTATCATTACCCTGGAGTTAGCCCATGAAGAGGCGTTGGTTTGCAATCTCGATTTCACTGTATTGCGATGCTGCAATACGAAGTGCTTGACCGAGTTCGCCCAGTTGGTTGTCAACTGTTGTTGCTGTTACTTTCCAGCGAGTTACCAACTCTTGAAAACTGCTTGCTGCACTTCCGCGCCAAACATCTTGCAAGCCGAGTAGTTGGACGTGGAGCCCATCAACTTCGGCTTGAATCTTTGCAATAGTTCCTTGGATAGTGCTGTTAGCAGCTAATACGTGTTCGCTGTCTACTTGAATTTGTGCCATATCTGTTTACCTCCTTCGGTAAACATGCTGGCAGCCAGCCGTTATCTATTTATGACTTTGCTAAGAATTGTGGGTAACTAAGAACTCTTTGTTTCTGTTGAGAACTAGTTAGGGAGAACAATTCTGAATGTTGCTCCACCACCAGCTGTTTCAACTGCTGTAATAGTTCCGCTGTGTCTTTCAATAATTCCCTTGACGATTGCTAGACCTAGACCTGAACCGCCGGTGTCTCGGTTTCGTGAGTTGTCGCTGCGGTAGAAACGCTCAAAGATTTTGCTTCTCAACTGCTTAGGAATACCCTCACCATGATCTCTAACTTCAATAATGGTTTGTGTTGATGTTTGCTCCAGCGCTACTTCGATTGGTTTGTCACCAGCGAAGTTAATTGCATTGGTTAGAAGATTGGTGAGCACCTGACGCATGGCAGGTTCATCAAAGCGAGCGATTAGCGAACCAGCAAACTTCTCACCGGCTGTGTCAGTAACTGTGATCTTTGCTTTCTGGTGACCAGTTGAAACATTGGTCGCAACAGATCTGGCAACCTCTGCTAAATCTTCAGAGACTATTTGTAATTCACTTTCACCATCAAGTCTGGCAAGTGCTAGAAGAGACTCAACGAGCGTTGTCATACGTATGGCTTCACTCTCGATGCGAGCCATAGCGTCGCTGACTTCCTTCTTGGACTTGAAAGCACCCATTCGGTATAGCTCTGCATACCCTCTTAGAGTCACTAGCGGAGTTCTAAGTTCGTGGCTAGCGTCTCCAACGAATTGACGCATTCTGTCCAGCGTGGCGTTACGTGCCTTGATTGAGCCCTCAATGGAACTGAGCATCTCATTTAGTGAATGATTTAGAAGGGCTATCTCAGTCTTGCCCTCAATCTCTGGAAGTCTTCGATCGATCTTTCCGCTTCTAATTGCATCTGCTGCCGCCGATACTTCACGAAGGGGTCTAAGGGCAGAGGAGATGGTTAGCCAGATAGCTAGAGCACTAATGGTCAAAAGCAACGCACTGAAGCCGATACCAATCGCCTGATACTGTCTTACGATTGCGTTGTTTAGTCCCACTGGTAGTGCGACTACTACTGAGCCGGCAAGTTCTGGTGAGGGGAGTGCGACCAGTCTCCACTGCTGCGGTTTTTGGTCTGGGTATTTGGATGATTTCAGGTCAGCAGTAAAGGGTGTGCCACGGGTTGCTACAACTGATACAACATCAAACTGTTGAAGGTTAGGAACCTCAGTATTTTGAGTTGCAGCTGAAACTAGCCCCAGGTAAATGTTTCCTTGGGCGTCCAGGAAAGCAATGTAGTAATCGCTAGGTAGAGCGGGAACAGTAATTTCTTTGGTAGCAAGACGCTCTTCAATAGTTGTTGGGTCTTCTTGAGCGAGAACGCTAGCCGTTTGAATCAGTAGGCTGTCCGTATTTTGCTGAAGATACGTTTTGAGCAGTGAGATTGTTCCAAGCACGCTTATACCCAGTAACAGTGTGATTAACCCAACGGAGATTGCAGTTAACCTAGTGCGGAGAGAGAACTTCCCCCAGGTCTTGGTAATCACATTGTTGCCAGTTGCTGGAACCTTACTCATTTACTCTTCGCTTTTAGCTACTCGGAAAATGTATCCAACACCACGTTTAGTTTGGATCAGTTGGTTCTTGCTAAGTGGATCAATCTTCTTGCGAAGGTATGAAACATAACTTTCGACAATTCCCTGTTCACCGTTGAAGTCATACTCCCAAACGTGGTCAAGGATCTGATCTTTACTCATGACTCGATTGGCGTTAGCCATCAGGAATCTGAGCAGCTTGTATTCAGTTGGAGATAGTTCAATCTCAGTTCCATTGACAAATACTTCGTGAGCATCCTGGTTGATCTTGATTTCACCAACCTCAATGATGCTGTCTTCAACATCTTGTTTTTTAGTTCTTCTAAGGATTGCCTGAATGCGAGCAATAACCTCATCGATGCTAAAAGGCTTGGTCATGTAGTCATCGCCACCAACTGTTAGGCCGGTAACTTTATCGCCTCTGTCATCTCTAGCGCTTAGGAAGAGAACAGGAAGATCAATGTTCATTGAGCGAAGCTTCTTAGTTACGCTGAAGCCACTCTGGTCTGGCAGCATGACATCGAGAATCATGATGTCTGGTTTTGCCTTCTCGGCAACTGTGACAGCTTCGGTTCCAGTACCAACGGAATAGACACTGAAACCAGCGAATTTCAAACCTGCTTCAAGCAGGTCACGGATATTCTTTTCATCATCAACGATAAGTACTTTTGGATTCTTCATACCTCAACCATCGCACCGATTGATAGTGAAAACCTTAAGGTTGCCTGAGTGTTTCCTGAGAGTGCTAGCCTTTATAGATCAACGGCATCAACGATTTCGTAGGCATAACCCTGCTCAGCTAGGAACCTTTGACGGTTCTGGGCAAAGTCCTGATCAACAGTGTCTCGGGTAATCAGGGTATAGAAGCTGGCAGTTCTGCCATCAGCCTTAGGCCTAAGTAGTCTTCCCAAGCGTTGAGCTTCTTCCTGCCTCGAGCCATAGGAACCTGAAATCTGGATTGCAACAGAAGCTTCTGGCAGGTCAATCGAGAAGTTGGCAACCTTAGAAACCACTAATACGTTGTTACGCCCTTCTCTGAACTCTGCAAAGAGACGTTCACGTTCATCAACAGGGGTTTCACCGGTTATCAACTTTGCATTGAGTGCACCAGCAACCGCATTCAACTGATCGATGTATTGACCGATGATTAGGGTTGGCTCACCAGCATGTTTGGCAAGGAGTTTCTGGATAACGGGAATCTTGACTGGCGAGCTAGCAGCCAGGCGATACTTATCCTCTTGATTAGCAATTGCATATTCCAAATGCTCTACCTCGGGTAAATCAATTCGCACTTCGTAACAGGCAGCTGGTGCGATATACCCTTGAGCTTCAATCTCTTTCCAAGGTGCATCAAAACGCTTTGGCCCAATCAAAGAAAAGACATCTCCCTCTTTGCCATCTTCTCTAACCAATGTTGCAGTAAGTCCTAGTCTTCTTCTCGCCTGCAGATCAGCCGTCATCTTGAAGATTGGAGCTGGAAGTAGATGGACTTCATCGTAAACAATAAGTCCCCAGTCGTGATTGTTTAGTAGAGCAAGGTGAGCGTATTCACCTTTACGTTTGGTTGTGAGGATTTGATATGTGGCGATGGTGATTGGTGCAATCTCTTTCATTGAACCGCTGTATTCGCCAATCTCTTCTTCGGTGAGAGATGTGCGCTTTAGTAGTTCCGCTTTCCACTGTCTAGCCGAGACTGTATTGGTTACCAAAATCAATGTGTTGGTTTTGGCAACTGCCATGGTGGCTGCTCCGACGATGGTCTTACCAGCACCACAGGGCAGTACAACAACACCCGAGCCGCCGTCCCAGAATTTCTCAACAGCAGACTCTTGGTAGTTTCGAATCTTCCAGTTATCTTCTTTGAGATTAATCTCGTGCGGTTTACCGGGCGTATATCCAGCAAGGTCCTCAGCAGGCCAACCTAGCTTTAGCAGTTCCTGTTTGATTTGACCTCTCGCCCAGTCAGCAATCTGCCAAGTATGTTCATCGATTCTGCCGACCAATAGATCATTTACTTTTCTCTGGCGAGTAGTTTCCACCAGCACTGCAGGCTCTGCTGAATACAGTTGCAGGTCTCCGCCTTCGCCTCTTTGAATGACCAAACGACCGTATCTAGCCATGGTCTGTTCAATATCAACTCTGATGCTGGCAGGCACTGGAAATTTACTGTACTTATCTAGAACGCCCATAACAAAGTCACTGTCGTGACCTGCGGCTCTAGCGTTCCAAAGACCAAGCTTGGTGATTCGATATGTGTGAACGTGTTCTGGAGCACGCTCCAGTTCAGCAAAGACAGATAGGTCGTGACGAGCATCAGAGGCTTGGATGTGATCAACTTCCAAGAGTGCTGTTTTATCGCTTTGAACGATTAGTGGTCCGCCAGACATCCTTCTAGCCTAAGCGAACACCGGTGATACTGCTAAGTGGGATTACCCGCTCACAATCAGCCTTGCGATCTCGTCCTCTTAGACGACCATTAGCCAACCCTGTTGGTTCAAGCACAAACTCACGGTTTTCCTTGTTCATAACAACAGAAACAGTCAGCGAACCCTTGCTCTTAATGCAGAGCTCAAGCTGTCTGACGATGTCATTTCCTTCAGGGGCTTCCCCCATCCGGGTTTCATGATCCCTCCAGCGCTTGATGTCCATGAGAACGCTCTTCGGCAGCTCTTTAGTTTCATCCTGAATGCCGGCCGCACTCCAGTTGCTAATTACTTGGTTGTTGGCATCCTTACGAATGGCAGCATATTTACCTTCACGGAGTTGGTAGTAAACGATGTCGAGTTCGAACCTAGTCAACAAAGTTGTTTCGTCAAGTCTAGAAATAGAAATAGGTCTTAAGGTGTTGTCATTCAAAATGTGGGTGAGTAGTACTTGATCTTTTGATTCGATGGTTGTGCCTTTATCGCTTGCTCGGAGCACCAATCTGCCAAATCGGCTAGCTGCTTCACGAATTAGGTAATCAACTGGTTGAGGAAGTGCTGACCCAGATAGTTCAGCGAGCAATGCTCTGATTGATTCTTCGGTTAGACCTGTCTCTAAACCATGGGTGATGCTCAAGGTGTTGATTCGATAGGTGGAGGCAACACCTATCCGCTCAGTCTCAGCAAATCTTCTTAGTTCAAGTTCAGTTTTAGTTGGAAGCGGGCCAACCGAAATGATTGAAAGATCGGCTTGAATAATTACTCTGGATTGAGTTTTAGGAAGACTCAAAGCTAATCGCTTTCCTGCCTCCTCAAATTTTCCCTGCATTAGAAGAGCAAACCAGGAAGAAACCTGACCATTGGAAGAGAGCCCGATGAGTTCAGCTAGCGAGAGCAACCTAGTTATGTGTGAACTAATTCCATCGTTAGCTAGCGGGAAGATTTCTTTCATAGCAGTGTCTAGCGAATGCGCACTAACTAATTCGATTGAAGAGTCTTCGCCAAGTAACATGCGCCAGGTCTTAGCTAGGTGCAGCCAACGTTGTTCGGGTTCAGCTTGCAACCATTGCGAATATGAAGCTCCAACTCGCCAACGCTTCTCAACCAGTGTCACCAATCCAGTCATCTGACCTATTGAGTAAAGAGATTTGGCATAGTCAACAGATCTGCCTAGATGTAGCGCTAAGCGCTTGAGCTCAGGTAAGCCAACCGAACCTCTACCAACTTCTGGAACGTAACGCTGCTCTAAATCAACTAGTAGTTCTGTAATGGCCTGAACTGTTTCAAATGCTGATAGTCCAGCCTGCGGATCAACCTGCTCAAACGGAATAACTAGTGATTCGCTAGCAGTCGAAACTTCGGTGATTCCTCTTCCGACCTGTTGCTTGAAAGCTTCTTTAGCGCTTTCAAACGGAATGTATTTTGTCTTACCAGCTTCTACTTTTTTATAGACCAAAAAGAGCTTCACCAATACTTCTAGGTAAGGCTTGTCAGCTGCTTTACTCTGATCACTCAAAAGGTTGCTGAACGCTTTGATTTGTCCTCGAGTAAGTCCTGCAATTGCTCCACTTACGCTCTGAGGCTTTAGAAGAGCTGAAGCTAGATCGAAGAAGTCTGCGAAGTTAACTGAAGGCATCAGACGGATACCAATGACTCGAGCTAAGTCCTCATCACTGGCAACGCTTAGATGCTTAGCAACTAGTAAAACTTCACTCATTAGGTTGCTTGTTAAGTTTTTTACGCTTTGAACTAAGAATTAACAGTGCAACTAGAAAGGCGAAGCCGAGCGGCATTGCAAACATCGGCACCAAACCTAACCCAACGGGTGTCCAAGCTCCTCCTGAGAAGGCTGCAAACAGGATTACAAGCACTGCTAGCACTGTTAGCCCAACACAGGCAATGAACCCATAACCGAGAACAGTTTCCAGCCTTGAGCTGCTGGTTTGCGCTTTAGTCGTCTTATTCTTAGCCATCCTTTTAGGATACTTGGAAACCTCAAGTAAAATGAAGGCTGCAGCAATGAAAGAGGTAGATATGCCAACAGGACACGTAAAGTTCTTTGATAACGTCAAAGGCTTTGGATTTGTGCAATCAGATGAAGGAACCGAAGCGTTCCTGCACGTGAGCAACATACCCGACGGCGTTACCGACATTAAGCCTGGTACTCGCATCGAATACAGCATTGTTGACTCTAAGCGTGGCGCTCAGGTTATGACCATGCGCATTATTGAGGTTCCAGAGAGCCTTGAGAAGAAGCAGCGCGCTAACTCAAGGATGAAGAACGAAGATCTAGTCATCTTGGTTGAAGGTCTAATCTCAGCTCTAGACAAAATTCGCCCTGGCATTGAACACGGCAGACTTCCCGAAGGTGCTAGCGCAGACAAACTTGCTAGATTGCTTCGCACCTTGGCAGATCAACTGCACAGCTAATGGCAAAACTCAAGAAACTTCCTAAGTTCGTCAAACTGGTCAAACCTGAAAAGCAGGTAAAGAACAAGTTT
Source organism: Auritidibacter sp. Marseille-P8566 (assembly GCA_945896925.1). Taxonomy (GTDB): domain Bacteria; phylum Actinomycetota; class Actinomycetes; order Actinomycetales; family Microbacteriaceae; genus Rhodoluna. The sequence goes on from CAMDEV010000005.1 coordinate 16,968, forward strand.
GATGTGAAAGCATTTGCTGAAGTCACTGCTAAAGCGGCAGCCCTTCCTAAAGAGCTGGGTGCTTTCATTGAAACTGTCGAAGATGGCGAAGGAATCACTTCATACTTCTGGAGTGCTAACCAGCCAGGTTATGTCGGCTGGCGCTGGGCTGTAACAGTTGCTCAACTTGATCCAACCAGCGAACCAACACTTTGTGAAGTTGCACTCATCGCAGGAGAAGAATCACTGGCTGCACCTAAGTGGGTTCCTTGGTCAGAAAGACTAGTTGACTACCAAGCTCTCCAAGCAGAACTAGAGAAGCAAGCCGCACTTGATGCTGAAGAAGCAGCTTTGAAAGACACAGATGAAATTGATGAAGAGGCTGAAGAAGAGGAACTACCGGTTGCCGACTCTGAAGTAAGCGAAGAGACCGAGAAGTAAACCAACCACACAGGTGTATGGATACCAAACTTTGTTTGGGCTTTGAATGTCGTTGTAGAAAACCAAGATCAGCACAAGCGCAACAGCAAAACCAGCAATGCCAACTAGAACGGCAACCCTAGCTGTTCCTTTAATTGGCTCAGGATCTGGTTTACGTTCTGAATCTTTAGCTATCCAACGCATTTGTCTTCCTAACCAAGATTTGCAACCACATAGTCAATTGACTTAGTTAGTTGCTGAACATCGCTTAGCTCAGTTGCTGTGAAAGTTGCGATACGAAGTTGGTTTCTACCAAGCTTTCGGTACGGCTCAGTATCAACAATTCCATTTGCTCTAAGCACCTTTGCAACTTCGGCTGCATCAACTGAGTCAATGAAGTCGATTGTGCTGACCACCTGTGAGCGGTGTTCAACAACAGAAACAAAAGGAGTTGCAAAGGCACTTGCTTCAGCCCAATCGTAGATGTGCTGAGAGGCTGCTTTGGTTCTGGCATCAGCCCAAGCTAGGCCACCGTTTTCATTCATCCAGTCAACTTGCTCAGCAAGTAAGAAGAGGGTTGAGATGGCTGGAGTGTTAAGAGTCTGGTTCAGTCTTGAATTATCGATTGCTGTTTTTAGTGAGAGGAACTCTGGAATGTATCGATCAGATGAAGCAATTCGCTCGGCGCGCTCGATTGCTTGCGGGGACAGCAGTGCAAACCACAGACCACCGTCACTGGCGAAGTTCTTCTGCGGTGCGAAGTAGTAGACATCGGTCTCGTAAGGGTCAAAGTCGATACCGCCGGCAGCAGAAGTTGCATCGGTGAAGAATAGCGCTCCAGCATCTGCACCTGTTACTCGCTTCACCGGTGTGACAACACCGGTTGAGGTTTCATTCTGAGGGTAGGCATATGAACTGATGCCTGCTTCTGCTCTAAGTTCAGATCTAGAACCAGCATCAGATTGAATCACAGTTGGTTTCTCTAGCCAAGGTGCGCTGAGAGAGGTAGCGAACTTGGCTCCGAACTCGCCGTGCACGAGTAGTTGGGATTTACCTTCAGCAAGTGAGAATGATGAAACATCCCAGAAAGCAGTTGAGCCACCATTACCTAGAACTATCTCGTAGCCGTTTGGGTTATGGAAGAGATCCATCAGGCCGTCTTGAACTCTCTTGACTAGGTTCTTGACCGGAGCCTGACGGTGGGAGGTCCCAATGAGTTTTGCTCCAACAGAACTGAAGGCAGCTAGCTGCTCAGGTCTAACCTTTGATGGTCCGCAACCAAAGCGTCCATCTACGGGGAGTAAGTCTTTGGGAATATTTATCTCTACCATTGTGAAAGTTTAGCCGAGGGACACCACTTACGATTTAGGCTTATAGGGTGACGGACCTTATTGATACCACTGAGATGTATCTTCGAACCATTTTGGAACTCGAAGAAGAGGGTCACATTCCCATGCGAGCGAGAATCTCTGAACGTTTAGACCACTCAGGACCAACAGTTTCTGAGACAGTTGCCAGAATGGAAAAGCACGGTTTAGTCACCTTAACCAGCGATCGACACCTCTCACTAACCGATGAGGGCAGAACCTTGGCCATCGAGGTTATGCGTAAGCATCGCCTAGCTGAACTGCTACTGGCAAACATTATTGGTTTGGAGTGGCACCTCGTTCACGAGGAAGCCTGCCGTTGGGAGCACGTGATGAGCGAGCAGGTCGAACGAAAGATCCTCGAGCTTGTCCCTGATGTTGAAAAATCTCCCTTTGGTAATCCAATCCCAGGTTTGGAGCATCTAGGTAGAGGTCCATCTAATTCAATGGATGAAAAGGTAAGACCACTAATTGAATTCTTAGAAGTTGAGGTTGAGGTAGCAAGGATTGCTGAACCGCTCCAGAGCTATCCAGATGCCCTAGCCCACCTAGCGGCAGCTGGCATATTGCCAGGCACCCGTGTCAAGGCAACTCAGGCCTCAGATCGCATTCAGTTGACCACTGTGGAGGGCAAGAACTCAATTAGCCTGACTGCCTTTGACGTGGCTCATATATTCGTCAAACAGCCCTAAACCTAGGTAAATGCTGGGAATACAGCCTGTTTAACCAGTTGAACAGATTCAGAAGCCCCCCGCAGATCTGATCTGCAGGGTAAAATTGGAGCAAGTCACCTCATTACCTAGGGTGAACTGCGAATTCTCACTAATCCAAGTGCCTGCAGTGCGGATGAATGACAACTTTTGTTTCGCGACAGGGTCGGATACTTTATTCGATGATGAAAGGAGGTCAGCATGACCAAGAAGCCATCCGGTAGACGCCGCGCTGACGTCCAAATTAACCTGCTCGAATCTTTTGAACTTAGAAGCCGCCGCTCAGTTCGTGAAAGTGCACTAAAGCGCGAAGCTCGTTTAGCCAGAAAAGCTGAAAAACGAGAAGCCAAAGCAAATCGCAAGAATGCCATCACAGCACCGGTAGCTATTGCCCCTGTTTCAGGTTCAGTGATCCCAGGCGCTAAGAAGATTCCGCTTCGCAAGAACAGTTCCGTTAGAAGCACACTTGTGATGAGCGTTACCGCTGGAGTGATAGCCACCCTGGCTTTACCGGCATATGCTTTCTCACCTGCGGTAACTGCAATGTCAGGTCTCACCAATGCGGTTGATCCAACCGATGCTCAGAGCATCAAGATTCTTAGACAGAGCGCAATCAACTTTGAGCGTGGAACCTACGGGCTAATGTCAGCTTTTGAGCTTGAGCGCATGAATAACAGAAACAACTACCTGGGTTATAAAGGTCTAACAGCTTTGGACTATGCGGCTAACCCAACCTATGTCGAGCTAAGTCCAGATGACATTATGAAGGTTGCCAACAAGTATGTTGGAACACCTTATGTTCTGGGCGGTGAGACTCCTGCAGGTCTTGACTGTTCTGGATACACCAGATTAGTCTTCTCTGAATTCGGCATCTTGCTTCCGCACTCCGTAAATGCTCAATCCCATGATCCTCACGTTCGAAGAATTCCTAGGTCTCAGGCACAACCTGGGGATCTAGTCATTATGAACAACCACAGCCACCAGGGAATCTACGCTGGTCCTGGCATGTTCTTCCACGCACCGTTCTCAGGTGACCGAGTCAAACTGGCACCTATTTTCACCGATTCGTATTACATCGCCCGCGTAATTAAGTAGTAAATCGGCACCAAAACTTCACCTAAATTTGCGGTGTGTTTTTGCTCTCTTTAGCCAGAAAAGTAATAACCTGTTGCCAAGTCACTAAGGTGCCTTGAAAAGGAGAGAAGAATGAAAGCTAGAGTCGTGTCTGCCAATCACGCATTCCAGCACCGTCATTCCATATGTCCTTGCCAAGTTCGGCAGGCTTAGACGCGTCACTATTTATAGTGGCGCGTTTTTTGTTTGTGCTCCCAACTGACTTAACGAAAACCTGCAATCCGTGCAGGTGATTTCGAAAGGAAGAAACTTGAAAACATTAGTTCTAAATGCTGGCTATGAGCCGCTCGCTGTCGTTTCATTCAAGCGAGCTATCATTCTTGTTCTAAACAAGAAGGCTACTGTCTTAGAAGGATCTGCTGACCGAAAGGTGAGAAGTGCGACGGGGGAGTATGAGTTGCCTTCAGTTATCTTGCTCAGTAGATATGTCCGCATCCCCGGAACTAGAAACGTTCCGCTCTCACGCCGAGGAGTTCTTCGCAGAGACGGTCACCGCTGCGCCTATTGCAACCGAACAGCAAACACCGTGGATCACGTGCAGCCTAAATCTCGTGGTGGCAGAGACTCTTGGGAGAACCTAGTTGCCTGCTGTTTACGCTGCAACAACATCAAAGGCGATAAGACGCTGAACGAGATTGGTTGGAGTTTATCCTTTGCTCCGAAGATGCCTTCTGGAAGTGTTTGGATGGTTCGCGGTGCTGAGCGAGTTGAACCTGAGTGGGATGAATATCTGCGTTTATCAAACGCTGCGTAGAGTGCCCCCGAGAAGAATCGAACTTCCGCACATGGTTTAGGAAACCACTGCTCTATCCACTGAGCTACGAGGGCATGAAGCTATTGCCACAAGTTTCAAACTTACCCGAATACCGCCTTGCCTACGAGATAAGGCCAACGCTGAAAGTTAGGCTAGTGCTCTAATGACTGAGCCAAATGCACCCCAAGAACAATACTTGCGCTGGCTCGAAGAGATTCGAGGCATCGGTGGCGCTAATCCGCTAACCAACCTCGACCTTGAGGTCTTGGGGCTAGTCAATCTTGAGAGAGTCCACCCGGTTGGCCTATCTATTTTCACTAAGAGTCACCGCGGGCTTCTAGCCAATTTGGTTAGAGACCCCATTGCCTATTCCAAAGCACTAACTGAGGCTAAGCGAGTCAAGGTCAAGGGTGAGAGACTCCTTACCAACTTTGGTATTCACACCATTTATCTACTAGCTGGAGCTGTTGACTTTCTTCCAGCAAAACTAGATCTTCGGGTTCCTATCATGCTTTGGAGTGCTGAGCTCATACGCAAGGGCAATGACTTTGAGCTTGTTCTAAACGGAGAACCTTTTGTGAACCCAGAACTTATCCTGACCCTGCGTAAGCAATTCAACTTAGAAATCGATGTTCAGAAGCTAACTAGAACTTATGTAGATGCCACCGATTTGGTTCCTATCAGCCTCTTGAGCTTTATTGCTGAAAGCACCAAGGAGGTCCCTGATCTAGAGATTCAAAGGTCTCTTGTTCTCACCAATGCAACTATTGCTCCAACTTATATGTTGAATGAGTTACCTAAGACTCCAACCAAGTTAGCCTCAGCTTTAGTAGATGATGTAGCAGAACTTCCCGAAATCATCCCTAGCGAAGAACTAATTGTTGCTGCCGATGCTGACCTAAACCAGCAGAGCATCTTTAGAAGGGTTCTAGCCGGCGACAGCTTTGCAGTAGAAACTTTGCCTGGAACTGGATACACCCAAACCGTTGTGAACATCCTTGGCGCACTAGCAGCGGATAACAAGCGAGCCCTAGTCGTTGCACCTAGAAAACAGACTCTGAATGAACTCAGCGACCGCCTGTCTAAAGTTGGCCTGGCTGGACTGCTTGTCCGCTCACACAGCGCTTGGCTGGATGTTGTTAGCGCTATCTCTCGATTCGAGAAAACGGGCTTTGCTAACCTGCCTGCTGCGATAGCTAGCAGAGCTGGAGTTGAAGAAAGACTAGATCAATACTTTGATTCTCTAAGCCGCAAACATCCAGTTCTTGGCATCAGTGTTAACGATGCTTTAGCTAAGCTGGCTGAACTAAGTGCCCTGCCGAAACCACCAAAGACCAGCGCAAGAATCACTGGCCCCGCGCTCTTTGAAAACCGGAATCGAACTGCTGCCATTGCCCTGTTAAACGAAGCGGTCTCCATTGGTGAATTTGATAAAGCGAATCACGAGAGCCCTTGGTTTAATGCTCAATTCGAAGACTCTACCGATGTTCCTAGAATCGTCGCACTGGCTAGAAGGCTAAGTGAAGATGTCTTGCCTCAATTCAGTGTGAAACTAGATGACTTCATTAGACAGGTAGATCTTCCACCTGCGCAGAATGTTGCGCAGTGGGGTGAATACATCCGCCTACTAATCTCGATTAGGGCCACCCTGGACAGATTCATCCCAGATGTATTTGACCGTCCTTTAGATGATCTAATTACCGCTACCTCTCCTCGTAAAGAGAAGACTGGGATGTCAGGTAAGACTAGGAGAGCGCTAAGCAAGCACGCTAAGGAATATGTCCGACCTGGCGTTTCTGTTCCAGACCTACACACCTCCCTCCTTCAAATCGCAGAACAGGCTAAAGCTTGGAGAGAGTTGAGCAATAATCCAACACCGCAGGTTCCTGTTGGTATTGAAGATGCTCAGGTAAGCTACCAATCTTTAGTTGCAGATCTAATCAAATTGGATTCCCATCTCGACCAGGGTCCTAGTCGGGTTTCGCTCCTTGAACAACCGCTGGCCGAACTTGGTGGGAAACTACAAAAACTCACTGAAGATGTTGGCCCACTTGAAAACATTGCCGTAAGAAACGATCTCAGAAAGAGAGTAACTGCTCTAGGTCTAGATGCTCTTGTGAAATCTCTCGCAGCAAGCAATTCTAGAAACGAGCATCTGGTCTCAGAGTTTGACCAGTGCTGGTGGCTCTCAGCCCTCGAGTATTTGCTATCTGGAGATAACTCCTTCGCAGATTACACACCAGAGTCGCTTGCCGCACTTGAATCAGATTTTGTCAAAGCTGAACAACTTGTTATCGCTGAAAGCCGTAAAGAGATTTCCAACCGAACTGCTAGCCGTTGGCGCAAAGCTATTGAATCGCTACCTCAAGAAACTGAGGGCTTTAAAGCACTTCTGAAACTAAGAGAAAACTCGCTCGGAAAGTTAATCGCAAAGACTCCAACCCTGTGGCCAGCAGTTGCCTCCCACGTTGCAATCTCTCCTTATGAAATTGCACAGCAACTAAAGAAGGACGCCCGCTTTGATGTCCTGATTGTCCTAGATGCTGCCGGCAGCACAGTCGCTGAAAACCTAAGTGCAGTAGTCAGAGCAAAGCAGGTTTTGGTCTTTGGAGATCCAGTAATCGGCGAACCTAATGGTTTTGAAGTTGAGTGGCAGTTAGCCCTCAAGCCAAGACGACCAGAGGCTCCAAGCATCTTTGATGTTGTCAGCGAAAGATTCGGCAAGGAAACACTTAGAAAGTCTTATCGCACCGAAGGACAACTCTTTGGTCCTCTAGTGAACCGAGAGTTCTATCAGGGCAGATTAGATATCGAGCCTAGTGCTGCTGAATTCAATGGGCTCAGTTCTCTAGAGCTAGTAATTGTTGATGGCGATAACCGAGCTAATCGCAATGTCACAGCCAGCACTGAAGCACCAATAGGTGAGGTCAACAAGGTCATTGACCTTATAACTGACCATGTCAGAAACCAACCAGAACATTCTCTATTAGTAGTTAGCGCCAGCTCTGTTGAAGTCGAGGCAATTGACGACGCTCTTGAACTTGAACTGCAGGCAAATACTGAACTTAGAGAGTTCTTTGAGAAACATGGTCGAGAAAAGTTTGAAGTCACCAGCCTCTCTGATCTGAATCACAGATTGGCTGACCGCATTATCTTCAGCATCGGCTTTGGTAGAACTCCTCAGGGAAAGATTCTTAGCCACTTCGGTCTCTTGAATGAACCAGAAGCTAAACGCTGGCTAGCCAACATGTTGGTTAGCGCTAGATACAAGATGACCATCGTCAGCTGCTTCAGCGCTTATGACCTACCTGAGATGCGTAGCGAAGGAGCAACTGAGTATTTGCCGATATTGCTAAAACCTAGCTACAACGAGTCTGTTGAATCCGACACCTTTGACAGCGATCCGATGCTTGCAGATCTCGCCAGAAGACTGAAGCGATTTGGCGTGAGAGTTGTCGAAGGTTTCGGTAAGCGAATTCCATTAATCGCTTCCTACGGCAACCAGTTCCTAGTTGTTGAACCTGACTGGTCTAACGGAGATTTGAACTATTCAGAACGTATTCGACTTCGTCCAGCACTACTTCGTTCCTTAGGCTGGTCTTACCAGAGGGTTTATTCCTTTGAAGTCTTTAGTGACCCGCAAGCTGTTGCGGAGAGAATCGCAACCAGGTTTGGGATTGAAGTAACTCCAACTATGTTGAACACCACCCCTGTTTCAAGAGTGTTTGAAGATACTGATGCCGCTTGGGGAGATCGAAGCGATTCAAATGACCAGAGGCTTAGAGAAGATAAACCCCCTCACTGGGGTTAGTCCTTTTTAGGCTCTGCCGGCTTCTGGTTGTTATCTGTTCTATAGAAGCCAGAACCCTTGAAACTGATACCGACTTTTCCAAAGACTTTCTGTAATTCCCCACCACATTCAGGGCACACAGTCTTAGCGTCCTCATTGATTGACTGCTGAATGTCAAACTCATGAGCACAACTGGAGCACTTATAGGAATAGGTGGGCATTTCTCTAGTTTAATTCGTGAATAGCAACCTCAGTCACTACTCCGCTTACTATCTGATCGTGTGCTTCACTAGGGAGACTTTCAAAGAACTCATCCTCAAAGCAAACCGCATAGACCTGGCTACTCCCAAGCTGCTCCAGTTCTCTATCGAAGAAACCTTTGCCTCGCCCTAACCGATTGCCTTCGACATCTACGGCAAGTGCCGGAATGATGAGTAACTCTGCCTGAGAGACCGAGACCTGAGTGAGTTTGCTTGCATCTGGATCTAGCATCCCAAGGTTTGATGTAACAGTGCTAACTCCATCCCACTTGAACCAGGAGAGTGTTCCGTCTTGGAGAACCTTAGGTACTAAGACTTCGATGCCGTTATTTAGTAATGCGGAGATGAAGGTAGTTGTTGACGGCTCAGCTCCAAATGATAAGTATGTGGCAACACTTTGAGCTTTTAGCTGTGAAACAAGTTCAAGTAGGTTACCTGTCAACGCCTCCGTAGCAGGCTCACGTCCAACTCTCGAAGCAAGTATTTTGCTTCTTAGCTGTGCCTTGGCAAGCGCAATTTCATTCACTCCACTAATCTTGCCAGCATGAGCAACTCTTTTATGCTGACCCAAGGGGACATCAGCCTACGGATCATCAGAACCAAAGACGCCAAGACAATTGAGGCTCTAGTCCTAGGTAACAGAGAGTGGCTAAGACCCTGGGAAGCAACTAACCCTTACGGACCAGTCTCCTTCGACTTCAAATCTCAAATCAGATCACTCCTAAGACAACTCGAACGCAGCGAAGGCATGCCTTTCGTGATTTTGTATCAGGGTGAAATAGTCGGGCAGCTAAATGTGGCAAACATTTTGCACGGTTCAGTTTCTTCCTGTGTGATCGGCTACTGGATTTCTCCAGAGGTTGCTGGAAAAGGCATCACACCGACAACTGTTGCACTCGCCATGGACTACATGTTCAATGCCGTTGGCATTCACCGAGTCGAAATAGACATCAGACCAGAAAACGGTGCCAGCATCCGAGTAGTTCAGAAGCTCGGACTTAGATACGAAGGTCTGAAGAAGAACTACATCCACATCAACGGTGATTGGAGAGACCACTATGTCTTCGCACTTACCTTCGAAGAAGCAAAAGATGGTGTCCTAAATCGTTGGATGCAGAAAAAAGTTCCAAAAATTGTCTACCACTTTCCAAAATAGAGCTAAAACATCCCTTTTAGACACGCGGAGTATTACCTAAGGCATTACTAATGCAGTAAATACTCTAGAGGTATGGAATTTACTGGAACCGGTGGCATACTCTTGCTTGTCATCGCTGTCCTCTGGTTAGGTTTCATGACTCCATCAGGGAAACGCGGCATCAACGATCACACCGAAGCACGAGCAAATCGTCGAGCAGCACGCAGAGCGACTGCTGCTCAAGCCAAAAGTGATGAAGAAGTTGCTCCAGTGAACCCCTGGTTTGAAAAGGAACTATCTGTTGAAGTGGAAACGCTCTCAGAAGTTGCACCGGCAGCTGAAAAGGTAGTTGTAAATCGACTACCAGACCCGCTGTCTGCTCGTTTGGGCAAAATCGAAAGTGTTAATTGGGCTGATATCGTTGAACTTAACGATGCACGCAAAGAAAAAGAGAACATTAGTTCTGAAAATCTAGACGAAATTATGCGTCGAAGACGTTCAAATGGCTAAAAATATTTATAAAACTCACCTTGAAAAACATGCATTTTCTTCTAGGTGTGCTTTATAAGTTCTACTAATCTTTAACTGACCCTAAGTTTAAGGAAGATTACACATGGGCTTGCTAGATGACCTCGTAAGAGGTGGACGCCGTAAGGCAAAAGAAGTAACTAAAGATGTTAACGAATTTATCGAGAAGCACGATCTCGACGATAAGTTCGAAGACGCTAAAGAAGCAACAATAAAAGGTGTAGTGAATGCAGCGAGTGCAATTGAAAAAGGCACGCCTGTAGTTACTGCTAAGGTCGCAAAGACCATAAACAAAGGAGCGAAACAAATGGCAACAACAGTAAAGAAAGCAGCGGCTAAGAAGCCTGCTGCAAAGAAGCCTGCTGCAAAGAAGGCTGCACCAAAGGCTACTGCTGCAAAGAAGACCGTAGCTCGCAAGCCTGCTGTAAAGAAGGCTGCACCTAAGAAGGCAGTTGCAAAGAAGCCTGTTGCGCGCAAGCCAGCAGTGAAGAAGGCTGCACCTAAGAAGGCAGTTGCAAAGAAGCCTGTAGCTAAGAAGACTGTTGCGCGCAAGCCAGCAGTGAAGAAGGCTGCACCTAAGAAGGCAGTTGCAAAGAAGCCTGTAGCTAAGAAGGCTGTTGCTAAGAAGACTGTTGCGCGCAAGCCAGCAGTGAAGAAGGCTGCACCAAAGAAGGCTGTTGCAAAGAAGACTGTTGCACGCAAGCCAGCAGTGAAGAAGGCTGCACCAAAGAAGGCTGTTGCAAAGAAGACTGTTGCACGTAAGCCTGCTGCAAAGAAGGTTGTTGCAAAGAAGAAGTAAATTCTTTTCTGCACTAAGGCCCTGGTCGAAAGATCAGGGCCTTTTCTTTTGGTTAGGCTATAGGGGTGCAAAGAAGCGAAGAGAAGATAAGTCTCGGCGTTACCTTTAACAAAATCTGGTCTGCAGCAATGTTCAGTAAGTTTGCAGACGGTCTTTTTGGTGCAGCTATTCCATTGCTAGCTGCGTCCCTCACCAGAGATCCAATCCTCATCGCTATTCAAGCGAACCTCTTTCTCTTACCTTGGCTCCTCTTTGCTATTCCTATTGGAGCTCTTGTCGATCGGCTCAATAGAAGAGCTGCAATGTTGATGGTTCAATCAAGCAGAGTGCTGATTGGGGTAGCTCTTGCTGGTCTCATCGTTTCTGGTGAGATGAACTTTATTTGGCTGGCTACGCTGACCTTTGTCTTCGGGGTATCAGAAGTTGTCTATGACACGGCCACCCAGTCAACCATCCCAACATTGCTCTCTGAGGGCCAGTTGGAAAAGGGAAATTCTAGGCTTCAGATCGCGGACACCATCATGCAGGGGTTTGTTGGTATGCCTCTTGGCGGCTTTATATTTGCAACTGCAGCCTTTATTCCATTCCTAGGCGTCTCGGCGTGCTACCTGATTGCAGTTCTCCTTGTTCTCAGCATCGCAAGAGATGCTTTGCAACCAAACGTGGAGATCAAGGCAGCGGATAGACAGAAACTCAAGCATGAAATCAGGGAGGGTCTCCAGTATTTATGGAGCAACAAGGTTTTGTTCCGTTTGGTCGTTACCACTGGCTTTATCGGTTTCTGCTACGCGATGGGATCGGCAACCCAGGTTTTGTTCATTCTGGATTACTTACAGGTAGCCGAAGCTAATTATGGTTGGGTGCTCGTCCCATTAGGCATCGGCGCACTCATCGGAGCTGTATCAACTTCAAGGTTCTCAGCCAAAGTTGGTCGAAGCAAGGCTTTGGCAATCACCCTTCCTGCATCTGCAGCCTCCCTGCTTGCCGGTGGGCTATCTTCTAATGTCTATTGGTATATGTTCACGCTGCTGTTCCAAGGATTGTTCATCGCTTATTGGAACATCCTCCTTATGTCGACGTATCACACCATGATTCCAAACGAAATATTTGGAAGAATTCACGGTGCTAGAAGAACAATCGTCTGGGGACTTATGCCTATCGGTGGTTTGATTGGTGGTTTACTGGCGAAGATAGATTTGACCGTCCCACTTATTGCTGGTGGAGCAATCGCAACCGTCTTCGCCCTAAGCTCATACCGGTTCATCAGATCTATTTAGATTTAGTCTTTTCCGACAACCCAATCGCAGGCAGATTTTAGAGTTGGGTGCTTGAAAACGAAACCGGTTGCTTCCAATCTTGCTGAACTCATCTTCTGACTGCAGAGCAGAAGCTCCTGAGCTCCTTCTCTAAATGCGATCTTTAGAGCAAAAGCTGGAACTGGAATAAGTGTTGGTTTGCCCAAGGCTTTACCAAGTGCCTTAACAAGTTGTTTACAAGTTGCTGGTTCTGGTGCGGTTAGGTTGTATGGGCCTGAAGCAGAGGGAGTGTTGATTAGATGAATAATTGCTCTAGCTTCATCAGGAAGGGATATCCAAGCCCACCACTGCTTACCGTTACCCAGCTTGCCACCAACTCCTGCTCGAAGAATTGGAAGTAATCTGCCTAGAGCACCTTTTGTTCTAGAAAGCACCATGGTTGTTCTAACCTGAACTACTCGAACACCGGATGGAGATTTCAGTGCTTCACGCTCCCACTGGCTAGCAAGGTCGGCTAGGAAACCTTCCCCCTTGGGAGCTGTTTCAACCAGCAAAGTGTCACCGGTATCTCCATAGATACCAGAGGCAGAACCAGAGACTAAGACCTTGGGTTTGTTGCTGCATTTCTGGATTGCCTGAACGATAGTTTTAGTCGACTCAACTCGAGACTGAATGAGTTCCTTCTTGTATTCCTTAGTCCAAGGAAGCTTTCCGGTTGTTGCCCCAGCTAGGTTGACGATTGCATCAATTGAATCCATCACGGTTGGATCTAAGGTCAGCGTGGTCGGATCCCAGAAGACTTCATTCTCATTTTGAACTTCTCTTCTGACTAGAACAACAGGAGTGTGACCAAGTTGCTTCAACTGGGCTTGTAATTCAGTTCCGACTAGACCGCTTGCCCCTGAGATTAAGACTCTCATTTTGCAGCCTCACTGAATGGGCCGAAGACTGGGTTCCACGCTTCGATAGTTCTTTCGCCGATCATGCCAGCTAGTTCGAACGGATCGCCATCAAGAAGAGTGTTTAGCTCTTCAATGGAATCTGCTTTGAAGACCAGCAATGCTGCTGGTCTATCAACCATTGGGCCAGAGGCTAACAAAGTTCCCTTTTCAAGAAGCTGAGCCAACCACTCACGGTGGGTAGGTCTAACCTGGTTCAGTTCAATTGGGTCTGCGTCATAACCGTAGGTCACTACAAAAACACTCATTACTTTTTATCCTTTTCATGTTCACTTGCTAAGAAGCTTGGGGTAATTGAAATTGCGGCTATCGCAACTAAGAGCGCTACGAAATCTAGTCCGGCAGCAAAAGCGAATGAGGTTGTGCTGTTCATCGTGTCAACAATAATTCCGGCGACGGCAGCACCAGCACCGTAACCAATATTCTGGCCGCTTCCAATCCAACCGTAGACCTCAGTCGAATCATCTAGCGAAACCGCTTTACTAATAATTGAAGCCATTGTTGCAAAGGCTGTGGCAACACCAATGCCTGAAATGAATAGGCAAACACCTAACCAAATTGGATCTGTCGCGTTGAAGAAAATGAGTAAGTCTCCCAAGAGCACTACAGCTAACTGCTTTGATAGAGCAAGCGGTGATCGCGCTCGGTGCCCGAATGCCAAACCACCCAGGACAGAGCCAATAGATAGCATTGCGATAACAAAGCCAGCTTCTGCTTCACCAACCGCGGCAACGGCACCAATCTCAAGAGCTGAAAAAGAGCCAACAAAGAGAAGGTTGATGACAATCATTACCTTCACCAATTTGGACCGAAGAACTGAACCCATTCGCTTGGTTGACCTAGGTATTGGTGCTCCATGAACCAACGGAAGTAGTGCAAACCAGATGCCACCGACTAGTTGAACAACGGCCATCACGATCATCGGAACAAGCGTGTTAGTGGTTGCTATAAGAACAGTTGCTAGCACTGGACCCAAGATCCAAATGATTTCCTGCAAGATTGCATCAACTGAAAACAGAGTGTTTCTCTGTGCTTCATCTTTTACTAGCGTTGGATAAACGGTTCTAGCCGCCGGTTGAATCGGGGGCATAGAAAGACCTAGAACTAGAGAAACGGCAATTGCCGCACTTGAACTCATAGGCACGAAGCCAATCAGGAGATAACAGATTGGGGCGATGATTGTCGTTACAAGGACCACCGGTCTAATACCAACAACAGCCATCCAGCGACCAAGGATTGGTGAGGAAAGAGCCCCACCCAGTGTTGAAGCTCCAATTGCAAGACCAGCAATCGTGTAGTTGTTGTAGATGTGCTCTAAGTGAATAGCAAAGGTGATGGTTTGCATACCAAAAGCGAATCGGGCTAGCAGTTGCGACCAAACCACCACGGCTACGCCGCGGACCTTGAACAACTCGATATAGGTTCGCATTTGTCTTAAGCCTAACCGAGGCTAAAGACAATCAATTTAGGGCTAAATCCAGGAAGGTAGCCACATTCGCCAATGCCAGTGTTCATAACTAATCCACTGCCCAACCCAGATCGGGTAGAAGAAAGCTGAGGCAGCTAGCACCAACAAGACAAATCCACCAATCAGTTTGGCTGTGAGTCTCTTTGATTCTGTATTCCTAAACCAAGACCTAAGGCCTGCCACCAAGAGAAGAATCAACCATGGTTCAAAAGCAATCACATAAAACTCAAACACAGTTCTATTTGTCAGAGCTAACCAAGGAACATAGCCAGCGATAAGGCCAAGGCTAATCAAAGTGGTGATCTTGTCTCTGGTTCTAAACCATGAAGCTATTAAGACTCCGGTCGCTAGAACAGCTGCCCACCAGATCAGTGGATTACCTAATGGAGTGATGGCTGAAACACATTCTGCAGTTGGAGTGTCACCGAAGCAACCTGTTGCTCGCTGATCCCAGAAAAACGAAGTTGGTCTCAACATGAAGGGCCAGGTCAGGGGGTTAGAAGCGTATGGGTGAGAAGCGTGAAGGTTCACATGGAATTGATAGATGTCTACGTGATAGTGCCAGAAGGATTGCAGAGACTTTGGAACCCAAGCTAACAAACCAGTCAGAGCGTTGCCGTTTTCCCAGGCCCACCTTCTACCCCAACCGTTGTTGGTTAAGAACCAGCCGGACCAACTCAGGATGTAGGTAGCGAGCATTGGGAATAGCACTAGAACTGAAGAGAAGATTCCCTGATTTAAGGATGGTAGCAACCAAAACTTTGGTGAGAGTTTTGACTCCGAAGACTTTTGGATTTTCTGATGAATTCTGTAGTTCAGGTTTGCTTCACTCAGGATGATGTATGCGAGGAAGACAGCAACAAAATAGAGTCCGGACCATTTCACAGCTGTTGCTAAACCTAGTGAAACGGCCATGGCTAGTAGCCAAGGTCTTTTGTAGGTATTGAGTCTGACTTCTTGTCTATCTCTTAATAAGAAGTAGAAAGCCAGAATTACAAAGAAACCAAGAATTTGATCTAGTAGAGCTGTTCTTGAAAGAACAATGCCAACCCCATCAACGGCAAAAAATAGTCCAGCTAGAACTGCCCAAATTGTGGATCTAAATATCAACTTAGCGCTTGCCATGGTCAGCCACACTGCAGCAACTCCAGCAAGGGCCACCATGATGCGCCAACCAATAGGATTACCCGCACCAAAGATGAGCATCCCCAAACCAATGATCCATTTACCAAGGGGTGGGTGAACCACGAATGAAGGTTCACCTGTTAAACCTTTGGGGTTACCGTTTGCAAAGGAGAGATCTGCGCCGCTAGACCATGAGCCTTCGTAACCCGAATGGATTAGCGAGTATGCGTCTTTGACGTAGTAAGTCTCATCAAAGACCAGCGTTTGCGGGTATGCAAGGTCATAAAGCCTGAGTATGGCAGCTAACACCAACACGATGATTGGTGCCCAGCGGTTGAATAAGGCAAATCTAGCTGGGTTAGCTGTGAGCCTTAGAAAGAGGGTTAGCACTTCTTCTATGTTAGTTTGCGAGAATAGAGCATGCTCATTTTGGCGGCAACACCCATCGGCAATCTCTCAGATGCCTCGGCAAGACTTACAGAGCATCTTGGCTCAGTCAAATACATTGCCGCTGAAGACACCAGAACCCTCCTCAAGCTAGCCCGTGGGTTAGGAGTGAAACTAGACGCCAAGCTCTTTAGCCTTCACGAACACAATGAAGCAGAGCGAGTCACCCAATTACTTGAAATAGCCCAAACCGAGGATGTCTTGGTGGTTAGCGATGCTGGTATGCCAACTGTTTCAGATCCTGGGTTTGTTCTAGTTAGAGCAGCTATAGAAGCAGGTGTTGAGGTAACGGTGATTCCAGGACCTTCAGCTGTTCTTGCTGCTTTGGCAGTTTCAGGTTTACCAACTGACAGATTCAGTTTTGAAGGATTCCTGCCTAGAAAAGCAGGAGACCGCAAGCGCCTATTCCAAGAACTACTCACTGACCCTAGAACTCTGATCTTCTTCGAATCTCCGCATCGCATCGAGCAGAGCCTCAGAGATGCAATCACAGTATTTGGCTCCGACAGGAAAGCAACAGTGTCCAGAGAGCTCACTAAGAAGTTCGAACAAACGGTCAGGGGAACTCTCGCAGAACTTGCTACCTGGGCAGAAAGCGAACCTCGAGGTGAGATTGTTCTGGTTATTGCAGGCGCAGAGCCAACAGAACCAGCAGATGTCCATGACACTGATCTGCTGTCTGAAGTTGAATCAGTTAGAGCCACCGGTCTATCTCTGAAACAATCCGTAGCCGAGGTTGCTGCCAAGCACTCAGTGAGCAAGAGTGAGCTGTATCAAGCTGTGCTTGATGCTAGAGCCAAGGATTGAAAGCCCAAGCGTTAAGATTGTAAAGATGTCTACCAACACCTCAGGTCAATCGTTTTATGTGACGACACCCATCTTCTATGTGAACGATGCCCCGCACATCGGACATGCCTATACCGAGGTTGCTGCTGATGTATTAGCCAGATGGCACCGTCAACGAGGTGAGGACAGCTTCCTGCTAACTGGAACCGATGAGCACGGTGAAAAGGTTCTAAGAACTGCAGCTGCCAATAAGAGCACTCCTCAGGACTGGACAGACAAGCTTGTTCACGATGCTTGGCTGCCAGTACTTGAAACCATCGACATCGACAACCAAGATTTCATTAGGACAACTGAACCGAGACATGAAGCTAACGTTCAGAAGTTCATGCAGAAGCTCTATGACACTGGTTTCATTTACCAGGGCTCATTCAAAGGTGCATACTGCGTTGGCTGTGAGGAATACAAGAACAAAGCAGACCTAGTCGATGGCACCGGAGAATTCGAAGGTCAGGATGTTTGTGCGATTCACTCAAAGCCGGTTGAACAACTAGAAGAAAACAACTACTTCTTTAGATTGAGCCAGTTCGAACAACCACTATTAGATTTCTTCGAGCAGAACCCAAACTTCATTCAACCTGAATCAGCTAAGAACGAAGTCATATCTTTTGTTAGACGTGGACTAGAAGACCTTTCAATCTCAAGATCTAAGGAAAAGTTCGATTGGGGAATCGATATCCCTTGGGATGATTCACACATTACCTACGTTTGGTTTGATGCACTTCTGAACTACATCACTGCCATTGGTTATGGCCAGGACGATACAGAGTTCAACAAGAGATGGCCAGCGACAGTTCAAATTGTTGGTAAGGACATCCTGCGCTTCCACGCAGTGATTTGGCCGGCAATGCTGATGGCAGCAGATATCAAACCCCCACAGCAAATCTTTGGTCACGGCTGGTTACTTGTCGGTGGCGAGAAGATGTCAAAATCTAAGCTCACCGGTATTGCTCCTAACCAGATCACCGACATTTTTGGTTCAGATGCTTTCCGTTACTACTTCATGAAAGCTATTGCTTTTGGTCAAGATGGATCATTTAGCTGGGAAGACCTATCTGCTAGATACCAAGCAGAACTTGCTAACGGTTTTGGAAACCTAGCTTCAAGAACTCTTGCTATGGTCAGAAGGTACTTCGATGGTGTTCTCCAAACCCCCGGCCAATACACCGATGCAGATAACCAGGTAATTGAAGTTGCTAGAACTGCTGTTCTGAATGCAGATAGAGCAATTGATGTCGTTGCTATTCAAGATGCCATTACTGCTACCTGGACATTGGTTGATGAACTAAATAACTACATCACCGTCCAAGAGCCTTGGGTATTAGCCAAGGACGAAGCTAACCGTGAGCGTCTAGGCACTGTCCTATACGTTGCCTGCGAAGGGCTTAGAGTGCTTTCAGTGCTGCTTGCCCCAATAACACCTAAGGCAACTGCAAAGCTCTGGGCAGCTCTCACCGAGGGCAAGCTGGGAGATCTGACTGATCAGAGACTTACCGAAGC
>CAMDEV010000006.1 GCA_945896925.1 Auritidibacter sp. Marseille-P8566
ATGATGATGATGATTCCTGAAGCTTGGGAAAAGCAGTCTGACATCAACCCGCAGCTAAGAGATTTCTACGAATACCATTCGATGTTGATGGAGCCGTGGGATGGACCCGCAGCTGTTATCTTTACAGATGGTTCCCTGGTTGGAGCAACCCTGGACAGAAACGGACTCCGCCCAGGACGATACATCGTTACTGAAGATGGTTTGGTAATTCTTGCGTCTGAAATCGGTGTTGTTGATATTGACCCTTCACGGATTGTTCGCAAGGGAAGACTGCAACCAGGTCGCATGTTCTTGGCTGACACTGTCACCGGACGTTTGATTGATGATGAAGAAATCAAAGCTGAAATTGCCGCAGCTGAACCTTGGGGTCAGTGGCTTGCGGATAACCGCATTAACCTAAAAGATCTTCCTGACCGTGAGCATGTTGCATATACAAAGAACTCAGTTAGCAGAAGACAGCGAACTTTTGGATACACCGAAGAAGAACTTCGTATCCTGCTCGCCCCAATGGCAAAAGCTGGAGCTGAACCATTAGGTGCAATGGGTTCTGATACACCGATTGCTGCACTCAGCGAAAGACCAAGACTTCTATTCGACTACTTCGTTCAGCAGTTTGCCCAAGTTACAAACCCACCGCTGGATTCAATCCGCGAGGAGATTGTTACATCTCTCAGCGTTGGAATTGGTCCAGAACAAAACCTTTTGAGCGCAACACCTGAACACGCCCGCATGGTGATTCTCGATTTCCCAGTTATCTCTAACGATGAAATTGCAAAGATCAAATACAGTGAGGACGCCGGAATCGGTAAGTCACACATTGTTAAGGGTGTGTATCGAGTTGACGATGGGGAAGAAGCTTTAGCTGAACGTCTACAAGAGATGTGCTTAGAGCTAGATGAGGCTGTTGCATCTGGTGCTAGATACGTAGTTGTCTCGGATAGAGACAGTAACCGTGAACTTGCACCAATTCCGAGCCTCCTGCTTACCTCTGCAGTTCACCACCACCTGATTAGAGCAGGTAACAGAACACGAGTTGGGTTAGTTGTTGAAGCTGGTGACGTGCGCGAAGTTCACCACGTTGCCGCCCTGATTGGTTATGGAGCAGCTGCGGTTAACCCATACCTAGCGATGGAGACTGTTGAACTTATGGTGCGCAACGGCGCCATTCAAGGTGTCACAGTCGAGAAGGCCACTAAGAACCTCATTAAGGCCCTCGGCAAAGGTGTTCTCAAGATCATGTCGAAGATGGGAATCTCAACTGTCTCTTCATATTCAGGAGCACAATGTTTCGAAGCTATCGGCCTATCCCAGGAATTCGTTGACGCATACTTCACCGGAACCACAAGCCAGCTTGGTGGTATCGGCCTTTCAGTTATTGCTGAAGAAGTCCAACGCAGACACTCAAGTGCATACCCAGTTGAGCGAGCTGCTAGACCACATGAAGAACTAGAAGTCGGTGGTGAATACCAATGGCGTAGAGAAGGTCCACCGCACCTCTTCAACCCAGAGACAATCTTCAAGCTCCAGCACGCAACAAAGACCAAGAGCTTCGAGATCTTCCGCGAATACACAAAACTAATTGACGATCAAGCCGAACGTTTGATGACCCTTCGTGGTTTATTCAATCTTCGCGAAGGTGTGCGCCCTGCTGTGTCACTAAATGAGGTTGAACCAGCGTCTGAAATTGTTAAGCGATTCTCAACCGGAGCTATGTCATATGGCTCTATTTCACCTGAAGCGCACGAGGTATTGGCAATCGCAATGAACCAGATAGGTGCAAAGTCAAACACCGGTGAAGGTGGCGAGAACATTGAGCGTCTACTAGACCCAACTCGCAGAAGTGCAATCAAGCAAGTCGCTTCAGGTCGATTCGGTGTTACCAGCATGTATTTGACTCACGCAGATGACATCCAGATCAAGATGGCTCAAGGAGCAAAGCCAGGAGAAGGTGGCCAGCTTCCACCGAACAAGGTCTACCCATGGATTGCAGCTACTCGCCACTCAACACCAGGCGTTGGTCTAATCTCACCTCCACCGCATCACGACATCTACTCGATCGAAGATCTGAAGCAACTTATTTTTGATTTGAAGAGAGCAAACCAGAAAGCACGTGTTCACGTGAAGCTGGTTAGCCAAGTTGGTATTGGAACTGTTGCAGCTGGTGTTGCCAAGGCTAAGGCAGATGTCATCCTGGTCTCAGGTCACGACGGAGGAACTGGTGCTTCACCGCTTAACTCGTTGAAGCATGCTGGAACACCTTGGGAACTTGGACTTGCTGAAACGCAGCAGACACTAATGGTTAACGGATTGAGAGATCGCGTATCAGTTCAAGTTGATGGACAGATGAAGACCGGTCGAGATGTTGTCATTGCAGCTTTGCTAGGCGCTGAAGAGTTCGGTTTCGCAACTGCACCACTTGTAGTTTCTGGCTGTGTAATGATGCGCGTTTGCCACCTGGATACCTGTCCTGTAGGTGTTGCTACTCAAAACCCTGTCCTGCGTGAGCGTTTCACCGGTCAGGCTCAGCACGTCATCAACTTCTTCATGTTCCTTGCCGAAGAAGTCCGTGAATACCTAGCTGCTCTTGGCTTTAGATCACTTGATGAAGCTATTGGTCACAGTGAGTTACTGGACGCTAACCGTGCAATCGACCACTGGAAAGCAGATGGACTTGACCTAACTCCAATTCTTTCTGCCCCTGCACCAAGTTCTGGCCCGCTACGTAGATTCACTCTTCAAGATCACGAACTCGAAAAGCACTTTGATCACAAGTTGATTGAGTTGAGTACTAAGGCTCTCGAGGATGCACAGCCGGTGCTTATTGAACTGCCAATCAGCAACGTAGCTCAGGCAGTTGGAACAATGCTCGGTAACGAGGTAACAAAGCGCTACGCGGCTGAGGGTCTTCCTGCCGGAACAATAGAAGTCAGAGTGACAGGTTCTGCTGGCCAATCCTTCGGTGCATTCATTCCTAAGGGAATCAAGCTAACTCTTTCTGGAGACTCGAATGACTACGTAGGTAAGGGTCTATCCGGAGGAACCATTGTGGTTCGACCTAACTCGCTTTCGGTATTCCCAGCTGAGCAAAACGTCATTGCTGGAAACGTAATTGGTTACGGTGCAACCAGCGGCTATCTATTCATCAGCGGAATAGTAGGTGAACGTTTCTTAGTTAGAAACTCAGGAGCAACAGCCGTCGTTGAAGGAGTGGGTGATCACGCGCTTGAATACATGACCGGTGGAACTGCTCTTATTCTTGGACGAACTGGACGAAACATCGCTGCCGGTATGTCTGGTGGAGTTGCTTACGTATACAAACTGCGTGCAGATCTAATCAACTCTTCGGCACTGCAAGATGGCGAACTTGACCTAATTGAGCTAAACGATTCTGATAAGAACATCGTGAAGTCGCTCCTCGAAAGACATTCAACTGAAACTGGTTCAAAATTAGCACAGCGTCTGCTGGAATCATTCGAGACTGAAGCAGCACAGTTCACAAAGATTATGCCGAGAGATTATGCAAAGGTTCTTGAGATTCAATCTTCAGCCTTAGCAGCTGGCGAAGATCTTGATTCAGCAGTTGTTTGGAACAGAATCCTGGAGGTGAATGCTCGTGGCTGATCCAAGAGGATTCCTTAAAGTAACAGATAGAGAGACTGCTAAGCGTCGCGAAATCGAAGTTCGTATCAAGGACTGGAAAGAAGTTTACGAACCTTTCGACCAAGGTGTTCTGAAGTCTCAGGCAAGTAGATGCATGGACTGTGGAATTGCCTTCTGTCACCACGGTTGTCCGTTGGGAAATCTTATTCCAGAGTGGAATGACCTAACCTGGCGTCAGGATGGCAAAGGTGCAATTGAAAGATTGCACGCAACAAACAACTTCCCTGAGTTCACTGGAAAGCTTTGCCCTGCTCCTTGCGAGAGCTCCTGCGTTTTGGGAATCAATCAACCTGCTGTAACAATCAAGCAGATTGAAGCATCAATCATCGATCAAGCATTTGATAGAGGTTGGGTTCAAGCGCACGCACCTGAGCGTATGACAGGTAAAACTGTTGCGATCGTCGGTTCTGGTCCAGCAGGACTCGCAGCTGCTCAACAGTTAACTAGAGCAGGTCACACAGTTGCCGTATACGAACGCGATGATCGTATCGGTGGTTTGCTTCGCTACGGCATCCCAGATTTCAAGATGGAGAAATATCACCTCGATCGCAGACTTGAACAAATGGAAGCTGAAGGAACCAGATTCAGACCTGGTGTATCAATCGGCACTGACATCAGTTGGGAAGATCTACTAAAGCGTTACGAGGCAGTTCTAATCGCAACCGGAGCTTCAAAGCCAAGAGACATCCAACTGCCAGGTCGTGAGAGCACAGGTATTCACTTCGCAATGGATTACCTGACTCAAGCAAACCGAGTAGTGGCTGGAGACAGCGTCGAAGACCAGATCACAGCCGCTGGCAAACACGTAGTAATTCTCGGGGGTGGAGACACCGGAGCGGACTGCCTGGGAACTGCAACTAGACAAGGTGCACTGTCTGTCACAACTCTCGCTATCGGTGCTCAGCCACCTTCAGAGCGCAGAGCTGACCAGCCTTGGCCAACATTCCCTAACCTTTTTGAAGTGGCTAGTGCACACGAGGAGTTCGGCGAGCGCAAGTACTTGGCTAACACGGTTAGATTCCTAGGGGATAACGGTCAGGTGACTGGGATTGAAGTTGCGGAGACAGAATTTGTCGATGGCGCAAGAAGACCTAAAGCCGGAACGGAGCAAGTTATCCCTGCTGATCTTGTTCTGATAGCACTCGGTTTCACAGGACCTGAGGGCGAGATTCAGGTTGGGGAGACAAGGCTAGATACTGACTCAAAGAGCAACCTTGGTAGAGCAGATGACTACTCGACCAATATTGACGGTGTTTTCGTAGCTGGCGATGCTGGCCGTGGCCAGTCATTGATTGTTTGGGCAATTGCTGAAGGTAGAGCAGCTGCTTCAGCTATTGATAAGTATCTTGAAGGAACAACTTCACTACCAGCACCTGTTAAAGCATCGGATAAAGGAATTCACGCCTAACCAATCGGTAGGCTGATAAATATAATCACACAAAGGAAAAACATGAGACGCGCAAAAATCGTCGCGACCCTAGGTCCAGCAGTTTCAACCTACGACTCAATCAAAGCCATCATTGAAGCAGGTGTCGATGTTGCTCGTATGAACCTAAGTCACGGTAGTCACGATGTTCACGAGGGCATCTACCAGACAGTTCGTAAGGTTGCAGCCGATCTAGGTAAGCCAGTTGGCATCTTTGTTGACCTTCAAGGTCCAAAGATTCGTCTCGGAAGATTCGCAGATGGGCCTGTCATGTTGGAAAAGGGTGCAACCTTCAAAATCACCATCGACGACATCCAAGGTGACATCAACATTTGTTCAACAACCCATAAGGGCCTACCAGGCGATGTAAACGTAGGTGATGTACTTCTTATCGATGACGGCAAGGTAGGCCTGCGAGCAACAGCTGTCGATGACACAACCGTCACGGCTATCGTCGAAGTGCCAGGTCAAGTTAGCAATAACAAGGGAATTAACCTGCCAGGAGTTGCAGTCAACGTACCTGCACTAAGCGAAAAAGATGAAGAAGACCTTCGTTGGGGTATCCGCCTGGGTGTCGACATGATCGCACTTTCCTTCGTACGTAACGCATCCGACATTGTTCGTGTTCACGAAATCATGAAGGAAGAAGGTAAGTTCCTTCCAGTTATTGCAAAGATCGAGAAGCCTCAGGCAGTTGATGCTCTTGAAGAGATTATTGACGCATTCGATGCCGTAATGGTTGCTCGTGGAGACCTAGGTGTTGAACTACCGTTCTGGCAGGTTCCACTTGTTCAGAAGCGTGCCATCGAGCTATCTCGTCGCTGGGCTAAGCCTGTCATCGTTGCCACTCAGATGCTTGAATCAATGATCACGGCTTCTCGTCCAACAAGAGCGGAAGCTAGCGACGTAGCTAACGCTGTACTAGATGGTGCAGACTGCCTCATGCTTTCAGGTGAAACATCTGTTGGTGAATTCCCAGTCGAGACTGTTTCTGCAATGGCCAGCATCATTAAGTCAACTGAAGAAAACGGCTTGAGCCGTATTCCACCACTAGGAACAAAGCCACACACCCACGGCGGTGCTGTAACACTAGCTGCAGCTGAAATTGCTGAACTACTTGGCTCAAAATTCATTTGTGTCTTTACCGAAAGTGGCGACTCACTTAGAAGAGTTTCTCGTCTTCGTCACGAGATTCCTACAATCGCATTCACACCTAGCGAAGAGACCCAGAGAAAACTCTCTATGGTGTGGGGTTCAGATGTTCACCTTGTCGAGCAGGTCAAGCACACTGATGACATGATGCACCAGGTAGATGAGATCTTGCTTGGTAAGAACATTGCCAAGATCGGTGATGAAGTTGTAGTAGTTGCTGGAACACCTCCCGGCATTCCTGGTTCAACCAACTCACTTAGAGTTCATCGCGTTGGCGATGCAATCAACGGAGCAGCTCCGGCTTTCACCAAATAGTAGAAAAACCCCCGATTGTTCGGGGGTTTTTTACTTGGTGCCGAAGGTGGGAGTCGAACCCACACGCCTTTCGGCAAAGCATTTTGAGTGCTCCGCGTCTGCCATTTCGCCACTTCGGCAAGTGTTTCTAATACTAAACCATCCGTGAATACCCTTGGTGCCCCGCTAGTGTATTGCTATGGACACCAATGTTGAGGCTAAACCTAGAGTTGTCGTTGCCGAAGATGAGGCAATCATTCGGCTTGACATTGTTGAGACGCTGACTGAGGGTGGGTTCGATGTCGTGGGGCAGGCAGGAGATGGCGCAAGAGCAATCGAACTTGCTATAGAACTAAAGCCTGATCTTCTTCTTACAGACATCAAAATGCCTGGCACTGACGGTCTGCAAGCCGCTGAAGCAATGGCAGAGCTAAAGATCCCAGTTGTGTTGCTGACAGCCTTCAGCTCACCCGATTTAGTTGATAGAGCTAGTGCTGCTGGTGTCTACAGCTATGTGGTGAAGCCCTTTAATCCAAGCAACTTACTTCCAGCACTTCGAATTGCGCTTAGCCTTCACAACCGGATGAAGGATGCAGATAAAGCTGTTGAAGAAGCTCAGGAAAAATTGGAGACTAGAAAGCTAGTCGATAGAGCCAAAGGCCTACTGACCGAGAAGATGAAGCTGAATGAGCCAGAAGCTTTTAGATGGATTCAGAAGGCTTCAATGGATAGAAGACTAAGCATGAAGCAGGTAGCACTAACTGTGATTGAGCAGCTGGCAGATAAAGCTGATTAGCTGCGGTTATCTCTCAAGAAGTTGGTAATACGAACTGTTGAGAGACGATTGCCGTCTTCATCCTCAACTGCTATTTCGTGGGTCGCTAAGTTTCTTCCAACGTTGACAGCTCGAGCGGTTGCAGTAACCAGTCCACCTTTAGCACTCTTTGTATGAGAGGCGTTGACCTCAATTCCAACGGCGTGACGTCCAACACCAGCAGCCAGAGTGGCACACATACTGCCCAGCGTCTCAGCGAGCACAACGTAAGCACCTCCGTGAACAATACCTAATGGCTGCCTGTTTCCCTCAGCTGGCATTGTTGCAACTCCGTAGGTTGGAGTTAGCTCGAGAATTTCGATGCCCATCTTGTCAGCAAGTTCGCCGAGCCCGCGTTCTTTGACCCAGGCCATAATCTCTGCTGGAGTGTGTTCTGCCATGTCTTTTCCTTAGCTGTTGCTTCACTATCGTTGGGCGTTGTCCCAGTTAGGCTTAGGACATGTCCAAGCCTACCCTTCTGCTAATTGATGGTCACTCATTGGCATTTAGAGCTTTTTACGCTCTGAGCCCTGACTCATTCAGAATTCCAAGTGGACAGCACACCAATGCGGTGCATGGCTTTATATCGATGATGCTCAACATCTTGCAGAACGAGAAACCAACTCACCTAGCAGTTGCATTTGATCTCTCAAGATCTTCTTTTAGAACAGATGAGTATCCAGAATACAAAGGCACTAGGGGAGAGACGCCGCCTGAGTTCAATGGTCAAACCGAGTTACTGGTTGAAGCACTTGAAGCCATGGGCATTGTGACACTTACCAAGGTGAACTATGAGGCTGACGACATCATTGCCTCTCTTGCTGACCAGGGTGCAGCAGCTGGCTACCGAGTATTGATTGTTTCTGGCGATAGAGATACCTTCCAACTCATTCAGGATGATGTCACCATCCTCTATCCAGTCAAAGGTGTAATGAACCTCAACAGAATGACTGATGAAGCTGTAGTTGAGAAGTATGGAATCCACGCCAAACAGTACCCAGACCTAGCCGCCCTTGTTGGAGAAACGTCAGATAACCTTCCAGGTGTTCCTGGCGTAGGTCCTAAGACTGCAGCCAAATGGCTCGTGCAGTTTGGTGACTTGGATGGAGTGCTGAAGGCAGCCCACGATATCCCAGGCAAAGTTGGAGAGAGCCTAAGAGAGCATCAGGGATTGGCTGTTAGAAACAGAAGACTCAACCATCTGGTCAGAGATCTTGATGTTGGATACAGTTTTGATGCGTTCACACTGAAACCTGTAGAAGAAGACAAGGTTAGAGAAACGTTTGCAAAACTTCACTTCAGATCACTGCTTGAACGAGTCCTAAAGGCTAGAGGAACAACCGGAGTTAGAAAAGCTGTTGAAGTTGAAAGTGCAGTTGAAGAAACTGTGGCTGTGAGTCACGAAACTCTTGATCTTCCAGCAGATAACTCTCTTGATGTGAAAGATGTCCTCAAGAGTAAAGATCCAGTTGCGCTTTACCTACGCTTCGAGGAGGAAGGCTCCCATTCTCTTCTTGAAGTTGGCTTTGCGTCTAAAGACAAACGTGGGTCTGTATCAGGTAAGTCGTTGGATGCAACGCTGTTTGAATTCCTATCATCGTCAAGTTCAAAGATAGTTTTTGACTCGAAGAACGCAGAGCGTTCTCTTATAGAAATAGGTAATCAGCTCTCTGGAGTCTCGGATGATCCACTACTTGGTGCTTACATCGATAACCCATTGCGTAAGGGCTACGACATAGAGTCACTGGTTGAAGAGTACTTAGGTGTTTCTCTTGCTGTTGCAGCAGATGAGATAGCAGAGAAACTGCCAAGCGCATCTGAGCTTGCCTGGTACCTTTACCAATTGAATGTGGCAGTTAGTAGAAGACTGACAGAGTCAAAACAGACTGTCGTGTACAAGGACATTGAACTTCCTAGCAGCCACACTCTTGCTCGCATGGAGACTGCTGGAATCACCTTAGATGTGAATACTCTGGACAAGATGATCGCGGAAGTTGACAGCGAGATATCACAGATAGCTTCTGACTGCTACGAAATTATCGGTAAAGAAATTAACTTAGCCTCTCCGAAACAATTACAAACAGTGTTGTTCGAAGATTTGGGAATGAAGGGCACCAGCAAGGTAAAGACTGGATTCTCAACTAACGCAGAAGCATTGACTACACTCTTTGAGCAGACGGCACATCCATTCCTAGAGAAACTTCTACAGCACAGAGAACTCACCAAGATTAGACAAATCGTTGAGACAATCATCAAATCAGTTGCTGACGATGGAAGAATTCACACCAGCTATGTTCAGACTGGAACCTCAACCGGGCGTCTTTCTTCAGAGAATCCAAACCTTCAGAACATTCCAATTCGTAGCGAACGTGGTCGCAAAATAAGAGACTCTTTCGTGGTCGGTAAGGGCTATGACCAGATCCTTACAGCGGACTACTCACAGATTGAAATGAGAATCCTCGCTCATCTTTCTGGAGATGCTGGACTAATTGAGGCATTCAAGAGCGGAGAGGACTTGCACAGATTCGTAGGTTCAAGGATCTACGGCGTTAAGCCTGAGGAAGTTACATCTGCCATGAGATCTAAGGTCAAAGCGATGTCCTATGGGCTGGTCTATGGACTTAGCGAATATGGTTTAGCCAAGCAGTTGAGGATTTCAAATGCGGATGCCAAGCAACTGATGGCTGATTACTTTGAACGCTTTGGCGGTGTGAAGAGATACCTAGCGCAAGTAGTTGATGAAGCAAAACTTGATGGTTTCACTAGGACAACATATGGTCGTAGACGTCCATTCGATGATCTAAACAGCAAGATATTCGCCTTAAAGGAAAATGCCAGAAGAGCTGCCTTGAACGCACCAATCCAAGGAACAGCAGCCGACATCATGAAACTAGCGATGATCAACGTGGATAATGCTTTGGTGAGTGCTGGCGTAAAGAGCCGTATTTTGCTTCAAGTTCACGATGAATTGGTACTAGAAGTTGCTAAGGGCGAACTTGAGCAAGTCAAGGAAATTGTCATCAAGGAGATGACCTCGGCTAGCAAACTAGATGTGCCGCTTGAGGTTAATGTCGGTGTTGGCAAGAGTTGGGGAGAGGCAGCACACTAATGGCGAAGGCAGTGGTGAGGGTGATGACCGAGGTTGGCCTCCACGCTAGACCGGCTGCTGAGTTCGTTAAAGCTGTTGCTGCCAGTGGTCATTTGGTCCATATCACCAACAGATCAGGCAAAAAGGTCCTTGGTAACAGTATTTTGGGCATTCTGAGCCTCGGAATCAAGCATGGTGAAGAAATCACCATCGAGGTTTCAGGGCTCGGTGAAGAAGCCGTACTAGAGTCACTAATTGCTGTTGTTTCAGGTCTTTAGTAGGCATTAGACTAGCCAAGGTCCAGTTTCTGGACCAAAATCCTATCCACGTTCAATCTGGGATTGCCTACGTCTAAAGCAGAAGCGTCTTGGTTTGACCCGAGTAAAAACAAGATCGAGATATTTTCTCCATGACAAGTACCCCTAAAGCTCCTGCACAAGTAGCAATCAACGACATTGGCTCAGCAGAAGAACTATTAGCAGCAATCGAACTAACCCTAAAATCATTCAACGATGGTGACCTTATCCAGGGAATCGTTGTAAAGATTGACCGCGACGAAGTATTACTTGACGTCGGTTACAAAACTGAAGGTGTTATCCCTTCACGCGAACTTTCAATTCGCCACGATGCAGACCCAAGTGACATCGTCACTGTTGGTGACACCATCGAGGCACTTGTTCTTCAGAAAGAAGACAAAGAAGGCCGCCTAATTCTTTCCAAGAAGCGTGCACAATACGAGCGCGCATGGGGTGACGTTGAGAAGATCAAGGAAACCGATGGTATTGTCCAAGGTTTAGTCATCGAAGTTGTCAAGGGTGGTCTTATCGTTGACATCGGTCTACGTGGATTCCTTCCAGCATCTCTAATCGAACTTCGCCGTGTTCGCGACCTAACTCCATACCTAGGTCAGACCATTGATGCCAAGATTCTTGAACTAGACAAGAACCGCAACAACGTTGTGCTTTCTCGCCGTGCTCTTCTTGAAGAGTCACAGTCAGCTAACCGCACTACCTTCCTTGCAGATCTTGCTAAGGGTCAGATCCGTACCGGTGTTGTTTCATCTATCGTGAACTTCGGTGCATTCATTGACCTTGGTGGCGTTGACGGTCTAGTTCACGTAAGTGAGCTTTCATGGAAGCACATTGAGCACGCTTCTGAAGTTGTTGAAATTGGCCAGGAAGTTACCGTTGAGGTACTTGAAGTTGATTCAGAGCGCGAGCGCGTTTCACTTTCATTGAAGTCAACTCAGGAAGACCCATGGCAGGTATTCGCAAGAACTCACGCAATCGGTCAGTATGCACCAGGTAAGGTAACCAAGATTGTTCCATTCGGTGCATTCGTTCGTGTTGCTGATGGTATCGAAGGACTTGTTCACATCAGTGAGCTTTCAGCGAAGCACATCGATCTAGCGAGCCAGGTTGTTACCGTCAACCAAGACGTATTCGTCAAGGTAATCGACATCGACCTAGACCGCCGTCGTATTTCACTGTCGCTAAAGCAGGCTACTGAAGAAGTAAACCCTGAGAGTGCTGACTTCAACCCAGCTCTATACGGCTTGGCAACTGACTTCGATGACCAAGGTAACTACAAGTATCCTGAGGGCTTCGATGCAGCTACCAGCGAATGGAAGCCAGGCTTCGAGGATGCTAAGGCTAAGTGGGAGAAGGAATACTCTGAGGCTCAGGCACGTTGGGAAGAGCACAAGAAGCAGGTTAAGGCTTTCCACGAGCTAGAAGCTTCTCTTCCAGATGCTAAGCCAGAAGATGCCCCAGGCACTACTTCATCTGCATCAGAAGGTGTAACAGCTTCTGAAGGAACACTTTCAGCTGATGAGTCACTGAGCGCTCTTCGCGACAAGTTGAACGAAGCAGAATAGCTCTAAATCTAGAGAGAGGGACTGAGAGCAAACTCAGTCCCTTTTTCATTTAATAGTTAGGCTTGTCTCGTGTATTTAGTTGGACTTACCGGAGGAATAGCAGCAGGCAAATCAACTGTTGCTAAGCACTGGGTTAGCCGTGGCGCAATAGAAATTGACGCTGACATCTTGGCTAGAGAAGTAGTTGCTCAAGGAACACCTGGAGAACAAAAGGTCATCAACAGTTTCGGTTCTGGAGTCCTTGATTCAACAGGAGCGCTGGATCGAAGAGCCTTAGGCGCTATTGTCTTCAATTCAAAGCCTGAACTAGAGCAGCTCGAAGCAATTGTTCATCCATTAGTTCGAGCACGAACACAGGAACTACTAAAGGCTGCGCCTTCGGATTCCATTGTTATTTACACAGTGCCGCTGCTGGTCGAAGCAAATGTTGATCTTGGCTTTGATGCCGTTGTCACAGTTGAAGCGCCAGAACTGGAGCGCATAAACCGGCTCGTTGAATCCCGTGGCTATACAGTTCAGGAAGCAAAGGCTCGTATTGCTAACCAGGCAACACCAATTGAAAGAGCAGCTAGAGCAGATTTCATACTGAACTCAAACCAAGATGTTTTTCTGCTGCTGAGAGATGCTGACGCTCTTTATGAGAAGTTTTTGGCTGCTAACGAGGCTAAAAAGTGAAGGGTCCAACTAGAACCTTTGCACCTTTTGAAGTAATCAGCGATTACAAGCCTTCTGGAGATCAGCCTCAGGCTATCGAGGAGTTGGGTCAACGAATATTGGCGGGGGAGAAAGATGTTGTCCTCTTAGGAGCTACCGGTACTGGTAAATCAGCCACCACTGCTTGGTTGATCGAGAAAGTGCAGAGACCCACACTCGTTCTTGCTCACAACAAGACACTGGCTGCTCAGTTAGTAAATGAATTCAGAGAACTACTTCCTAACAACGCAGTTGAGTATTTCGTAAGTTATTACGACTACTACCAACCTGAAGCCTACGTTCCACAGACGGACACCTTCATAGAGAAAGACTCTTCCATCAACGAAGAGGTTGAGCGACTGAGATACTCTGCAACCATGAGCCTCTTGAGCCGAAGAGATGTAGTTGTGGTTAGTACTGTCTCTTGCATTTATGGTCTTGGAGCTCCCAGTGAGTATTTGGATATGTCCGTTCCTTTGCACAGAGGTCAAAACATTGATCGAGACGAACTTATTCGTGAATTCGTATCAATGCAGTATCAAAGAAATGACTATGACTTCTCCAGGGGTAATTTTCGCGTCAAAGGTGACACGATTGAAATCATTCCGGTCTATGACGAGCTCGCTATTCGACTTGAACTCTTTGGCGACGAGATAGAGAACATTTATCAGTTGCACCCACTAACCGGTGAGGTAATCAGATCAATCGACACTATCTCCGTTTTTCCTGCCAGTTACTATGTCACCTCACCAGAGCGTATGGGAGTTGCTCTAGAAGCCATCGAAGAGGAAATGGTAGCCAGAGTAAAGGAGTTTGAGATTCAAGGCAAGTTGCTAGAGGCACAGCGCATCAAAATGCGAACTACTTTTGACCTCGAGATGATTAGAGAGCTCGGTTTCTGCTCAGGTATCGAAAACTACTCAAGACACCTTGATGGACGTGAACCGGGTTCATCACCTTCATGCCTACTCGATTACTTCCCAGAAGATTTCCTAACCGTTATCGATGAATCCCACGTAACCGTTCCACAGATTGGTGCGATGTATGAAGGTGACTCTTCTAGAAAGAGAACTCTGGTTGAGCACGGTTTCCGACTACCTTCTGCCATGGATAATAGACCACTGAAGTGGACTGAGTTTCTAGACAGAGTTGGACAAACTGTTTATCTCTCAGCTACACCTGGTAAGTATGAACTTGGAGTCGGTGATGGAGTAGTCGAGCAGATCATTAGGCCTACCGGACTGGTTGACCCAAAGATAGTCATAAAGCCTTCAAAGGGCCAGATTGATGACCTGCTTGAGGAGATCAAGGTTCGTGCCGCCAAGGACGAACGAGTCTTGGTAACAACACTCACCAAGAAGATGTCGGAAGAGCTGACTGACTTCCTTACCGAAGCAGGCGTACGTGTTCGCTATCTCCACAGTGATGTTGACACGCTTAGAAGAGTTGAACTACTTAGAGAGCTTCGCTCTGGAATCTATGACGTGCTAGTTGGTATTAATCTCCTACGTGAAGGTCTAGACCTTCCAGAGGTTTCACTGGTCAGCATCCTAGATGCGGATAAGGAAGGCTTCCTAAGATCTACAACTTCACTTATTCAGACGATTGGGCGTGCCGCTCGTAACGTCAGCGGTGAAGTTCATATGTATGCGGACAAGATAACTGACTCAATGGCTAGAGCCATCGATGAAACCAACCGTAGACGTGAGAAGCAGGTTGCTTACAACCTAGAGAAAGGTGTCGATCCTCAACCTCTCCGCAAGAAGATTGCCGACATCACAGACAGTATTCTTCGAGAGGAACAAGACACCGCCAAGTTGGTTGAAGAGAGCAAGAACAAGCGTGGCAAGGACAAGAAACAGCCAGTCGGAACAAGGTCTAGACCCAACCAAAACGCCAGCTACGATGACCTACTCGCTCTGGTGGTTGAACTAGATGAGCAAATGAAGGCTGCCGCCTCAGAATTGAAGTTCGAACTAGCAGCCCGCCTCAGAGACGAAATAAGCGAGCTGAAATACACCATTAGGCAGATAGATAAGGTCTAGGAGTCCTAACCCTAAAGGGTCAGTTAAACTATGGGGATGCCGACAATTTCTATTCCCACCAAAGACAAGCTAGTCATCAAAGGTGCTAGGGTTCACAACCTCAAGAACGTGACCCTAGAAATACCAAAGAATGCGATGGTTGTCTTTACCGGTCTGAGTGGATCTGGCAAGTCATCTCTAGCTTTTGACACTATCTTCGCCGAAGGTCAGCGTAGATACGTAGAGTCTTTGTCTGCGTACGCGAGACAATTCCTAGGTCAGGTAGACAGACCTGATGTTGATTTTATTGAAGGTCTTTCTCCAGCTGTTTCGATTGACCAGAAGTCAACCAACCGTAACCCTAGATCAACAGTTGGAACAATCACGGAAGTCCATGACTATCTACGCTTACTCTGGGCTCGTATCGGCATCCCGCACTGTGCTACGTGTGGAGAGCGCATCACTAAGCAGACAACTCAGCAAATTGTTGATCAGATCATGCAGCTACCTGCTGGAACAAAGTTCCAGGTGCTTGCCCAGATAGTTGACCAAAAGAAGGGTGAGTTCTCGGATCTGTTCCGTGACCTAATCTCTCAAGGTTTCGCCCGAGCAGTAGTCGATGGGGAAGTAGTTCAACTAGCAGAAGCTGAACCTTTGAAGAAAACATTCAAGCACGACATCTCCGTGGTTGTTGACCGTCTGGTTTCTAAAGATGACATCCTGCAACGCCTAACCGACTCCGTTGAAACAGCACTGAAGCTCGCCAATGGTCGCCTCACTCTGGATCTGATTGATGAAAAAGGCGAAGGAAGATTTAGGAACTTTAGTGAAAAGATGTCTTGCCCTAACGAGCATCCTCTTGCTCTAACTGAGATTGAACCTAGGACTTTTTCATTCAACGCTCCATTTGGTGCTTGCCAAACCTGTTCAGGTTTAGGAACAAAGATGGCAGTTGATAAGGAACTAGTCATTGGCGACGTCTCAGAGTCAATTATCGGTGGAGTTATTAGACCTTGGTCCACTCAAGGTAAGGGGTTGTTCACCTATTACACCCGCCTTCTAACTGGCTTGGCAAAAGATATGGACTTCTCATTGAATACTGCATGGAAAGATCTACCTGATGAAATTCAGGAAGCTGTTCTGTATGGCAATAACTTCGATGTCCAGATGAAGTGGAAGAACAAATATGGTCGTGAACTCAGATACACCACTGGCTTTGAAGGCGCTCTCAATTACATCGAACGTAAATACCTAGAGGCGGAGAATGACTACGGTCGTTCAAGATGGGCTGAGTATCTGAGAGAAACTCCGTGTCCTGACTGCAAGGGTGCCAGGCTTCGCCCTGAAGTTCTTGCAGTTAAAGTTGCAAATACCTCCATTGCTGATGTTTGTTTTATGTCGCTGGCTAAATGCCTCTCATTCTTCGAGAAGCTCAAGCTAGACAAACGCGATGAAAAGATTGCAGCCCAAGTACTAAGAGAGATCAAGGCACGTCTTGAGTTCTTAGTTGCGGTAGGCCTTGAATATTTGAGTCTCGAACGCGCTGCTGCGACACTCTCTGGTGGTGAGGCTCAACGTATTCGTCTAGCGACCCAGATTGGTGCCGGTCTTACCGGTGTTCTCTATGTTCTGGATGAGCCAAGCATCGGATTGCACCAAAGAGATAACCGCAGACTGATTGAGACGCTAATCAAACTTAGAGATTTAGGTAACACTCTTATCGTGGTTGAGCACGATGAGGACACCATCAAGGCTGCTGACTGGCTAGTTGACATTGGACCTGGTGCAGGAGTCCATGGTGGAGAAGTTGTTCACAGTGGCAGCTACAAGGCCATTCTGGGAAATAAGGAATCCATTACTGGAGCATTCCTAAGTGGTCGAGAGTCAATCTCCGCTCCAACAATCAGACGCAAGATTGATAGCAAGCGAGCAATCAAGGTAGTTGGCGCTAGAGAGAACAACCTAAAGAATGTTGATGCTACTTTCCCACTGGGAACTTTGACTGCAGTAACAGGTGTTAGCGGTTCTGGTAAGTCTTCTCTTGTCAACGATGTTCTTTACGAGGTACTAGCAAACAAACTAAATGGTGCCAAGGGAGTTGCGGGTAAGCACACCCGTGTCGAAGGTTTAGATCAGTTAGACAAGGTAGTTCACGTAGATCAGAACCCAATCGGTAGAACACCTAGATCAAACCCAGCAACCTATACCGGGGTATTCGATAACATCCGCAAGTTATTCGCTGATACTCCTGAATCTAAAGCTCGTGGCTACCAACAGGGTAGATTCTCTTTCAACGTCAAGGGTGGTCGCTGTGAGGCCTGCAGTGGTGATGGAACTCTAAAGATTGAGATGAACTTCCTTCCGGATGTTTATGTGTCCTGTGAGGTTTGTCACGGCGCACGTTACAACCGTGAGACTCTACAAGTTCGATACAAGGGTAAGAGCATCTCTGAAGTGTTAGAGATGCCCATATCTGAAGCGGCAGAGTTCTTCGCGGCTATAACTTCTATCGCAAGGTATCTAGACACCTTGGTTGAGGTTGGGCTTGGCTACGTTCGATTGGGCCAGAGTGCGACCACGCTATCTGGTGGAGAAGCACAGAGAGTTAAACTTGCCACCGAGTTGCAGAAGAGATCCAACGGTAGAAGCATCTACGTACTTGATGAACCGACCACAGGTTTGCACTTCGAAGACGTCAGAAAGTTGCTCCTGGTTCTCAATGGACTGGTCGATAAGGGCAACACAGTAGTTGTGATTGAACACAATCTGGATGTAATCAAATGTGCTGACTGGCTGATTGACATTGGACCTGAAGGTGGGTCCGGTGGTGGTGAAATAGTCGCGGCTGGAACACCTGAAGAAGTAGCCAAGGTAGCTAAATCACACACTGGCAAGTTCTTGAAGGAAATTCTAGGTTAGTAGATGGCCTACGAAGTCGATTTCAGACCAAAGACAGGGGAGATACCAACAGACCCTGGGGTCTATAGATTCTTAGATGAGAACGGGAGAGTTCTCTACGTAGGTAAGGCAAAGAATCTAAGAGCAAGACTGAGCTCATACTTCGCACCCCTAGATAGCCTTCAAGAAAAGACCAGGCGCATGGTGCAAACCGCACGTGATGTTAACTGGACGATTGTAAAGACTGAGTTTGAAGCTCTGCAGCTGGAGTTCACCTGGATCAAGGAATTTGATCCACCGTTTAACGTTCGATTCAAAGATGATAAGAGTTATCCGTATCTAGCGGTGACAATGGGTGACGAGGTTCCGAGAGCTTTCATTACAAGGAACAAAGACATCAAGAACGCCAAGTATTTTGGTCCTTACACCCAGAGTTGGGCCATCAGGGAAACACTGGACACTCTCCTAAAGGTTTACCCAATCAGATCCTGCACTTCAGGGACTTACCAACGAGCTAAACGAACTAATCGCCCCTGCTTACTTGCTGACATTGGAAAGTGCTCCGCACCTTGTGTTAGCCGGGTAAGTGTTTCTGAACACAAGGCAATCAGCAAAGAGCTTGTTGACTTCATGAACCATGGTGATGAAGCTCACATCGAGTCCTTGCGATCTCGCATGCTGGAGGCTTCTAAAACTCAACAGTATGAACTTGCTGCAAGTCTTAGAGATGATGTGACCGCACTCGAAACAGTTCTAGAAAAGAGCACTGTGGTTTTTACTGACCAAACCGATGCAGATCTGTTCGGTATTGCTGATGATGAGCTCACTGCTGCGGTAAGTCTGTTCAGAGTTCGAGGTGGCCGTATCCGCGGTGTTCGCGCATGGGTTGTCGATAAGGAACTGGAGCGAACAACTGCTGAGCTGGTGGAATACCTTCTGCAAAATGTTTATGGGAAAGATGCCACTTTTGCCTCCGATGTTCCTAAAGAAGTTTTGGTTCCTCTGCTGCCAGAGGATTCGGAAGCGCTCGGTGTTTGGCTTTCAAAGATGCGAGGTAGCAAGGTCGACCTCAGAGTTCCACAGCGAGGAGACAAGCGTGCACTAGCTGAAACGGCTGAGACGAACGCTAAACACGCCTTAGGTTTATACAAACTTCGCAGAACAGCTGACTTCACAGCCAGAACTGAAGCTCTCGGAGATATTCAAAGGTATCTGAATCTTTCTGCTGCACCTTTACGTATTGAGTGTTTCGATGTTTCCCACCTTGGAGGAACTGGGGTTGTTGCTTCAATGGTGGTCTTTGAAGACGGCCTTCCAAAGAAGGATCAGTACCGAAAGTTCAACATTGAAGAAACCACCGATGACACTGAATCTATCTATCAAGTGCTTACTAGAAGATTGAAGTATCTGGTGAGTTCAGAGGAAGAGCCAAGCAACAAGTTCAGCTACAGACCAGGGTTACTAATTGTTGACGGTGGACAGCCACAGGTAAATGCAGCCCAACGTGCTCTCAACGACCTAGGAATTACTGACATCAACATTGTTGGCCTAGCTAAGCGTCTCGAAGAGATTTGGTTACCCAATAATCCATTCCCAACCATTCTGCCGAGAGGGACTGAGGCCTTGTTCTTGCTCCAGCGAGTTAGAGATGAAGCTCACCGCTTTGCAATCACAGCTCAGCGTCAGAAGAGAAAGTCTTCCATCGCAACTGAACTCCTAAACATCGAAGGGTTAGGGGAGAAGCGAGTAACAGCATTATTGAGACGCTTTGGCTCAGCTAAGCGCTTGCGGGCAGCTTCAGTTGAGGAAATTGCTGAGGTAGCTGGCATTGGACAGGTTTTGGCAGAGTCCATAATTGCCAACATTGGGCCTGCTGAAAGCCTCTAGCAAAGGTTGAACCTTTTGCGAGTCGGGCGTGTCGCAAAAGCACTAGAGTAAGAGCAACAACTCTCTGAAAGAGCAGCCTTGAACGATTCGAGCTATGAACTACTGATAGTAACCGGGATGTCCGGTGCTGGTCGTTCAACCGTTGGTAAAGCTCTAGAGGATCTCGACTGGTA
This sequence comes from Auritidibacter sp. Marseille-P8566, assembly GCA_945896925.1. Lineage (GTDB taxonomy): Bacteria > Actinomycetota > Actinomycetes > Actinomycetales > Microbacteriaceae > Rhodoluna. Next base: position 19,986 of record CAMDEV010000006.1, read on the forward strand.
CGTAGTCGACAATCTGCCGCCACAACTGATTAAACCGATGGCTGAACTGTTTTCTCACTCCAGCAGAGCACTGCCAAGGCTCGCAGTTGTAGTTGATGCCAGAGGTGGAGAACTTTTCGACGATCTGAGCACTCACGTAGAAATTCTTCTTGAAAGCAATGTTGACGCACAGATTCTCTTCTTAGAAGCAAACGATGCAACGCTTGTAAAACGCTACGAGCAAGTTAGAAGACCACACCCACTACAGGGCGAAGGAACTATAAGTGAGGGTATTGCAGCTGAACGAAAGACTTTGCTTCCACTTCGTGAACAAGCTGATGTCATCATCGATTCAAGTGACATGAATGTTTATCAACTGGCGGCTAAGATCTCTGAGAACTTTGCCAGTGCAGAGAACAGGAAGTTAAACCTACTGATTCAAAGCTTCGGGTTTAAATACGGCGCACCCAGCGATGCTGATTTGATTGCAGACATGCGCTTTCTCCCTAACCCTTATTGGGATGAGTCGCTTAGACCATTCACTGGTGAGGACTCACAGGTCTCTGATTATGTACTTTCACAGGACGGGGCAGAAGAGTTCATTGTTAACTACATCGCTGCATTGCAGCCCGTGATCAGGGGATATCTAAAAGAGAATCGAAAGCACGCCTCAATAGCCCTTGGCTGCACCGGCGGTAAACACAGATCAGTTGCAACTGCCATCGAGATAGCAAAACGTTTAGCCAAGAATGAAGAAATCACCGTCAGGGTGAAGCATAGAGATTTAGGAAAAGAGTAGTCACATGGCTTTAACAGCAGAACTTAAAGATGAACTAGCTCGAGTCGAGGTCAGCAAGAGCAACATTAAAGCCGCAGAGCTTTCAACTATTCTCCGCTTCTGTGGGGGACTTCACCTGGTTGGCGGGAAGATAGTTGTAGAAATTGAAGTTGACACAACTGCTCTAGCCAGAAGGGTGATGAAGGACCTAGTTGATGTTTATGGTTGCGATAGTGAACTCGCCATCATTTCAGCAGGAGGCATCCGAAAAACTGCTAAGTATCAGATCCGAGTAACTGCTAACGCTGAAATCCTTGCAAGACAGACTGGATTAATCGATACCAAGAATCGACCGGTAAGAGGACTGCCAGCTGCTTTGGTTTCTGGCAGCAAGGCAGAGGCAGCCGCGGTTTGGCGAGGAGCTATTCTGGCTCACGGTTCACTCACTGACCCAGGACGCTCAGCAACATTGGAAATCACTGCACCTGGTAACGAAGCTGCTATGGCACTGGTTGGTATCGCTAGAAGACTCGATGTCATCGCAAAGGTTCGTGAGGCTAGAGGGGTTTACCGCGTAGTTGTTCGCGAAGGCGACGCGATTGTAGAAATCTTGAAGCACATCGGTGCTCACGGAATTGTATTGAAATATGAGGAGCTCAGAGTTAGAAGAGAAGTAAGAGGAAAGCAGAACAGGCTAGCTAACTTTGATAACGCAAACCTGATGAGATCTGCTCAAGCTGCAGTAGCTTCAGGTATGCGAGTGCGACGAGCTATGGAAATCTTGGGGGATAACATCCCTGAGCATCTAAAGATGGCAGGGGATCTGCGCCTTCAGCACAGAGATGCCAGTTTGGATGATTTAGGTAGATTAGCTTCTCCACCGCTAACCAAAGATGCCATCGCAGGAAGAATCAGAAGATTATTGGCACTTGCTGACAAAGTTGCAGCCGAGCAGGGTATTCCTGGTACAGAATTAGACCAAGACTAGAAAAACGGATAGGGAACCAAAATGACTAAGTATGTATTGCCTGACCTTTCTTACGACTACGGAGCACTTGAGCCGAATATCTCTGGTCGGATCATGGAATTGCACCACGATAAGCACCACCTCGCTTACGTAAACGGTGCTAACAATGCATTGGATGCACTGGCTGAAGCGCGCGAGAAGAATGACCTCACCATGGTCAACAAGTTCCAAAAGGATCTAGCTTTCAACCTCGCAGGACACGTAAACCACACTGTTTTCTGGAAGAACATGTCTCCAGAAGGTGGCGACAAGCCAACCGGTGAACTAGCTGCCGCCATTGATAACTTCTTCGGGTCATTTGACGCTTTTAGGGCCCATTTCACCGCTAGCGCACTGGGAATTCAGGGTTCAGGCTGGTCAATCCTGGTTTGGGACATCCTGGGCCAGAAGCTTATCATTGAGCAGCTATACGACCACCAAGGCAACCTTTCAGTGGGTTCTATCCCATTGTTGATGCTGGACATGTGGGAGCACGCCTTCTACCTCGACTACCAGAACGTCAAGCCAGAGTATGTGAAGGCTTTCTGGAACATCGTGAATTGGGCAGATGTTCAGGCCAGATTCGACGAGGCTAGCAAGAACACCTCGACTCTTCTGCTACCCTGAAAGTAGGTAATCCACCCAGTGCTGAGTGGAATCAATCCCCAAAAACCCCTCAAATAAGCGTCGTTCGTGGCGCCTGGAAAATAATGGAGTCAAAATGACCACTCGCGTTGGAATCAATGGTTTTGGACGTATCGGACGTAACTTCTTACGAGCTGAACTTGCGAAGGGCACCGATCTAGAGATCGTTGCAGTTAACGACTTGAGTGACCCTAAGGGTCTAGCTCACCTGTTGAAGTATGACTCCGTTACAGGTCGATTGAACCAGGATGTCTCAGTCGATGGTCAGAACATCATCGTTGGCGGACAGGTAATCAAGGTTCTTGCTGAGCGTGACCCAGCAAACCTAGGATGGGGAGATCTTGGTGTTGACATCGTAATCGAGTCAACCGGTCGCTTCACAGACGCTAAAGATGCAATCAAGCACATCGAAGCAGGTGCAAAGAAGGTTATCATCTCTGCTCCAGCTACCGGTGAAGATGCAACCTTCGTTATCGGTGTGAACGAGCACCTATACGACCCAGCTAACCACCACATCATCTCTAACGCATCTTGCACAACCAACTGTCTAGCTCCTTTGGCTAAGGTCTTCAATGACACCTGGGGTATCGTAAACGGTCTTATGACTACAGTTCACGCATATACTGCTGACCAGAACCTACAGGATGGCCCACACTCTGACCTTCGTCGTGCACGTGCAGCTGGAATCAACATCGTTCCTTCATCAACAGGAGCAGCTAAGGCAATCGGTCTGGTTCTTCCAGAGCTAAAAGGTAAGTTGGATGGTTTTGCACTTCGCGTTCCAGTTCCAACCGGTTCAATTACAGACCTAACCTTGGTTTCTGCTAAAGAAGTTACTGTTGAGGAAATCAAGGCTGCCTACAAAGCTGCAGCAGCATCTGGCCCACTAAAGGGAATCCTTAAGTACACCGAAGACGAGATCGTCTCAAGCGACATCGTAACTGACCCACACTCATCAATCTTTGATGCTGGTCTAGTTCGCGTTGTTGGTGGAACTACAGTCAAGCTGTCTTCTTGGTACGACAACGAGTGGGGTTACTCAAACCGTCTAGTTGATCTAACAGAGCTTGTCGCAAGCAAACTCTAAATAGATGCGCACACTCAAAGACCTACCTGACATTGCAGGGCAAAGGGTAATTCTTCGCTGTGATCTAAACGTTCCGCTAGATGGCGCAAGAATCACAGACGACGGAAGAATCATCGCATCTGTTCCAACAATCAAAGATCTACTTTCAAGAAATGCAAAGGTAATCATCGTTAGCCACCTGGGTAGACCAGATGGTGAAGTGAACCTCAATTATTCTCTAGAACCAATTGCTAAACGCCTTGGTGAGCTTCTAGGTCGAGATGTTGCATTCGCAGCAGACACAGTTGGCTCAAGCGCTCAGGATTCTGTCTCTGAACTCCAAAATGGTCAGGTGCTAGTTCTTGAGAACCTCCGATTCAACGCAGGTGAAGCTGCTAAAAGCGATGAAGAACGTCAGGTCTTTGCTCAGGCACTAGCTGAACTAGGGGATTTGGTTGTCAGCGATGGTTTTGGTGTAGTGCACCGTAAGCAAGCCTCTGTCTACGATCTAGAGAACATATTGCCTAGCTACGCAGGGCTACTCATTGAGCGCGAACTTGGTGTTCTAGAAGGCCTAACAACAAACCCAGCTCGCCCATACACAGTTATTCTCGGTGGGTCTAAGGTTTCCGACAAGCTCGGTGTCATCGATCACTTACTGCCAAACATCGACTCACTGCTTGTCGGTGGAGGAATGGTTTTCACGTTCCTAGCTGCCCTTGGGCACAGAGTTGGGTCAAGCTTGCTTGAAACAGACCAGATTGAAACTGTTCGTGGTTACCTGGCTAAAGCAGAAGAGTTGGGTGTGAAGGTAGTACTTCCAACTGACATCGTGGTTGCAAGTAAATTTGGTGCAGATGCTGAACATGTTGTTACCGCGGCTGATGCTATCGAAGAGAGTTCTTTTGGATCATCAGGTCTAGGTCTAGACATCGGCCCTGAGAGTGCTTCCGCTTTTGCTGAGGTTATCAAGTCATCTAAGACAGTATTCTGGAATGGACCAATGGGTGTATTTGAATTTGAGAACTTCGCTAACGGCACACGTGTTGTTGCTGAGGCATTGACTCAGGTTGATGGACTTTCAGTTGTCGGTGGAGGAGACTCTGCAGCGGCTGTTAGAGCACTTGGATTCGAAGACAATATGTTTTCACACATTTCAACTGGAGGCGGAGCTAGCCTCGAGTTCTTAGAAGGTAAGGCTATGCCTGGTTTGGAAGTATTGCGATGAGTATTGAGCGTATTCCGTTTATTGCGGGTAACTGGAAAATGAACCTTGATCACCAGCAAGCAATTGCATTGGTTCAGAAGCTGGCTTGGACACTC
>CAMDEV010000007.1 GCA_945896925.1 Auritidibacter sp. Marseille-P8566
GCTGCCGTATACACATACCTAGGGAAAGTCATATCCGCACCAGCGTTGAAGTTGGTGATGATGAAGTCATCAAAGCTCAATGCAAACGAAAGTAGCGCTGCAGCTGAGATACCTGGAAGTAGTAGTGGGAAAGTAATCCTCCAGAACACCTGGCGAGGGTTTGCGTATAGATCTCTACCAGCTTCTTCCAAAGCTGGATCAAGGCTTGCCACACGAGCTTTCACTGTCACAACTACGAAGGATAGACAGAACATAATGTGGGCAATGATGATTGTCCAGATTCCTTTCTGAACACCAAGGTTGAAGAACTGTGAAGCCAGACCTGCGCCCAAAACTACTTCAGGAGTTGCCATTGGTAGGAACAAAAGTAGGTTGATTGAACTTCTGAACTTGAAGCGGTATCGCACCAGCGCAATAGCAATCATGGTTCCAAGAGCCGTTGCAACGATTGTTGAAATTAGACCGATGAAGACTGAGTTTGTAAAGGCCTCACAAACGCCTTCGCGTTGACAGACATTCGTCCACTTATCAAAAGTAAATCCACGCCAGATCAAGTTGGTCTTCAGTGAATCATTGAATGAAAAGACAAAGGTGTAAAGAATTGGGATAAGCAGATAGACGAAAGCAATAACTGCGTAAACCGGCAGGGCTAGTCTTCCTAGGCTGAAGCGCATTAGAGGAGATCCTCCGTTCCAGACTTACGAACATAGACGCTAACCAAAACCAGAATTACACCCATCAACAGAACAGATAGCGCAGAAGCTGAAGGGTAATCGTTGATCTGGAGGTAATTAGATTCAATTACGTTACCGATCATGGCTGTTGATGATGAACCTAGGAATTCACCTGAGGCGTTGACATAGTCACCAGCGATGGGAATGAAAGTAAGAAGTGTTCCAGAGATAATTCCTGGCATAGAAAGAGGCAAAGTAACTTTTCTAAACACCTTGGCAGGAGATGCATACAAGTCAGAACCTGCTTCTAGGTAACGAATGTCGAGTCGCTCAAGTGAGGTGTATAGCGGAAGCGTCATGAATGGAATGAAGTTATAGGTCAAACCGAAAATAACCATGAACGGAGTTCCAACAACATACTGGGTTTGATCTAGCAATCCTGAATCCTGCAGCGTGGTAACAATCCAAGACTCATTTGAGAAGAGTTGCTTCCAAGCCAAAGTTCTTAGTAGGAATGAGATAAAGAACGGCGCAATCACCAAAGTCAACATCAGCTTCTGCAGCATTGGCCAAGGTCTAGCTTTGACACCAATGAAGTATGCAAGTGGGTATGAAATGAGAAGAGCCAACACAGTCGCAGCGAGTGCATAGCCGAAAGAACGAAGAATGTGCGGCAGATACTCTGCAATCACATACCCGTAGTTGCCTATTTCTAGTGCTGGAACATACTCTGCGTATCCACCTGCTGGATCTGGAATCTGAAGTGAAACCATAATCAGAGCAATTAGCGGAGTTAGAAAAAATGCTCCGAGGTACGCAAGCCCTGGTGCAAGCAGCGCAATAACAACCTTGCCAGTTTTAGTTGGCTTTGAAGGTTTTGAACTGTTGTTGGAACCGAAAGCTGCGAAAGCCATAGTGCTTACGCCTGTTCTACGTTTGCAGGCAAGTCAGAAAGACCGAATGAGTGTTCAACAGCCCACGAGATCCAAACTTTTTCTCCAAGCTCGATCACAGGAGACTGTCCCATGTTTTGAGCAAACACGGTGATGTTTCCTAAGTTAGGAACTTCAATCAAATACTGGTTGCTAACACCAGTGAATCTGATATCGATAATCTCACCAGCACCAATCACGTTGGTTGCAGAGTTAGCGGCAGGCTTCTTGGTGTGGAAGATTGCTTTCTCAGGTCTGAAACCAATTGCAATCTTGCCGGTGTGCTTTTCTGCTCTGTCCTTCGGAACTGAAATCTTGTTTCCTGCAACTTCAATGCTGATTGAGTTGGCTGAAGTTGAAGTAACATCACCAACCAAAAGGTTTGATTGACCTAAGAATTTAGAAACGAAAACAGTCTTCGGTCTGTCGTATAGAACCTCTGGAGCACCCATCTGTTCGATGTGACCTAGGTTCATAACAGCAACGGTGTCTGCCATGTCCATAGCTTCTTCTTGGTCGTGAGTTACGTGCAAGAAGGTTAGGCCAACTTCCATTTGGATGGCCTTCAACTCAATCTGCATTTCTCTACGAAGCTTCAGATCCAAAGCACCGAGAGGTTCATCTAGCAAAAGTAGTGATGGACGGTTAACTAGCGCTCTAGCCAAGGCAACGCGCTGCTGCTGTCCACCAGATAGTTGCTGAGGTTTGCGATCTGCCAAGTGAGCCAACTGAACTAAGTTCAGCGCTTCCTTAGCTTTCACTAGAGGCTGGTCGACCTTTCTCTGGCGAAGACCAAAGGCTACGTTCTCCAACACAGACATGTGTGGAAATAGTGCGTAAGACTGGAAGACAGTGTTTACTGGACGCTCGTGAGGTTTGGTGTCTGTAACATCCTTGCCACCGATAAAGATTTTTCCCTTAGTAGGAGATTCCAAACCAGCAACAAGCCTCAAAGTTGTTGTCTTACCGCAACCTGAAGGACCTAGCAGTGCGAAGAACTCACCGGCTGGAACATGCAGATCTAAGTTATCGATTGCAACGAAACCAGGAAACTCTTTACGTATTTGCTTTAGTTCTAAATCTGCACCGCGGGCAATGAACTCTTTTGCCACTACGCGCCTAGCTTGATCTTTTGGAATGCCTTGGTGAAAGCTTGCTCTTCCTTGCTCTCTAGAGCTCTGAAAGCTTGAGTCTGAGCAAGGAACTCTTCGCTAGGGAAGATTAGCTGGTTCTCCGCAAGCGCTGGATCAAGCTTCAATGCTTCTTCCTTTGCACCAACAACTGGAGTGATGTAGTTCACATAAGCCGCAAGAACTGCAGCGTTGTATGGGTCGTAGTAGAAGTTCATTAGCTTCTCAGCGTTCTTCTTGTGGGTTGCACCCATAGGAATTACGAAGCAGTCAGCTGAGATAGTTCCACCTGACTCTGGAAGTACGAAACCAAATCGGTCGTAACCTGCTTCAGCATTTAGCTGGATGATGTCTCCTGACCAAGCGATAGCAACAATGGTGTCACCATTTACTAGGTCATCCTTGTAGCTGTTTCCCTTGATACGAGCAATCTGGCCATCAGATACCTTCGCAGCAATAACATCGATAGCATTCATGAAAGCATCTTCAGTCAAACTGTTGGCATCACCGATAGCAGTGCCTTGATCCATCGCAACAATTCCAACTGTGTCACGCATCTCGCTTAGAACACCAATGCGCCCCTTTAGAGCTGGGTCCCACAAATCTGCAACAACGGAAGGAGCATCTTTTCCAGTCGCAGCCTTGTATGCTGCTTTGTCAAATGCAAAACCAGCCAAAATGCCCTGGTAAGGAAGTGACTTGGTTCGCTCTGGGTCATATGATGCACCAAGGTAAGCAGGCTGCAGATTCTTCTTGTTTGGAAGTTCTGCCTCATCAAAAGTTTGAACATAACCCTGGTTGATCCAGCGAGCAGCCATCCAAGAGGTTGGACAGGTTAGGTCGGCACCGATGTCTTGACCGAGGGCAAGTTGATCCTTCACCTTGCCGTAGTAAGAGTCATTGTCATCAAAGTCTTCACGGTAAGTAACTGCGATACCGGTCTCACTCTGGAAGGTTTCCAAGGTCGGGTAGTTACCCGCGTCATCGACATCGATGTATAGAGACCAGTTGCTCCAGATGAGAGTCTTATCTGAGTCGCTAACGTCTGTAGCTGGAGTAAGTTCTGTTTTGCCACCAGGCGCACACGCTGCAAGAACTGCAGCTGCTCCTGTTGCCATGGCTCCACCGAGAACAGCACGACGGGTTACCTTACGTGCGAGTGCAGACTTTACAATTTCGCGAAGCTCTGGGTCTTCTGGAAGGTTTTGGTTCATAACCACTACTCCTAAGGGAAGGGCCGTCAGACGGCCAATTGAACACCGACTGCGCGAAAGAACGCATTGATAAAAATACTGCCACAAATTACCCCGTTGGGATGGCAAAACTCACAAATAGGTTTTTAGGGGTGGCAAGGCCTTTCCCTCTGAATAGGTGAGGTATTCTCGTTATTGGTAGAGGCAAAGAGGCCTCACCCAGAGGAGAATCATGAAGATCGCTGTCCCAACAGAGATCAAGAACAACGAATTCCGAGTGGCGATTACGCCAGCGGGAGTGCACGAACTAGTGGTTTCAGGGCACGAGATATACATCCAACAGGGAGCTGGTTCAGGCTCTAGCATCACAGATCAGGACTATAAAGACGCAGGAGCTACGATTCTTCCTGATGCTCAAAGCACCTGGGCTATCGCAGACATGGTTCTAAAGGTCAAAGAGCCAATTGCCAGCGAATACCAATACCTAAGACCAGGACTAGTCCTATTTACCTTCCTTCACCTAGCCGCAGATCTAGAACTTACAAAAGAACTAATTGCCAAGCAGGTTACTTCCATTGCCTATGAGACAGTGCAACTACCTAACCGCCAACTTCCTCTCCTAGCTCCCATGAGCGAAGTAGCGGGAAGGCTATCCGCACTTGTTGGTGCGCAGACACTGTTTGCCCAAAATGGTGGTCACGGCATCTTGCTAGGTGGAGTGCCTGGAACTAGACCTGCCAAGGTTGTAATCCTCGGCGGTGGAGTTGCCGGCACTAACGCAATTGCGATGTCTGTTGGATTAGGGGCAGAAGTCACAGTGCTAGATACCAACATCAACCGCCTCCGAGAACTAGACGCTCTGTATCACGGCAGATTGAGAACATTGGCCAGCAACAGTTTTGAAATCAACCGCGCGGTAACAGAGGCGGATCTTGTGATTGGCTCTGTTCTGATTCCAGGCGCTAAAGCTCCGAAACTTGTTACCAACGAACTGGTCAAGAAGATGAAACCAGGATCTGTCTTAGTTGATATCGCAATTGACCAAGGTGGCTGTTTTGAGGACTCGAGGCCGACTACACATGCAGAGCCAACATTCAAAATTCACAACTCTGTTTTCTACTGTGTAGCAAATATGCCAGGTGCTGTTGCTCACACTTCAACCTACGCCTTGACTAACGCAACACTGCATTATGCAAAAGCTTTAGCAAACAAAGGTTGGCTGCAAGCTTGCCAAGATGATTCAGCATTAGCCCTAGGTCTTAGCACTCACGACGGGAAACTAGTCAGCGAACCGGTTGCTGAAGCGCATTCACTTCAGTATTCAGATGTTGATTCTGTATTGGCATAGCCAACTGAATAGCTAGTCCTCGATACCAGCCTCTCCCCTGCGGCAAATGTTCATCCCATGACCCTTTGGGGAGACCAGCCGCTAGGTGTTGTTCAAAGTTCGATTGCCTTAGGTAAATAATGTTCTCGAACTTACGTTGAGTGGCAAGTGGAATCAAAACACTGCTTTGCATTGAACACCAAACAGTTGGTGAACTTTGAAAAGCGTTCTCTAACTCACTTACTGTTGGACAATCTAAAACTACTTGACTTGGAGAAAGTTCTCTCAACAGTTGAGCCGCACAAGTTTTACCAGATTGACTCGCTCCAACGATTAGCAGTGAACTTCCGGCCAGTGCTGAAATGTTCAACTTTTCAAATCGTTGTTCAGTTGGGATATCAATAATCCCGAAAGTTTCAGAATCTGATGCAATCCGGGTCGGTAAACCTTTCGTCCATGCCAAAACTTTTTCTGGAGAATGTTTGTCATCATCCAAATTGGGGAGTTTGTTGATCATTGGAAAGTCAAACCAAGCAGTATTACTGCCCCAGATAGCCAGCGCTCTAGAACCAGTCGCGCTGGTTGCACGCATTGTTGGGACGAGAGAAATGAGATCACCAGGGTCTGTAACACCAATTGCAAACCGCATAGTTAGATTGGTAATCAAAGCTCGTGGGATTCCAGCGAGTGATTGACTCGTTGCAATTAGGTGAACACCTAGCGATCTACCTCTTGCAGCAATAGCCTCGAGAGTGGGCAGCGCTAATGGGTGGGATGCGATTATTGCCGGAAGCTCATCAGCTAAAACGAGCATTCTCTTCAAAATAGAAGATTCAACTATTGAAGAGACACCTTCTTTAGATAGCAAGACCTCTCTAGATTTCAGTTCCCCGCCAAGGTAGTGCCAGAACCTCTCTTGGCGCTCCTTCTCTAAATCAGTAATAAGAGTTAGAGACCAAGGATGCCGGTTTAGATCTTTGAGCCCTGCCCCGCCTTTGAAATCAATCAGGACCAACTCGATTTGCTCTGGCACGCTGACCAATAGAGAGCTCGTAATTAGTTTTAGCAGCTCACTCTTTCCTGAACCAGTAGAGCCCACAATGAGCCCATGTGGCCCATCTCTGGCTAAGTCAAAGGTTAGATCAACAGAGTCTGAGATTCCAGACCAGAAGGGTAGTTCTCCTGGTTGAGGAGACTTGTAGTAGTTATCCTGCAATTGCTTTGACCTTCTCTGCACGTCTCGTTCCGCTACCTGCTTAGTGGCGTAATCAAAGAAGATGTCACTGTATTGCTCTTTGAAGAACCAACCAGTCCTCGGTAGAACCTTGTCCCCTATCGCCACAGCCCAAGGACTTATCCAAATGGGTTGATCACTGAAATCAAGATCTGGTTCTCGTTTCTTTTTCTTTACTAGCGCAGTGGTTAGCGCAACCGATAAAACACTTACGAACGTGAAGAGTGCGAACTGCCACATTCCTGTAACCAGAGCCATCACCAAACCAAGAAGTAAGCCGGGGAGTAGAGTCATGAATCTCACGCATCGATGATTCACCAACTCTTGGTTAAAACAAACTGCCCGTTACCTAGTTGTGGATAACGAGCAGTTTAGAAATTAAGACTTAGTCTCCGATGTAACTCATTACGTGCTTGATCCTGGTGTAATCCTCAAACCCATACATTGACAAGTCTTTTCCGTAACCTGAGTGACGGAATCCACCGTGCGGCATCTCTGCAGCTAGCGGAATGTGAGTGTTGATCCAAACACAACCGAAGTTCAATCCTTTAGCAAAGCGAAGTGCTCTGGTGTGGTTAGTAGTCCAGACAGATGAAGCCAAACCATACTTGACATCGTTAGCCCAAAGCATTGCCTGCTCATCGTCCTTGAACTTCTGAACTGTAATTACAGGTCCAAAGATTTCTCGCTGGATGTGCTCATCGTTTTGCTGCAATCCGGTTAACACAGTTGCTTCGTGGAAGTATCCTGCACCCGGTATTGCTTTTCCACCGATAGCAATTTCTGCGTGATCAGGTAGTCGGTCAATAAAACCGGTTACCTGAGCAAGTTGGTTGACGTTGTTTACTGGACCAAACAAGATATCGTCTCTACTTGGATCACCAGTAAGGGCGTTAGCTGCCACTTCAGCTTTCAGTAGTGCAACAAATTCATCGTGAACGCTTTCGTGCACTAGGACTCGGGTTGCAGCAGTACAGTCTTGACCTGCATTGAAGAAACCAGCAACGACAATCTGTGCAGCAGCCTTCTGAAGTTCTGCATCTGCAAAAACAATCACCGGCGCTTTACCGCCGAGTTCAAGATGAACACGCTTTAGATCAACAGCAGCACTCTTAGCGACTTCCATACCAGCACGCACTGAACCGGTGATAGAAACCATTTGTGGGATCTCGTGTTCAATCATTGCTCTGCCTGTGTCACGGTTTCCTGTGACTACGTTGAAAACACCTGCTGGCAAAAATTCAGCTGCGATTTCGGCTAGAAACAATGTTGACGCTGGAGTTGTATCTGATGGCTTTAGAACAACGGTGTTACCGGCAGCAATTGCTGGAGCAAACTTCCAGGTAGCCATGTTCAGTGGATAGTTCCAAGGAGTAACCTGACCAATTACACCAATCGGCTCTCTTCTGATAGATGAAGTGTGATCTTTGGCATATTCAGCAGTTGCTCTACCCTCTAGGTTTCTGGCAGCCCCCGCAAAGAAACGAATCTGATCGATTGAAGGCATGATTTCATACTCAACCAATGTGCTTCTAGGTTTACCGGTGTTCTCTGATTCGATATCCGCTGCTTCTTCGGCTCTTGCCTCTAGAGCATCAGCAATTCTGAACAAAGCTAACTGTCTTTCGCTTGGTGTGGTCTGTGACCACTCTTCGAATGCCTTCTGAGCAGCCTTGTATGCAGAATCAACATCGCTGGCATTGGAAACTGGAGCCTTGGCATAGGCTTCCGCGTTAGCTGGGTTTATTACATCTGAGGTCTCGCCTGAACTGGCAGAAACCTGTTGACCGTTGACAAAGTTCTTTAGTTCACGAACTGCCATTAGTTGCTCCTCTTCGAGTGTTTGCGGGGCTAAATCCCTGCCATAAGACTAATACAACAAGAATTTAGTCCAAATCCGTAGACAAAAAACGCTTAAATGTAAGGATTCGGTACCAAATTGGCAAAATCACTACGATATCGGGACCGAAATGCCAAAAACTGTGCCAAAATCGCAGTATGTCCCGCACAGATAGAGCCAAAGCATCGACGCTTGATGACATCTCAAAAGAGATCATCGAGCAGCTCCAGTACGACGGTAGAAAGCCATACAGCGAGATTGCCAAGGCAGTCGGACTAAGCGAAGCAGCAGTTCGCCAGAGAATGCAGAAGCTAACCGAATCAGGCGTGATGCAGGTAGTGGCTGTCACTGACCCTCTTCAGATGGGCTTCTCAAGACAAGCCATGATTGGTATTCGTTGCTCAGGAGACATGACTGAATTAGCAACCAAACTAGCAGCGATGCCAGAAGCAGATTACGTGGTTATGACTGCAGGATCATTTGACATCTTGGTTGAAATTGTTGTCGAAAATGATCAGGACCTAATCGAGGTTCTAAACACAAAGATCCGCTCGCTACCGGGCGTTGTATCAACCGAGACTTTTGTTTATCTAAAACTCCAGAAGCAGTTCTATAACTGGGGTGTTAGATAAATCAAGGTTTGGGTATCGACAAGGTACTCGAAGTGGATAATCAAACGATTACCCAAAAGCGCAACACAAATAAAAATGTAAAGAGTGATATCAAATGGCAACCAAGGAGAGCAAAGCAAGCAAGCTTATCAAGGCCCTAAAGCCTGGTAAGGCTCCGGCTAAAAAGCCGGCCAAAGCAAAAGCCGACCACGCCACCCCGCTTCTTGACGCTCGTAGAGCAGGTAAAGAAGCAACCCCGGCAATGCTGCACCAAGCTGCAAAAGACAACTTGTTTTTGCACTTTACCCGTCACAGCCCGTACCAGAAAGGTGATATTCCTATCATCACTAAAGCTGAAGGACATCACTTCTGGGACATCAACGGTAAGAAATACTTTGATGGAATCTCATCACTGTTTTCTGTAAACGTAGGTCACGGTAGAGAAAGACTGGCAGAAGCAGCAGCTAAACAGATGAAGAAGTTAGACTACTTCCCAATCTGGTCGCACGCACACGCTCCAGCTATTGAATTAGCAGAGCGCATACTTTCGTATGCACCTAAAAACCTAAGTCGAGTTTTCTTCACCACCGGTGGTGGCGAGGCAAACGAGACTGCTTGGAAGCTAGCCAAACAGTATTTCAAGATGACTGGCAAGCCGCTGAAGCACAAAGTTCTTACCCGAGCAGTTGCTTACCACGGCACATCGCATGGAGCTTTATCGCTAACCGGTATCCCATCCATGAAGAAGATGTTTGAACCTCTAGTGCCAAGCACATTCAGAGTTCCAAACACCAACTGGTATAGAGCACAGGATGACTTCGAAAATGAAGAAGCCTTTGCGATGTGGGCGGCAGACAGAGTTGAAGAAATGATTCTGTTTGAAGATCCAGACACAGTTGCAGCGTTCTTCCTTGAACCTGTTCAGAACTCAGGTGGTTGTTTCACTTCCCCACCTTCATACTTCAAGCGAGTCCGTGAGATTTGCGATAAGTATGACGTTCTGCTGGTAGCAGATGAAACTATTGATGGTTTCGGACGTATCGGAACAATGTTTGCTAGCGAGCGTTACGGATTAGAGCCAGACATGTTGGTGTGTGCAAAAGGTATTACCTCGGCTTACCAACCACTTGGCGCTCTAATGATGACCGAGAAACTGTTTGAACCGTTCAAGCACGGAACTAACATCTTCTCTCACGGTTACACATTCGCTGGTCACCCGGTAGCTTGTGCTGTGGCTCTTGAGAACCTAGATATCTTCGACGAAGAAGATCTAGTGGGCAACGTTGCTCGCAACGAGGCTGCTTTCAAGAAGACCTTGGAGAAGCTAAAGGATCTACCGATTGTTGGTGACGTTCGTGGTGCAGGATACTTCTACGCCATTGAACTAGTCAGAGACAAGGACACCAGGGAGTCATTCAATGACGAAGAGTCAGAGAAACTTCTAAGACAGTTCCTCTCTCACCACATGTATGACAACGGCCTATATTGCCGCTCAGACGACCGTGGCGACCCTGTAGTTCAGTTAGCCCCACCGCTAACCATTGGTCAGAAGGAGTTCGATGAGCTAGAGCAGACCTTGCGTCACAGCCTCTCGCTCGCAGGAGAGATGTTCGACCTGATGTAAAGCTAGGAGTTAAGCCCGGTTATCCACCCTTTGGTAAAGATAACCGGGCTTTACTTTTGCTTCGGTATTCTGAAGAGATGAAGATACATAGAGACACTTGGGTAGCGTTCAAGACCCCTATCGGCATTGTTAGAGTCTTTGCTGAGAATGAGAAAGTAACATTCATAAACATTGCAGCATCAGATGCAAAAGCAGGTTCAGTGGGTAATTCTCAGGTCCTCAAGACAGCTGAGAAGGAACTCACTCAATACTTCTCAGGCAACCTAACTAAGTTCACCTTCCCTGTTGACCTATCTCACGGCACAGAGTTCCAGAAATCAGTCTGGAAGCAGATCGCAAAGATTCCTTTCGGAAAGCTAAAGACCTATAAAGACATCGCTGATGCAATTGGTAAACCAAAGGCAGCTAGAGCTGTTGGTGGAGCTGTTGGTTCTAACCCAATTCCACTAGTCGTTGGCTGTCACAGAGTTCTAGGTGCTTCTGGCAAAATCACTGGTTACTCCGGTGGCGATGGATTACCAACTAAGCGTTGGTTATTACAGCATGAAGGTCTAACCGCTAAAGAATGAGTGATTTCACCAGAAAATATGATGAAGGTGTGACCCGCTGTAAGTGGCCAGGTAAAGACACCCAATACATCGAATATCACGATCAGGAATGGGGTGTCCCACGCTTCGGCGATGATGAGATGTTTGAACGGATTAGCCTTGAGGGTTTTCAGGCAGGACTGTCTTGGATCACTATTCTAAAGAGACGCGAAGGATTTAGAAAAGCGTTCAAAAGCTTTGAAGTCAAGAAGGTTGCCAAGCTAACAGATATAGATGTTGAGAAACTCATGCTAAATGAAGGCATAATTCGAAACAGAGCCAAGATAGTTAGCACAATCAAAAATGCCAACCTAGTTCTGGAGCTTCAGAAACAAGGTGAGAGCATCAGCGACATCGTTTGGTCATTTGCTCCCCCTGAAAACAAGAGAACAACAGCTGCTAAGAACTTTGAGTGGCGCGCTACCAGCCCCGAATCCGATGCTCTAAGTAAAGAGTTGAGACGACTGGGGTTTGGTTTTGTTGGCTCAACAACAATGTATGCGTTGATGCAGGCAACTGGATTTGTGAACGATCATGCTCCAGGGTGCTTCAGGCGAAAAGAACTTTCCTAGGCATCTCTGATTTGTCGGTAAAGAGACACTCCGATGTCCCAAGCGGCTATTAATAAAGAAACGGGCAAAAGGTACGTCCAACCCCAGTTGGCCAAGACGAGCCACTGCTTGCTCATCTCAAAAGCCGGGCCTTCAATTACCGAAACTTCACTTGTCACTAAATCGAATCTGGATCGAACCTTGTCAAAGTAGAATGCAAAAATTAAATACGCAACAACAGGAAATGCACCTAAAGATCCTCCGATTAATCGAAGCGTAATTCGCACCTTTTCAAAAGTAGTTCTTTGCTTTTTAGCCATTTTAAACTACTTCTTCCTAATCACTTCTGAGGTCACCAAAAATATTGTCTTACTTTCAACTTCAAAACCAAGTCCTGCCTTCTTGGCAACAGCCTTAAGCTGGGTCAAAGACTTAGGCGCTGACTTTGCTCTAACAAAAGATCCAACAAATTCTCCCTTAGCAGTCTTATTGAAATGATTTAAGGCTCTACGTTGCCCTTTACTATCCTCAGCAACTACCTCCACCCAATAAGAGTCAATCTCTTCAGGGATTGGAGCCAGATTAACATATGCCTTTGAACGTAAGTCAATGATTGGGGTATCTACCAACCTTGCCCAAGCCGCCGGCTGATGCTCTTTCCAAATCTTCTTTAAATTTACCTTCGGCAATACCGTCCCAGCTGAAAGTCGATACCAGGGAATCCGATCCGTTGCAGAAATCAAACCAAATAGTGCGCTCTGCATCAAAACATGCGAGCGCATCATCTCAACTTCATGAGCTGTGAAGGTTGCAGTATTGATGGCTTTGTATAGCGTGCCTTCATATCTCTCAAAAGCAGGCATCGTTGGCGCTGACTTTATGGCTAGGTTTAGGTCAATCTCGCCAAGCTGTTTAGTGCTAAGTTTCAGAGCCTTGGCTGCCTTAGGTTTGCTCTTACAAAGCTTCAAGAGGTCCTCTAGAACGGAGTCTCTAGCCTCATTGAGTTGTCCATAGCTGAGGTGCACCTGCTCGATGGTCAGGTTTGATCCACCTAGACGCTTGGTTTCACTTGGAGGCAACAATAAGAGCACCAGATAAGCCTAAACTTGTCTAATGGTAAAACTTACAAAGATATACACCCGAACCGGTGATGAGGGTCTAACTGGCCTTTCAAACTTCAGCAGAGTCCGCAAAACCGACCCTCGCATTGAAGCCTACGCAGATGTTGATGAAGCTAACTCGGCAATTGGTGTTGCTGTCTCCCTGGCTCAAAACGAGTTCGATCAGGAAACCCTAGCTCTACTTCTTCAGATTCAGAATGAGCTCTTCGATTTAGGTGCTGACCTATCCAACCCACTCAATGAGCACTACGAGTACGAGCCTCTTCGTGTCGACGCTGTCTGGGTCGATGCCTTAGAAGCAGCAATCGATAAATACAACGCAGAACTAGACAAACTTGACTCATTCATCATCCCTGGTGGATCAGGGTTAGCTGCAGGTCTTCACCTAGCCAGAACTGTGGTTAGAAGAGCAGAACGAGCAACCTGGCACGCCATTGAGGAACACGGCACAGAGCCTGCTAAGAAGGGCCACACCGACGGTGGTGTCAGCCTTACTGCCGCTAAGTATCTAAACAGACTCAGCGATCTACTATTCGTCCTAGCCCGCTATGCAAACATCAAGCACGGCGGCGACATGAAGTGGGTTCCAGCAGCCAATAGACGTGAAGCTCCTGCAAAAAGAAGACCTGAACAGGATTAAATAGATAAAGCCCCGAGATTCCTCGGGGCTTTATTCTTTGGTCTTTATGCCAGTTGTGCATCTCTTGCCACGATTGTGACAACATCATGTTCAACTGATAGGAAGCCATCTGCAGCTGTTGCCTTGATGGACTCCCCTGTTGGCAAGGTGATACGAACTTCACCTGAACCTAGAATGGCAAGCATTGGTTCGTGACCGGCTAGTAAACCAATCTCTCCCTCAACGGTCTTAGCGATAACCATCTTGGCATCGCCTGACCAGACTGCACGATCGGCAGCTACTAGCTCAACTCTTAGGGTCTTATCAGCCATGATTACTTAATCTCTGACTGAATCTTTGCCCATTGACGCTCAACGTCTTCCAAGCCACCAACGTTGAAGAACGCCTGCTCTGCAACGTTGTCGAAGTCTCCGTTAGCAATTGCTGAGAAGCCCTCGATGGTGTCCTTTAGTGGAACAGTTGAACCCTTAACACCGGTGAACTTTTCAGCCATGTATGTGTTCTGAGATAGGAACTGCTGGATACGACGAGCACGAGATACGGTGATTTTGTCCTCTTCGCTCAATTCTTCAACACCAAGGATGGCGATGATTTCCTGAAGTTCCTTGTTCTTCTGCAAGATCTGCTTCACTCTAATTGCTGTCGAATAGTGGTCAGCGCTAATAAAGCGTGGGTCCAAGATACGAGAGGTTGAAGTTAGTGGATCCACAGCAGGGTATAGACCCTTAGAAGCGATTTCACGGCTCAACTCTGTTGTTGCATCAAGGTGAGCGAATGTTGTTGCCGGGGCTGGGTCGGTGTAGTCATCCGCAGGTACATAAATAGCCTGAAGAGATGTAATTGAGTGACCACGGGTAGAGGTAATTCTCTCCTGAAGGATACCCATCTCATCTGCAAGGTTTGGTTGGTAACCCACAGCTGAAGGCATACGGCCTAGCAGTGTTGAAACCTCGGAACCTGCCTGAGTGAAACGGAAGATGTTGTCGATGAACAAAAGCACATCCTGCTTCTGAACGTCACGGAAGTATTCCGCCATGGTCAAAGCTGAAAGAGCAACGCGAAGACGGGTGCCTGGTGGCTCATCCATCTGGCCGAAGACCAGTGCTGTCTTGTCGATAACACCTGACTCGGTCATTTCGTCGATAAGGTCGTTACCTTCACGGGTACGCTCACCCACACCAGCGAACACTGACACACCATCGTGGTCTTCAGCAACACGGTAAATCATTTCCTGAATAAGAACTGTCTTACCAACACCAGCACCACCGAATAGACCAATCTTTCCACCACGAACATATGGGGTAAGGAGGTCAATAACCTTGATACCGGTCTCAAACATCTCAGTCTTTGACTCAAGCTGGTCGAATGAAGGTGGGTTACGGTGAATCGGCCAACGCTCGTGCACCTCAACCTTGTCGCCTGGCTTGCCGTTCAGAATGTCACCGGTAACGTTGAAAACCTTACCCTTGGTGACATCACCTACAGGAACAGAGATAGGGGCACCGGTGTCCTGAACTGCCTGGCCACGAACCAAACCATCGGTTGGCTTCAGCGCAATTGCACGCACTAGGTCATCACCTAGGTGCTGAGCAACCTCAAGGGTAAGAGTTGTGGTCTCCCCGTTCAGTGTGATCTCGGTGGTTAGCGCGTTGTAGATGCCAGGGATGCCATCGTGTGGAAACTCGATGTCAACAACTGGACCTGTTACGCGGGCAATACGTCCGCTAGCAACGTTCTTGTTCTCGGCCATGTCTTCTTATCTTTCTATTCTTTGTCGCTGGTGTCGACAAGGGCGTCGGCACCACCAACGATTTCGGAAATCTGCTGGGTAATTTCAGATTGACGAGCTGAGTTCGACAATCTGGTGTAGTTCTTGATTAACTTGTCAGCGTTTTCAGTTGCTGACTTCATTGCTTTCTGTCTTGCTGCGTGCTCCGCTGCAGCTGACTGCAACATTGCGTTGAAAATGCGAGACTCGATGTAAACAGGCAGCAGTGCATCCAATACCTTGCTTGCATCAGGTTCAAACTCGTAAAGTGGGAAGACTTCATTTGCTTCTGGTGTTGCCACTCCCTCAACAATCTCAAGAGGAAGCAAACGAACAACCTGAGGTTCCTGGCTGATCATCGACACGAACTTGTTGTATACCAGGTGAATCTCGTCAACTCCGCCATCTTCAAAGCCAAGGTTGAATGAGTCAACAACAGCTTCGGCGATTTCCTGAGCAGTTGTAAATACTGGAAGATCAGTTCCACCAGTCCAAGACTTAATTGCTGCACGCTTACGGAATGAGAAGAAACCAACTGACTTGCGACCAACTAGGTAGTAAACAACATCTTTACCCTGGTCACGAAGTAGCTGTGAGAGCTGCTCTGCTTCTTTCATCACGTTAGATGAGAAAGCACCAGCAAGACCACGGTCACTTGTGAAAATCACTACAGCGCTTCTGCGAATCTCTGCAGGCTCAGTAGTTAGTGGATGATCGATGTTAGAGAAAGTTGCAACAGCAGAAACAGCACGAGTGATTGCACGAGAGTATGGGTTAGCCGCGGCTAGACGCTGCTGCGCTTTATAAATACGCGAAGCAGAGATCAACTCCATTGCGCGAGTGATCTTCTTGGTCGTCTGAGCAGATTTAATCTTCTGCCTGTAGACCCGAAGTTGCGCTCCCATTGCTTTTCCTTTACCTAATCTTCAGTAACGCTTAGCGCTTCTGCTTAACAATCTGCTCTTGGTCAACTTCTTCTTCAGCGATAGCTGCAACAGACTCGTTGCCAACTGAAGCTAGCGGCTTACCAACACCGGTCAGGAAGCTCTTCTTGAACTTCAAGACATCTGCCTCAAGAGCTGCAACTGTGTCATCCTTTAGGTCGTTGGTCTCACGAATGGTGGTTAGCACCTGTGAGTTACGACGTAGGTAATCAAGCAGTTCGCTTTCGAAACGAAGAACGTCTTCAACAGGAACTTCATCAAGCTTGCCTGTAGTACCTGCCCAGATAGAAATGGTTTGTTCTTCAACTGGGTATGGAGAATACTGAGGCTGCTTTAGCAGCTGCATTAGACGTGCACCACGAGCTAGTTGCTGACGAGATGCAGCATCTAGGTCGCTTGCGAACATTGCGAAAGCCTCAAGGGAACGATACTGAGCAAGCTCAAGCTTTAATGTTCCAGAAACCTTCTTGATGCCCTTAACCTGAGCAGCACCACCAACACGAGAAACAGAGATACCTACGTCAATAGCAGGTCTCTGGTTTGCGTTGAACAAGTCTGACTGCAAGAAGATCTGACCATCGGTAATAGAAATAACGTTGGTCGGAATGTATGCAGATACGTCGTTGGCCTTGGTCTCAATGATTGGTAGACCAGTCATCGAACCAGCACCTAGCTCATCGTTCAGTTTCGCACAACGCTCAAGTAGACGTGAGTGTAGGTAGAAAACGTCACCTGGGTATGCTTCACGACCTGGCGGACGACGAAGCAATAGGGAAATCGAACGATAAGCCTCGGCCTGCTTTGATAGGTCATCAAAAATGATTAGGACGTGCTTGCCGTCATACATCCAGTGCTGACCAATTGCAGAACCGGTGTATGGAGCTAGGTACTTGAAACCAGCTGGGTCAGATGCAGGAGATGCAACGATGGTTGTATATTCCATTGCACCAGCTGCTTCTAGAGCACCCTTTACGGAGGCAATAGTTGAACCCTTTTGACCAATAGCAACATAAATACAGCGAACCTGCTTCTTCGGGTCGCCTGATTCCCAGTTAGCCTTCTGGTTGATGATGGTATCGATAGCAATAGCAGTCTTACCAGTCTGACGGTCACCGATGATCAGCTGACGCTGTCCACGACCAACAGGAATCATCGCGTCAATCGCCTTGATACCAGTCTGTAGCGGCTCGTGAACTGACTTACGAGCCATAACACCAGGAGCCTGAAGCTCAAGTGCACGACGAGCAGTGGTCTTGATTTCACCCTTGCCATCGATTGGTGCACCAACAGGGTTTACAACGCGACCTAGGAACTCGTCACCAACAGGAACAGAAAGAATCTCGCCTGTGCGCTCAACTTTCATTCCCTCAACAATGTGACCGAACTCACCAAGGATGATGACACCGATTTCACGCTCGTCTAGGTTCTGAGCCAGACCCAAAGTGCCGTCTTCGAACTTTAGAAGTTCGTTAGCCATAACACTCGGAAGACCCTCAACGTGAGCAATACCGTCACCAGCATCGATTACGTGACCAATCTCAGTGCGGCTAGCCTGAGTTGGCTCGTATGAGCTAGCAAAGTCCTTTAGCGCGTCGCGAATCTCATCCGGACTGATGCTTAGATCTGCCATCTTGTTCCCTCTACTTCTGAAGCGTTAGCTTCGGTTAACACTTGCAGCGGCGGAAGCCATCTGCAGTTTTAGGTTTTGCAAACGGCTGCTTACGCTTCCGTCGATAATCTCGCCAGCAATCTGAACAACCATTCCACCGATGATTGAAGAATCAACCTCGACGTTCAAGCGGATCTGCTGACCATAGGTCTTAGCCAGAGATGAACGGAGACGTTCAATCTGGTTTTGATCAAGAGCAGTTGAAACAGTAACGGTAGCAACCAGTGATTCACCATATGCAGCAATCTGCTTACCAAACTGGTCAAGCACTGTTGCAATACGACGTCCACGAGCAGCACCAATCGCTTGGTTGATAACTGCCTTAGTTACCGGTGTTACTTTGTTGCCAACAAGAGCTTCAACCAAAGCAAGCTTTACTGCATTTGGGGCACTCTTGTTACTTAGTGCGAACTGAAGATCTCGGTTAGATGCAACTACCTGCTGGAAAGCAAATAGTTCACTCTGAACCTGTTCTAGAACTGAAGTCTTAGCAGCGGTTGCAGCAGCAGCATGGACTCCAAGCTGTTCAAGAACAACAACTAGGTCAATACCTCTGGAGAAACGCTTAGCAACAACTTTCTTCACAAACTCGATAGCACTTGCACTAACCTTGCCGCCAAACACGCGGTCAACTAGACCGTTCTTGTTTGCACTCTCAGTGGAAGGGTCCGAGAGAATACCGCGCAACTGAGCAGAGCTCGAAATTGCATCAGCAACGACAAATAGATCAGTCGCGAAACTGAGCTCTGAGCCAAGGTAAGCAGAAACCTCTGCCTTAGCCTGGGCAAGTGCTTGTCGAGTTGAAGAAGCCATTATTACTACTTGCCTTCTTTTTCTAGATCTGCCAAGAAGCCATCAACAATTGCTGAGGCACTCTTGTCTTCTTTTAGGTTGTTCTGCACGACGCTTGATGCAAGCTCAAGAGCTAGGCTTCCGACTTCAGCGCGAAGAGCGATAACGGCAGCCTGTGTGTCTGCGTCAATCTGCTTCTTTGCGTTTTCAATCATGCGCTCTGCGTTTAGCTTTGCTGCTTCAGTGATTTCAGCGGACACCTGAGCTGCTTCGGCACGAGCGGCATTGATAATCTCTGCGCGCTCCTGTCTTGCAGCTGCTTGGTCAGCTTCGATGTTTGCAGTCTTAGCTGCCGCTTCAGCCTGAGCTTTCTCAGCAAGAGCTAGACGACCTTCGATCGCCTCAGTTCTTGCGTCAATGTTCTTTTTGAAGTTAGGCAGCACCTTGAACCAGAAGAAGACCAGCAGAATCGCGAAAACAACTGCAGACCAAACTAGGTCAGCAGTTGCAGGCACTAGCGGGTTTGCAGCCGCTGAAGTGCGCATAATTTCGTGAATAACTGGAGTCATTTAGGTAAGTCCTAGGCTGCGAAGATGAATGGGGTTGCTAGACCAATAAGGGCTAGAGCTTCGGTAAACGCAATACCAAGCCACATTGTTACCTGCAGACGAGCTGCTAGTTCTGGCTGGCGAGCGATTGACTCGATTGTCTTTGAAACAACAAGTCCTACACCGATACCAGGACCAATTGCTGCTAGACCGTAGCCTAGAACGCCGAGGTTACCTGATACCTGTGATACCTGAGTTGCAGCTTCTGCTGCCAAGTGAATAATCTGCACTTTATTTTCCTTCCATGGTTTGAATTAGCGGTTGCTAACTCTTTTTGTTTCTAGTGTTCATCTGCTAGCGACAGCTGAATATAGACAGTCGTTAGCAGTGTGAAGACGTATGCCTGCAGGAATGCCACCAACATCTCAAAGAGAGTGAAGACAAACCCGAAGGTAAAGGTTCCAACACCGAAGGCCTTGAAGATACCTTCTGAGTTGAAGAAGAAATACTGGGTCGCTGTAAAGCAGAGAACAAGGAGCAAGTGGCCGGCGATCATGTTCATCATCAAACGAAGAGCAAGGGTCACTGGACGAAGAATGAAAGTAGAGAGGAACTCAATCGGAGTTACCAACACGTAGAAAGCAGGTGGAACACCAGCTGGGAATAGTGCGTTCTTGAAAAAACCAAGCCCGTGCTTCTTGACTCCTGCGTAGATGAAAGTCACATAGGCAGCTAAAGCCAGGATTAGAGGCAAACCAATTACAGAAGTTCCAGCAATGTTTAGACCTGGGATGATGCCTGTGATGTTCATACCTAGAACAATGAAGAATATTGTGGTTAGCAGAGGCAGGAAGCGATCGCCGTCCTTCTCCCCCAGTTGCTCATGAGCAATTGACTTACGAACGAAATTCAATGCCATTTCACCGAACATCTGGAAGCGACCAGGAACAAACTGACCGGTTTCGGTGCTCTTTCGGAAACGGTTTGACCAAAGCCAGAAAACCAAAATTAGGAGTGCAGTTACAAGAAGACGAATCAACATGATTCGGTTTAATTCAAATGGGGTGCCAGCAAATGCAACAACTTCAGGGTAAAACTCGTTAATTGTTGGCGCTTCGAAGCCGCCTTCGCCTTCAGCGACAGGCTTCAGAACTGCACTAAGCAGTGAGAGCGAAGATACCAACAGCTTTTACTCCTGTTTCGGGGCAGGTCATAACCTAACCTTGCGGCGATTTACAGTGCTTTACGCTGCGACATAAGTGCGAGCGATGACTAAATGTTATCAGGAATATGGATGACTTAAATGCCAACCAGAGCCATATTTCTTGGAAAGTTAAGGCTTTTCTTCACTTGAGGTCAGTCTTGCCTTCGAGACGATCATTGTGTCGATAACCAGTCCACCGATAACCGCAGCAACAACCGTGAAAAACACGATAGGTCTGGATTCTCTGGTCAACCACTCTGCTCGATTTAGCATGCTGAAACCGATCAAAAAGAGCACCATCTTGACTAGCCAGCCACCTAAAACAGCGCCTAGAAATCCAGCCAAGTTCAGCTTTGAGCCAATTAGAACGCTCAGAGCAGTCAGCGCAGTGAACAGGAATGCCGCTGCGGACCCAATCAGGGCCGCATAAACACCGGATACCCCGATCGCTAGGTAACCAATAAGAGCGCCAAGCAAAGCTATGGCAAGAACTAGTAGTGACCCAAGTTTCAGAACCCTAGCCATCACTGTGCTCAAACTGTCAAACATTTGCTGTTCTCTTTCTGTTACGGAACTTTATTACGGCTGGCCAGGCTGTGTATGTGAGGGAAGCAGAAATAGATGCAACCGCAAAAAGCACTACCCAGACAATATCGGTAAGGAACAACAGTAGACAGCTGACCGACACTGAGATTGACCAGAAGTAAAAGACCAGGACTGAACCCATGTGGCTGTGCCCAAAGTCCTGAAGCCTGTGGTGCAGGTGCTTTCTGTCGGCAGCAAAAGGTGATTTACCGGCAGCAAGTCTTCTAACTACAGCTAGAGCGAAGTCAAGTAGAGGCAAAATCAGGATGGAAGTAGGCAAGATCAAAGGAAGAACTGCCGGAACTAAATCATCCCTATTCAGTGAAGCCGGGTCGATCTGACCAGTCACAGTCAGTGCAGAGGTTGTCATCAATAGTCCTAGAAGCAAAGCTCCTGAATCTCCCATGAAGATTTTTGCCACATGCCAGTTGTGTGGGAGGAAGCCAGCACACATACCAATCACTATCGCAGAGAGCATGGTTGCCAAGTTGAAGTAGTTGGTTGGTGAAATCTGTTGCGCCAAGAGGTATGAGTAGACAAAGAAGACAGCAGTTCCAATTAAAACAACTCCAGCAACAAGACCATCAAGTCCATCAATAAAGTTCACGGCGTTCATAATCAGAACGGCTAGGAACACCGTGACTACGAATGAGACACCAAAAGACCCAACGGTGATTCCAAAGATAGGAAGCGAAACAATTTGGACACCATTCCAAGCCAGCACCCCTGCTGCTAGGAACTGACCAGCAAGTTTAAGTGTCCAGTCCAAGTCATATAGGTCATCAAAGAAACCGATGACCATAATAATCAGTGCCGCAACTGAAATTGCGATAATCGGCCCTGGATCTGCAAAGACAACATCAAACCAGCCAATTGGTGCAGCGATTGCTAATGAAACCAGGAAACCAAGGAACATCGCAATGCCACCGATTCTCGGTGTTGGATTGCTGTGGCTATCCCTATCTCTAATTGCTTTTGGATAGATCTCGTATTTGGCTGCTGCACGACGCACCAGATGAGTTGAAAGGTATGTGACCACAAAAGCGATACCCATCAAGAGTAGATAAGCGCGCACTAGTTATCAGTGCTTTCTAACAAATCTCCGATGACAGTTCGGATTTTGGAAATGCTTAGTGCACCCTGGCGGATTACCTTTACCTTGCCTGTGGTCCTTACTTCACCCTTGTCATCGTAAGCATCGACTAATCCGGTTAGATCAAGAATTGTTGAAGCCTCTCCCTTAGGGCTTGGTCCACCATCTAGATAAACCTCGACAGAGTCAGCTAGGTAATCAAAAGCTTGTTTAGCAGTTGTTGCTGCCGGTTCACCGGTTAGGTTAGCGCTGGAAACCGCCAATGGGCCCGTCTCTTCGATTAGAGCTAGAGCAATCTTGTGATCTGGAACTCGAAGAGCAACGGTTTGCTTGGTCTCCCCTAAATCCCAATCCAGTGAAGGCTGAGATTTCAGAATCATGGTTAGCGCACCTGGCCAAAAAGTTTCAGCAAGTTTCACTGCTGCTTCAGGAAGGGATTCAACTAGTGCACGTGCCATGTTTAGGTTGGCAATTAGAACTGGGGGCGGAGACTGTCTGTCCCTGCCTTTTGCTGATAAAAGTTTTTGAACAGCATCCGGTGAAAAGGCGTTTGCTGCCAGACCATAAACGGTGTCAGTCGGAATAACTGCAAGTTCGTTTCTACCCAAACTAACTTTTGCCAAGCGCATTCCAGTTAGCAGATCAGTGTCAACTGAACAGTCAAATATTCTCTGCACCATTCACCTAACTTTCTATGCCAGCGCGGTAGTTGCTCGGTCTCGACCAACCAAATCTCTGTGTGTGCGAACTTGTCGCCACCCTGATGCCAATAGTAGTTCCCGAACTGCTTCTCCCTGCATGTCGGCATGTTCAATGATAAGAGAACCACCAGGCCTAAGCAGTCTTCTAGCAGCTTCCTCCACCTTTCGGACAACATCTAGACCGCCTGCTCCCCCATATAAAGCCAAGCTTGGATCATGCAGATGCACCTCTGGATAGATAGGAATCATCTCATCTGGAATATAGGGAGGGTTAGAAACCAAGACATCTACCGTGCCATTCAGCTCAGGGAAGGCATCCGCCAAATCACCCTGAACTAGAACTGCATCAGGTGCTAGTTCAGCGAAGTTCTGAGTGGTGTATTTAAGAGCTTCTTCGCTTAGTTCAATTGCAAATACTTTAGCGTTAGGAACTTCAACCGCAAGGCTAAGGGCAATAGCTCCAGAGCCTGTTGCTAGATCAACGGCGATAGGTTCTGCAGATCCGGATGCCTTTAGAGCATCAACAGCTATCTGTGTTACAACTTCTGTCTCTGGCCTGGGAATGAAAACGCCAGGGCCAACTTTTAAAGCAAGTCTTCTGAAGTATGCGACTCCTGTTAGGTGTTGCAGTGGCAAACGTTCCGCTCTTTTAGCGACTAGCGCTTCAAACTCTTCAACTAAAGAAAACTCTTCATCGGTAAAGATCTTTGATTGCAGTTCGCCTCGAGTGAGGTTTAGCAAGTGACCAAGAAGTATTTCAGCATCAACTAAAGCAGATTCGATGCCAGCTTTTTCAAATTTAGCTGCTGCACTTTCCAGTGCAAGTTTTATTTTCATTAGGCAGATTCGCCTAGAGCAGCCAATCTTGCTTCTTCATCTGCCTGAATCGCAGATTGAATAACTGGCTCTAGAGCACCATCCATCACCTGATCAAGGTTGTATGACTTATAGCCAGTGCGGTGATCTGCAATTCGGTTCTCTGGGAAGTTATACGTTCTGATGCGCTCCGAACGGTCAACGCTTTTTACCTGAGACTTACGTGCAGCAGATAGTTCTGCTTCAAGTGCTTCCTGCTGGGCTGCGAGGATACGAGCACGAAGAACACGCATCGCAGCTTCACGGTTTTGCAGCTGAGATTTTTCGTTCTGCATTGACACAACGATTCCAGTTGGTAAGTGAGTAATTCGAACAGCTGAGTCTGTTGTGTTAACTGATTGACCACCAGGACCTGAAGAACGGAAAACGTCAACTCGGATTTCGTTTTGGCTAATCTCGACTTCTTCTGGAGCATCAACTTCTGGGAAGACCAGAACACCAGCAGCAGAAGTGTGAATTCTTCCCTGAGTTTCAGTAACAGGAACGCGTTGAACTCTGTGCACTCCACCTTCATACTTCAAGTGAGCCCAAACACCTTCAGCAGGATCTGCAGAGTTGCCCTTGATCGCTACCTGAACATCTTTGACTCCACCAAGATCTGATTCGTTCTTGTCTAGAATTTCCGTCTTCCAGTTCTTGCTGTTCGCAT